>NZ_JBSFTS010000005.1:0-298415 GCF_053591375.1 Streptomyces sp. NPDC003034
GCCGCCGTCGGCGGCCGTCCCCCCACTCACGTTGTACGGGGCCTACTGCCCGTGTTCGTCACGGCGGCGCTGCCACCGTTCCTCGATACGGGTCATCATCGACCGACGCTGCCGGTTCCGGCCGTGGGCCGAACCGCCTTCACTGCCGGAGACGGGCTGCTCGCCGGGCTTGGGTGCCTTGCGCCAACCGGTGACCGCGAGCACCGTGCAGCCGAGCATGACGAGGAATCCCACCACGCTGACCCACAGTACGTTCGGCACGATCACACCGGTCATGAGGAGCGCGATACCCACCACAATGCCCGCGACTGCCTGGTAGACCCGTCGCCGGGTGTACGTACGCAGTCCGCTTCCCTCAAGCGCTGTCGCGAACTTGGGGTCTTCGGCGTACAGCGCTCGCTCCATCTGCTCGAGCATTCGCTGCTCGTGCTCCGAGAGCGGCACGGGAGTCCTCCTCATCCGTCGGTCGCGGGGGGTAGCGACCAGGGGTCCCCTTCAGGATAGGCGGGGAATCGCCCCCGTGATACCCGCCCTCAACGCCACGTTCCAAAAAGACAAGGCCCAAAAGACACAGTCTGCAAAACCATGCGCGATTCCGGACCACCGCGGCAGCGGCCACTGAGGCGCTTATTCCCCACTGGCCCGTCCACCATGCCGGTCACTGCCCCGATCATACGGGGCCGAGGGCAGGATCGGAGGGTCTGCGGCCGACTCCGTCGCGGAAGAACGCAGATCAGGCCCGCTTCTCGCCCAGGACGTGCAACTGCGTGGCCACCGCATGGAAGGCGGGCAGCTCCGCCGCGGCCTCCTCCAGTCGCAGCAGCGCCTCCACCGCGCCCGGCTCGGTGTCGACCAGGACGCCCGGGACGAGGTCGGCGAAGATCCGGACCCCGTGCACCGCGCCGACGGCCAGACCGGCCCCCGCGACCAGCTCGCCGAGCTGCTCGGCGGTGAAGCGGCGCGGCATCGGGTCGCCGGAGCCCCAGCGGCCGGCCGGGTCGGTCAGGGCGGTACGGGCCTCCGTGAAGTGCCCGGCCAGCGCGCGGGCCAGTACGGCGCCGCCGAGGCCGGCGCCCAGCAGGCTGAGGGTGCCGCCCGGGCGCAGAGCCGCGACCGCGTTGGCCACCCCCTCGGCCGGGTCGTCCACGTACTCCAGCACGCCGTGGCAGAGCACCACGTCGTACGCCTCGCGGTCGACGACCTCCAACAGGCCCTGCGCGTCACCCTGAACGCCGCGTACGAGGTCGGCGACACCCGCCTCGGCGACCCGGCGCTCCAGCCCGAACAGCGCGTTCGGGCTGGGGTCCACCACGGTGACCCGGTGGCCGAGACGGGCCACCGGCACGGCGAACTTGCCGGTGCCGCCACCGGTGTCCAGCACGTCCAGCACATCCCGCCCGGTCGCCTTCACCCGGCGGTCGAGTGCCTCCTTGAGGACCTCCCACACCACAGCGGTGCGGAGGGAGGCGCGGGGGCGGGAAGTGTCCGACACGGCTGATGGCTCCTCGACGCGGTAGGGATAAGGGGGTGAGCGGTGCTGCCCCGCCCCTGCCCCCACCCTATGGCCTTCCGCAGCCGCGCAGCTCACCCCGCGTCGGCGGGCTCCGGGCGTGGCTGCGGCAGGGCTTGGAGCGCCAGCATCCGCTCCACCAGGCGCAGGAACATGGAGACGGCGCGCACCAGGTCGTCGGCGTCGCGGCCACTGGCCGCATCCGCTATCCCGGCCTCGGCCCGCGCCCGCCGCTCGGCGCCGGAGGCGAACAGCGCGCTCCACTCGGCCAGCTCCGGCGCTATCTCCGGCAGTACCTCCCAGGCGCTGCGGATCCGGGGCCGCCGCCGCTGGTTCGCCGGTTCGGGGCGGCCGCGCGCGGCGAGCACGGCGGCCGCCGTGCGCAGCGCCGCCAGGTGGGCGGTGGCGTACCGCTCATTGGGCCGGTTCAGCCGGGCGGCCTCGGCCAGACCGCTGCGGGCCTTGGCGAGCAGGTCGAGGGCGGCCGGTGAGCCCATCGACCGCCGCAGGACGGGGTGGACAGGGGACGGGGACGGTGTGGCCATGACGAACCTCCTGTCGGTACGTGCATCCGTATTCATCGTGACGGTGCCCACTGACAATCACGCTGACCTGCGTTTTCGTCCTCTCCTTCCGGGCAACTGCCCCCTTCTGCGGGCCTGATGCGCCGAGGGATGCTAGTTTTTGAACTGACCGGTCAGTTCAAAAGGGAGGGGATGGCGTGGACAGCCCGCACGGCGCGGCCGTCAAAGCCGAGGACTTCGGACTCAAGGGCCCACGGGGGTGGATCTTCAGAGGCGTCGGCATCGACGCGGAGCCCGGATCGCTCATCGCGCTCGAAGGCCCTTCCGGCACCGGGCGGACCTGCCTGCTCCTCGCGCTCACCGGCCGGATGAAGCCCACCGAGGGCCACGCCGAGATCGGCGGGCACCGGCTGCCGAAGAAGATGGCCGCGGTCCGCCGGATCGCCGCTCTCGGACCGGTCAGCGGCGTCAACGAGCTCGACCAGGCCCTCACCGTCGCCGAGCAACTGCGCGAGGGGGAACTGCTCCAGCGCCACTACGGCGCCCCGATCCGCGCCCTGCTCCGCCCCCGCGCCGCCCGACGGGCCCGCCGGGCCCGCATCGACGCGGCGCTGGCCGCCACGGGGCTGGATCTGGAGGCGCTGCCCAAGGGCCCGCGGACCTCCGTACGCGATCTGGAGCGCCTGGAGTGCGTACGGCTGTCCGTGGCCATCGCGCTGCTGGGATCCCCGCGGCTGCTGGCCCTGGACGACCTCGATCTCAAGCTGTCGGACGCCGAACGCGTCGAGGCCTGGTCCTTGCTCCGCTCGGTCGCCGCCCGCGGGACCACCGTGATCGCGGTGTGCAGCGAGGCCCCCGAGGACGTGACGGTCCTGAGGACCGTCACCACCGGAAGCGACGCCCCGGCCGACGACCCGGCCGACGAAGTCGAGACCGCCGCGACTGACGAAGAGACGGCCGACGCGGACACGGCCGACGCTGAGACGGCCGAAGAAGCCCCGGCCGACGGCGGCCCGGCCGACCGGGACGCCGCCGGCAACGGCCCGGGCGACAGCGGCCCGGCCGGCCACGACACGACCGACGAGGACGACACGAAGGGGGCGGACGATGCGTTCACCGAAGCTCGCCGCGCTTGAGCTCAAGCGGTTCGGGCGGGGGAAGCTGCCCAGGGCCGCTCTCGTCGCGCTGCTCCTGCTGCCGTTGCTCTACGGAGCCCTCTACCTCTGGTCCTTCTGGGACCCGTACAGCCGCCTCGACCGGGTGCCCGTCGCCCTCGTCAACTCCGACCAGGGCGCCACCGTCGACGGCAAGCGCCTCGACGCCGGCGGTGAGATCACCAAGAAGCTCCGCGACAGCAGGACCTTCGACTGGCGCGAGGTGAGCGCCGAGCAGGCGGCCGAGGGCCTGGAGGACGGGACGTACTACCTGACCCTCACCATGCCCGCCGACTTCAGCGCGAAGATCGCCTCCAGCTCCGGCGAGGACCCCACCACCGGGGCCCTCCAGGTCCGCACCAACGACTCGAACAACTACGTCGTCGGCTCGATCTCCCGCACCGTCTTCGCCGAGGTCCGCTCGGCGGCCTCCGCCAACGCCTCCAGGGGCTTCCTCGACAAGATCTTCGTCTCCTTCTCCGACCTGCACGACAAGACCGCCGAGGCCGCCGACGGCGCCGACAAGCTCAAGGACGGCGCGGGCAAGGCGCAGGAGGGAGCCAAGCAACTCGCGGACGGCCTCGACACCGCCAAGGAGAAGACCGGCGAGCTCGCCGGCGGACTGAAGAAGCTCAACTCGGCCGCCGGCCAGTTGGAGACCGGCACGAGGGACGTCGCGGCGGGCACCCAGACCCTCGCCGACAAGGTCAACGGCGCCGCGTCCAAGGCCCGCCCCTTCGTCAAGGACCCCAAGAACCTGGCGGACACCGCCGAGCTGGTCGCGGACACCGCCAAGGTGGTGAACAACCACCTCGGCGCGTTCGCCGAGAAGGCCCCGCGCGCGGCATCCGCCGCCAAGAAGGCCTCCACCCGCGCGGACGCGTACTACACCCAGCACTGCGTCACCGTGGGCGCCGAGCCGCACCTGGCCTCCTGTTCCGACCTGAAGTGGATCAGGGACGACATGGCCGAGGCCGCCGAGCTCACCGGGGACGTCGACACGCTGGTCAAGAACACGAACGGTGACGTCGGCAAGCTCCGGACCCAGCTGACGGACCTGGAGAAGAAGGCCCGGGACCTCGTCGTGGCGGCTCCCGGTCTCTCCGCCGACCTCGACGCGGCCGTCGCCAAGGTCAACGCACTCAACACCGGCGCCCAGAAGGTCGCCACCGGGATGGCCCAGCTGCACACCGGCCTCGGCAAGGCCACCAACGGCTCCGCCGGCATCGACGCCGGCGTCGGCAAGCTCGGCGCCGGCGCGCACACCCTGGACGGCGGCATGTTCAAGCTCGTCGACGGCAGCGGAGAGCTCGCCGGGGGCCTGCACGACGGCGCCGGGAAGATTCCCGACTACGACAAGGAGCAGCGCGACGCCCGCACCCAGGTCATGGCCGACCCGGTGCAGCTCGCCAACCAGTCGCTGCACAAGGCGCCCAACTACGGCACCGGCTTCGCCCCGTACTTCATCCCGCTCTCGCTGTGGGTCGGCGCGATGGTCGCCTACATGCTGATCGCCCCGATGAACCGGCGCGCCCTGGCCTCCGGCGCCTCACCCTGGCGGATCGCCTTCGCCGGCTGGCTGCCCGTGGCGGGCCTCGGCGTCCTCCAGGTGGGCGCGCTGATGTCCGTACTCCACTGGGGCCTGGGCCTGGAGATGGCCCGCCCGGCCCTCACCGTCGCCTTCCTGATGCTGGTCACCGGCTGCTTCGCGGCCATCGTCCAGTGGCTCAACGCCAAGTTCGGGGCCGCCGGGCGGATCCTGGTCCTCGCCGTGCTGATGCTCCAGCTGACCTCGGCGGGCGGCACCTACCCCGTCGAGACCAGTCCGGACTTCTTCAACGCCGTCCACCCGTACCTGCCGATGTCGTACGTCGTCGAGGGCCTGCGCAAACTCATCACCGGCGGCGACCTCACCCCCGTCTGGCAGGGCTGCGCCGTCCTGGCCGCCTTCACTGCGGGCGCCCTCGCCCTCACCGCGCTCGCCGCCCGCGGCAAGCAGGTGTGGACGATGGACCGGCTGCACCCGGAACTGAGCCTCTGAACCGTGCCCGTGAGAACCGTGCCGGTGAGAACCGTGCCTGTGAAAGAAGTGCGACCTGTGAGAATCAGCGCCATGGAAAGCAGCAGCACCGGTACGGCCGCGGGTGGCGGCCGGCGCCAGGCCACGCGGCAGAAGCTCTACGAAGCGGCCGTCACCCTGATCGCCGAACAGGGTTTCTCCGCGACCACGGTCGAGGAGATCGCCGAGCGGGCGGGTGTCGCCAAGGGCACCGTCTACTACAACTTCGCCAGCAAGAACGACCTCTTCGAGGAGCTGCTGCGGCACGGCGTCGGACTGCTCACGGTCTCGCTGCGGACGGCGGCGCAGGAGACCGAGGCCCGGGGCGGCAGCCGCGTCGAGTCCCTCGACGCGATGATCCGGGCGGGCCTGGTCTTCATCGACCGGTACCCGGCCTTCACCCAGCTGTACGTCGCCGAACTGTGGCGGACCAACCGGACCTGGCAGTCCACGCTCATGGTGGTCCGGCAGGAGGCGGTGGCGGTCGTGGAGACGGTGCTGCGGGAGGGCGTCGAGCGGGGCGAGCTGAGCGGTGAGATCGACGTTCCGCTCACCGCGGCCGCGCTGGTCGGGATGGTGCTGGTGGCCGCTCTGGACTGGCAGTCGTTCCAGAGCGAGCGGTCCCTCGACGATGTCCACTCGGCGCTGTCGCTGCTGCTGCGGGGCCGGGTCAGCGGCAACCGCTGACCGCCCAGGCGGGCCCGTCCGGCTCCGCGACCCCCGGTCGGCGGTGCCGCGCGGGCACGGCGGCCCGTACAACTGGTGGGGCCCGCCGCGGCGACTGAGTATCCGTACCTAGGCACGGAGATGAGTACCCGCACGGATGCCTCCCACCTGCGCGGACGCCAGACTGGGAGCAACGGACAGGAGGCCTGGTCCGCACCGCCGACACGGGGCTGCGGAGCGGACCGGGTACCTCCTTCCGGGGGCCGGGAGGGGGATGGGAACCCGGTGACACACAACGCCGGTGCGGCGGGGCTCGGGGGGATCGAGCCTCGCCGCACCGGCGTTTCTTCTCGTCACAGCGGTTGACGCCCGGGCGTCGGCCCCGCCACTCACCGCCGTCCGCCAGCCCGGTCCGGCAGCCCGGTCCGACAGGCCGCCGGGGGCCGGGGCGTCAGCCGCGCCGCAGCGGGAGCCGGAGCCGCGCGCCGGCGTCCGTGAGCCGGGTGGACACCGCCGAGGCCAGCGCGGCCCAGCGGGCCGAGACCTCCCAGCCCACGCGCGCCGCGGAGGGCGGCAGCAGCAGGGCGCGCAGCCGCGTACGGCGGTTCACCGCCGCCAGCAGCCCGGCCCGGGCCAGCAGCACGTCCCCGGCCAGCGCCTCGTACGGGACCTCCGCGCCCGGCGGCGCGTAGAGGGACCGCTCCAGCGCGCCCGCCACCCGGTGCACGGCCGCGGCCGCATCCGGCTCCAGACGGCCCAGTTCCACCACGCGAGCCGCCGCCCGGCGCGGGGACAGCGCCTCGTCCGGGGTGATGCCCACGTCCCAGGCGGCGTCGCCCAGCTCCCGCCAGGCCGCCGACACCTCCCCGGTCCCGAGGCGGCGGGTCCGCAGCCGGCCGCGCCACAGCACCGGCAGCAGCACAAGACCCACCACCGCCAGCACGGCGGCCACCCAGCCGAGGACCGTCACCGGCGAGGGACCGCCGTCACCCGAAGCCGTGTTCCCATCCGGCGCCGCGGCGCCGCACTCGCCGAGCTTCTTCAGCTCCGGCGGGCAGTCCTCGTTCGTGGACGGGGCCGCCGACGGCTCGGCCGCGCCCTGCGAGGGCAGCGGCGCCGGCGCGGACGGCTGGACCGCCGGCGCCTGCGGACGTGAGTAGTCCGGCACCGTGAGGCCCGACCGCGGCGTCGGCTCGAACCGCGTCCAGCCCACGCCCTCGAAGTAGAGCTCCGGCCAGGCGTGCGCGTCGCGCATCGACACGTTCACGCTGCCGTCCGGCTGCTTCTCACCGGGCGTGAACCCGACCGCGACCCGCGCCGGAATGCCCAGGGAACGGGACATCGCCGCCATCGAGAAGGCGAAGTGGACGCAGAAGCCCTCCTTGTCGGCGAGGAACCGGCCGACGGCCTCCGGACCCGTGCCCGACGCCGTCCGGGTGTTGTAGCGGAAGCCACCCTTCACGGCGAAGTAGTCCTGGAGCCGGACCGCCCGGGTGTAGTCGTCCTTCGAGCCCTGCGTGACCTCGCGGGCCGTCTCGCCGACCACCGGCGGCAGATTGTCCGGCACCTTCGTGTACTCGGCCCGGATCGCCGGATTCGGCTGCGGGGCGCTCTGCAACTGCTGCGCCGTCGGCCGCAGCAGCAGGCTGCGCACCAGGTAACTGGCGCCCTGCACGCTCTGGAACCGGTCGTTGCCCAGCTGGTCCCCGACCAGCGTCCGGCCGGCCGGCTCGAAGCGCCACTTCCCGCCGATGTCCACGGCCGTCGCCGGATACGGCATGGGCAGGTAGCGCTGGGTGTAGCCCTCCGCGGCGGAGATGCTGGTCTGCACCTCGGCCGCGTCCGCCCGGACCGCTTCGGCGAGCCCGGGCGGGACGGGCATCCGCTTCGGGACGTCGACCAGCGGCCGCCCGGAGGCCTCCCACTTGACCCCGTTGAACTCGTCCAGCGCCAGGATGCGCAAGTACTGCTCGCCCTGCTGCGGGCTGTCCGTCCGGTACCGCAGCACCACCCGGTTGTCCTGCGCGTTCAGATTGCCCTGCAAGGACACCAGCGGGTTGACCGCCGAGATCGTCCCGCCGCCCGCCCCGCCGTCGTCGCCGCCCCGCGCCCCCAGCAAACCGCCGCCGAGCGCGGGCAGGGCCGCCGGTACCGCCAGCGCCACACCCAGGGCCAGCGCGCCGATCCGCCGCCCGGTGCGCACCGAAGCCGTCGCCTGCCCGCCCGCGCCGCCTCCCAGGCCGGAGGCGGCCGACACCCGCTCGCGCGGGGCCGCGCCGAAGACCCGGCCCCACTGCGCGAGCCGGTCGCGGCCCTCGGCCAGCAGCAGCATCAGGTAGCCGGAACCCGCCAGCAGGAAGGAGAGCCAGGAGGCCCCGCCCCCGTCCGACAGGCCGGCGGCCACCGAGTACAGCGCGAGCAGCGGCAGCCCGGCCGCGGCGGCCGTGCGCAGGGTCACCGCCAGCAGGTCCACCAGCAGCCCGATCACCAGCACCCCGGACACCAGGAGCAGCCGGATGCCGTCCGTCAGGGGGGCCGGGATCGCGTACTGGCCCACGTCCTGGACACCGCGGCTGAACAGGGCGCCGAAGTCCGTCACCAGGTAGGCCAGCGGCCCGGTCCCGGTGGACTCGCCCTTCCCGCCGAAGAGGAAGGTGAGCAGCAGCAGCGACACCAGCAGCTGCGCCGCCACGGTCAAGGACCGCCCCAGCGGTACCCGCCGGGCCCCCGCCCCCACCGCGCTCTGCACGCCCAGCAGCAGCGCCGCCTGCGCCAGCCAGCCCGCCGATTCCACCAGCGCGGCCAGCGACCACGAGGTGAGCAGCGTCGCCAGCATCGCGAAGAGCGTCAGTCTCGCCCGCCCGCTCATCCCCAACCTCCGGAAGTACCCGTACCGAGCGGAGCGTTCCCGGCCTGCCGCCACAGCTCACCGAAGGCCGTGCCGGGCGCCGCGGCCAGCGCCGTCCAGCCCGCGTCGCGCAGTCGGCGCAGCCGCTCCTCCAAGGGGAGCGGTGCCTGCCCCGGCGCGGGGCGCCCGGCCCAGGCCGCCGAGTCCAGTACGAAGGCCACCGCGCCGCCGCGACGGCACATCTTGGCCGCCATTTCCGTCTGTACGTCGTCCAGGTCGCCGAAGAAGGCGATGAGGATCCCCTCACCGCCTGCCGCGCCGAAGCCGCTGCCGCCGCCGCGCACCGCGTCGTAGGCCCGCGAGAGCCCCGCGCCGTCGGAGTGGCCGACGACCGCGAGGGTGTCCATCATCAGCCCGGCCGCCTCCGCGGATTCCTGCCCGCCCGAGGAGAACCCGCCGCCGCCCGCGCCGGGAACCGAGCTCCCGGTGTCGGTCAGCAGCCGTACGGAGAAGCTCTGTTCGAGGAGGTGGACCAGGGTGGAGGCGGCCGCGGACACGGCCCACTCGAAGGCCGAGTCGGGGCCGGCGCCGTCGAAGGCGACGCGGCGGGTGTCCAGCAGCACGGTGGCACGGCTGCGCTGCGGCTGCTCCTCGCGGCGCACCATCAGCTCCCCGTAGCGGGCGGTGGAGCGCCAGTGCACCCGGCGCAGGTCGTCGCCCCGCCGGTAGCCGCGCGGGATGACATCGTCATCGCCGGCCAGGGCCAGCGAGCGGCGGCTGCCGTCGCCGTAGCCGGAGGCCTCGCCGGTGAGGCGGACCGGCGGCAGCGGCTCGGTGCGCGGGATGACCGTCAGGGTGTCGTACGCGCTGAAGGAGCGGGTCAGTTCGACCAGGCCGAAGGGGTCGTTCAGCCGCAGCTGGAGCGGGCCCAGCGGATAGCGGCCGCGCAGGTCCGAGCGGACCCGGTAGGACACCTCGCGGCGCCCGCCGGGCTCGACCCGGTCCAGGACGAAGCGGGGCCGCGGCCCCAGGACGTAGGGCACCCGGTCCTGGAGCATGAGCAGACCGGTGGGCAGCCGGGAGACGTTCTCCAGGCGCAGCTGCACGCGGGCCTCGTCGCCCGCGGGCACCCGCCCGGGGGTCAGTCGGCGGCTGCCGGTGACGCGGTGGCGGGTGCGGTGCAGGGCGCAGACGCAGATCAGCGGAAGGACGGCGAGCAGCAGTCCGACCCGTAGCAGCTCGCCCTGCCCGAGCACGTACGCGCACGCGGCGGCGGCGATGCCCGCGGCCAGGAAGGAGCGGCCGCGGGTGGTCAGTCCCGACAGGGACGCGCGCAGCCCGCCGCCTCCCTGCTCGCCATCGGCCCGGCCACCGGCGCCGCGCGGGGCACCGGCGCTCATCAGAAGCCCCGGATGCCCGCGCCGGGCGGCATCTCGCCGCGTACGTGAGCGGCCGGGACCGGTGTGCGCTGGAGGATCTCCACGACGACCTGCTCGGCCGTGCGCCGGTTCAGCTGGGCCTGCGCGGTGGGCAGCAGCCGGTGCGCGAGGACCGGGCCGGCCAGGGCCTGGACGTCGTCGGGCAGGACGTAGTCCCGGCCGGAGAGCGCGGCCGAGGCCTTCACGGCGCGCAGCAGGTGCAGGGTGGCGCGGGGAGAGGCGCCGAGGCGCAGATCGGGGTGGGCGCGGGTGGCGGAGACCAGGTCCACGACGTAGCGGCGGACGGGGTCGGCGACGTACACCTCGCGGACCGCCTCGATCAGCTTGACGATGTCGTGGGCGTGCGCGACGGCCTGGAGGTCGTCGAGCGGGGAGAGCCCGCCGTGCACGTCGAGCATCTGGAGCTCGGCCTCGGGGCTGGGGTAGCCGACGGAGACCCGGGCCATGAAGCGGTCGCGCTGGGCCTCGGGGAGGGGGTAGGTGCCCTCCATCTCGACCGGGTTCTGGGTGGCGACCACCATGAAGGGGCTCGGCAGCGCGTAGGTCGTGCCGTCGATGGTGACCTGGCGCTCCTCCATCGACTCCAGGAGCGCGGACTGCGTCTTCGGCGAGGCCCGGTTGATCTCGTCGCCGATGACGATCTGGGCGAAGATCGCGCCCGGCTTGAACTCGAACTCGCGGCGCTGCTGGTCGTAGATGCTCACGCCGGTGATGTCGGAGGGCAGCAGGTCCGGCGTGAACTGGATGCGCTGCACGGAGCAGTCGATGGACTTCGCGAGGGTCTTGGCGAGCATCGTCTTGCCGACGCCCGGTACGTCCTCGATCAGCAGGTGCCCCTCGGCGAGGAGCACGGTCAGCGCGAGGCGCACGACCTCGGGCTTGCCCTCGATAACGCTCTCGACCGAGTGGCGCACCCGCTCCGCCGTGCTCGTCAGATCCGCGAGGCTCGCTCGGTCGTCATACGTCGTCACCTTGGTTCTCCTCGGCCCTTTCTCCGGGCCGACGCCCTTGGCGCATGACCGGCCCACCCCGAAACACGGACACCGGCCCGGGGGGTTCCCGGGTGGCGTCTTCCCGCATTCTTGACGGCGTCACGGCGTTGTGTCACTCACGAGGTGGGATCGATCTCCCGCAGCAGCCCGGTGTGCACGTCGAAGACGAAGCCTCGCACATCGTCCGTGTGGAGGAGGAAGGGGTTCGTCCGGACCCGCTGCATGGACTGGCGGACGTCCTGGTCCACGTCCCGGAAGGCCTCCACGGCCCAGGCGGGACGCTGGCCGACCTCGTCCTCCAGCTCGTGCCGGAAGTCCTCGGTCAGCTTTTCGAGACCGCAGCCGGTGTGGTGGATCAGGATCACCGAGCGGGTGCCGAGGGCCCGCTGGCTGATGGTGAGCGAGCGGATGGTGTCGTCGGTGACCACGCCGCCGGCGTTGCGGATGGTGTGGCAGTCGCCGAGCTTCAGCCCCAGCGCGGCGTGCAGGTCCAGACGGGCGTCCATACAGGCCACGACGGCCACCTGCAGCACGGGTCGGGCGTCCATGCCGGGGTCGGTGAACTGGGCCGCGTACGCGCGGTTCGCCTCGACCAGGCGGTCGATGACGGAACCGCCGCCGGGCGCCTGAGGTGCGGATTCGGCGGGCAGGGATGCGGAAGTCGTCATGGGTACGACGTTAATGGTCACAGCTGGTAAAGGCAGCCGGTGAGAGTGGACAAAGAAGGTCAACGTGTCAGGTTGTGAGCTAACCCACAGGCGTGGGACGGAGGCGGCCGTCCGGGTGATTCGCGGCATTCGCGGGTTCGGTCGCGGCCCGGTGCACGGCGCGCGGGGCGGTTCGTTGACCGCGGCGACCGTTGCACTAAAGTGGCGCCAACCGGCCGGAGCCCGGCCCTGACGGCCGTCCGGCCCCCGATGAACACCCCGCGTGCGCGGCGCGTACGTACGGCCCGGCCCCCTCCCGCTCCCGGCCGGCCGGCGCCACCTTCCCCGGCGCCGGCGGACCGGTCCCTTTCAGGGCGGGCGGGGACCCGGCGGTGCGTACGCCTGTCGCGCCGTTATCTGAGAGGGCGCTTTGACTAGCGAGTCCCGACACGTCCCGGTGATGCTCCAGCGGTGCCTGGACCTGTTGGCCCCGGCGCTGGAGAGGCCCGGGGCCGTCGTCGTCGACTGCACCCTCGGCCTCGGCGGCCACAGCGAGGCCCTGCTGACCCGGTTCCCCGAGGTCCACCTCATCGGCCTCGACCGCGACAAGGAGGCCCTGCGGCTCTCCGGCGAGCGGCTCGCGCGCTTCGGCGACCGGGCCACCCTCGTCCACGCGATCTACGCGGACCTCGCCGAGGTGCTCGACCGGCTGGGCATCCCCGCCGTCCAGGGCATCCTCTTCGACCTGGGCGTCTCCTCCATGCAGCTGGACGAGGCCGACCGCGGCTTCGCGTACGCCCAGGACGCACCCCTGGACATGCGGATGGACCAGACGACGGGCATCAGCGCCGCCGAGGTGCTCAACACCTACGCGCCCGGCGAGCTCGTACGGATCCTGCGCCAGTACGGCGAGGAGAAGCAGGCCAAGCGCATCGTCTCCGCGATCGTCAAGGAGCGCGAGAAGGACCCCTTCACCAACAGCGCCCGGCTGGTCGAACTCATCCGCGACTCCCTGCCCCAGGCCGCCAAACGGACCGGCGGCAATCCGGCCAAGCGGACCTTCCAGGCGCTGCGGATCGAGGTGAACGGCGAGCTCTCCGGGCTTGAGCGGGCCATTCCGGCGGCGGTGGACCGGATCGCCGTCGGCGGCCGGATCGCGGTGCTCTCCTACCACTCGCTGGAAGACCGCCTGGTCAAGCAGGTGTTCGCGGCCGGCGCGGCCACCACGGCCCCGCCCGGGCTGCCGGTGGTCCCGGAGAAGTACCAGCCGAAGCTGAAACTGCTGACGCGCGGGGCCGAGCTGCCCACCGAGGAGGAGATCGCCGAGAACCGGCGGGCCGCTCCGGCGAGGTTCCGCGGGGTCGAGCGCATCCGGGAGGCGAACCTGTGACGGCGGGCGGCGGCCGGGCCGGCAAGGTGGCCACGGCGACGCGCGGGCAGGCGGCCCGGCTCGGTCGGGCGCTCGGCGGCCGGCCCGCGGCGGGTACGCGAACCGGTGGCGGCGCCGGTGGCCGGGCGGGCGGCCCCGCCGGGCAGGCGGCCAAGATGCCGTTCGTCCTGCTGGTCGTGGCGCTGCTCGGCGGCGGCCTGATCAGCCTGCTGCTGCTGAACTCCGCCCTGAACGAGGGCTCCTTCCAGCTGAGCAAGCTCAAGAGGCAGACCACGACCCTGACGGACGAGGAGCAGGCGCTCCAGCGGGACGTGGACGCCCATTCGGCCCCGGACGCGCTCCAGCGGCGGGCGCGGGAACTGGGGCTGGTGCCCGGCGGCAGCCCGGTCTTCATCGGCGCGGACGGCAAGGTCACCGGCATGGCGGCGGAGGCCGAACCCCCTCCGCCTCCGCCTCCGCCTCCGCCGCCGTCCCCGTCCGCGCCGCCGTCCGAGGCCGCCGCCGTCCCCGCGCCGGGTGCGACGGGGCCCTCCACCGCGGCCTCCGCCTCCGCCCCGGCTTCCGCTCCGGCCCCCGCTTCCGGCCCGGCCTCTGCCCCGGCCTCGGCTGAGAGCCCGCCGCAGGCCCCGCCGCCCTCACAGCAGCCCACCCCCAACCCAGGCAGGTGACGTCGTGACTTCGATGGCAGGCGCTTCCGCCGTTCCGCCGCCCGCCGGCCCCCGCCCCGCGCGGGCGGTGGCCGCGTGAGCGCCGGCGAGCCGCGGCGGCGGCTGCCCGGGCCCGCCGGGCCGCGGCCCGGCGACCGGGCCCGCGCCACCGGCCGCCCCGGCTCGCGCCCGGCGACCCGGCGGCCCGCGGCACCCCGCAAGCCCCACACGATCCGGCTCGGCAGCCCCCGTCCCCGGCTGCGCCTCGTCAGCGTCGGCCTGACCCTGGTCATGGCCGCCTTCGTCGTCCGGCTGCTCCAGGTGCAGGCCGTGGACGCCTCGGCCTTCTCCGCCGAGGCCTCCAAGAACCGCTACACGAGCGTCACCCTGGCCGCCGAGCGCGGCGAGATCACCGACCGCAAGGGCGTGGCCCTGGCGACCAGCGTCGACGCTTACGACATCACCGCCGACCCGAAGATGTTCACCCCGCAGGACAGCAAGGCCCCGGACGCCCCCGAGCAGGCCGCAGCGCTCCTCGCCCCCATCCTGGGCAAGGACGCCAAGGAGCTCACCGAGCTGCTGAAGACGAAGAACACCCGGTACGTCGTCCTGGCCCACCGCCAGACCCCCCAGGTGTGGAACCAGATCAAGGACCTCAAGCGGGTCTTCAAGGAGAAGGCGGCGGCCGACAAGAAGAACAACGGCCCCGGCGCCAACGTCCTGGCCGGCGTCTTCAACGAGAACAGCAGCAAGCGCGTGTACCCGGGCGGCGACCTCGCCGCCGGGATACTGGGGTACGTCAACGCCGACGGCAAGGGCGGCGGCGGCCTGGAGTCCTCCCTCGACAAGAAGCTGTCCGGCAAGGACGGCCAGGTGACCTACGCCCAGTCCGGCGGCCGCCACGTCCCCACCGCGGGCTCCAGCGGGAAGCCCGCCGTGCCCGGCGAGAACATCGAACTCACCATCGACCGCGACATCCAGTGGGCCGCGCAGAGCGCCATCGCCGAGCAGGTCCAGAAGTCCGAGGCCGACCGCGGCTACGTCATCGTCCAGGACACCCGCACCGGCGAGGTGCTGGCCATGGCCAACGCCCCCGGCTTTGACCCGAACGACCTGACCCGGGCCCGTTCCACCGCCATGGGCAACGCCGCTCTCCAGGACGTGTACGAACCCGGCTCCACCGCCAAGGTGATGTCGATGGCCGCCGTACTGGAGGAGAAGAAGGCCACCCCGGACACCCACGTCACCGTCCCCAACCGCCTGCACCGCGGGGACCGGCTGTTCAAGGACGACGTCGACCACCCGACCTGGTACCTGACCCTCAACGGCGTCCTCGCCAAGTCCTCCAACATCGGCACCATCCTGGCCACCGGCCAGCTCGGTGCCACCCAGCCCGAGGCCAACAAGGTCCTGCATTCCTACCTGACCAAATTCGGCATCGGGCAGCCCACCGGCCTGGACTACCCCGGCGAATCCCGCGGCATCCTCGCCCCACCGGAGGAGTGGTCGACCTCCCAGCAGTACACGATTCCGTTCGGCCAGGGCCTGTCCGTCAACGCCATGCAGGCGGCCTCCGTGTACTCGACCATCGCCAACGAAGGCGTCCGCATCGAACCGACGCTGGTGCGCGGCTCCAAGGGCCCCGACGGCCGTTTCACCCCGGCCCCCGCTCCGGCGCAGACCCGCGTGGTCAGCCCGGAGACCGCCAAGACCCTCGCGCAGATGCTGGAATCGGTGGTCGACGACGAGGAGGGCACCGGCACCAAGGCCCGGATCCCGGGCTACCGGGTCGGCGGCAAGACCGGTACCTCCAACCGGGTGGATCCGGCCACCGGCCGCTACAAGGGCTACACGGCTTCCTTCGCCGGTTTCGCGCCCGCCGACAAACCGCGCATCACCGTCTACTGCGCCATCCAGAACCCCACGAAGGGCAGCTACTTCGGCGGCCAGATCTGCGGTCCCATCTACAAGAAGGTCATGGAGTTCGCCCTCAAGACCCTCCAGGTCGCCCCCACCGGAACCGATCCCGCCGGGCTCCCGGTCACCTTCGATCCGGGCCAGCAGCCCGGCCGTCAGCCCGACCCGCAGCCCAGCCCGCAGCCCGGTCGGTGACCCACCGCCCGGCCGGCCCGCCACGAACGCGTGAGGCACCATCAGTGACAACGATCACCCCGGAACCCGGGAACCAGCCGGCCGCCGGAGCCGAGCCCGGCACCTCGCTTCGCGACGGGCCCGCCGCGCCCGGTACGCTCACCGCCGTGTCCCACGCTGATCAGCCCAGAACCACCCAGAAAGACGCCCCGGCAGCGCCGCCGGGGGCGCCCCGGCCGCTGTCCGTCCGCCCGACCCCCCTGGGCGAGCTGGCCGGCCTGCTGGGTCTCCCCGAGCCAGGCGCCACACGGATCACCGGCATCACGCACGACTCCCGTGCGGTGCGCCCAGGTGACCTGTACGCGGCCCTGCCCGGCGCGAGGCTGCACGGAGCAGACTTCGCCGCCCAGGCGGCCGGACTCGGCGCGGCCGCCGTGCTGACCGATCCGGCGGGCGCCGAACGCGCCGCCGCGACCGGGCTGCCGGTGCTCACCGTCGCCGACCCCCGTGGCCGGATGGGCGAGCTCGCCGCCGCGATCTACGGGCGGCCGGGCGATGACCTGCTCCAGATCGGCATCACCGGCACCTCCGGCAAGACCACCACGGCGTACCTCGTCGAGGGCGGCCTGCGCGCGGCGGGACGGGCGACCGGCCTCATCGGCACGGTCGAGATGCGCATCGGCGACGAGCGCATCAAGTCCGAGCGGACCACCCCCGAGGCCACCGACCTCCAGGCCCTCTTCGCCGTCATGCGCGAACGCGGCGTCGAGGCCGTCGCCATGGAGGTCTCCAGCCACGCCCTGGTGCTGGGCCGGGTCGACGGATGCGTCTTCGACGTCGCCGTCTTCAACAACCTGAGCCCGGAGCACATGGAGTTCCACTCCGACATGGAGGACTACTTCCAGGCGAAGGCGCAGCTCTTCACCGCGCGCCGGTCCCGCCTCGGCGTGGTCAACGTGGACGACGAGTACGGCCGCCGCCTGGCCAAGGAGGCGACCGTCCCGGTCGTCACCTTCTCCGCCGAGGGCGACCGGGACGCCGACTGGTACGCGCAGGACGTGGTCTTCGGCCCCGCGAGCTCCACCCTGACCCTGGTGGGGCCGGACGGAGCGCGGGTACGGTGCACCGCGCCGCTGGCCGGCCCGTTCAACGTCGCCAACACCGTCGCGGCGGTCGTCACCCTGGCCGCCGCCGGCCTCGACCCGCAGAGCGCCGCCGACGGCGTCGCCCGGGTCCCCGGGGTCCCCGGCCGGCTGGAGCGGGTGGACGCGGGACAGCCGTACCTCGCCGTGGTCGACTACGCGCACAAGACGGACGCCGTCGAATCGGTCCTGCGCGCACTGCGCGAGGTCACCACCGGCAAGCTCCACATCGTCCTCGGCTGCGGCGGCGACCGCGACACGACCAAGCGCGCCCCGATGGGCGCCGCGGCCGCCCGGTTCGCCGACGTCGCCGTCCTGACCTCCGACAACCCGCGCTCCGAGGACCCCCTCGCGATCCTCGCCGCGATGCTGGAAGGCGCCGTGTCCGTCCCGCCGGCCGAGCGGGCCGCCGTCCTGGTGGACGCCGACCGGGCCTCGGCCATCGCCGCCGCCGTGGCGCGCGCCGAGCCGGGGGACACCGTGCTGGTGGCGGGCAAGGGCCACGAGCAGGGCCAGGACACCGGGGGAGTCGTACGTCCTTTCGACGACCGCGTGGTGCTCCGCGCCGCGATCGAACGCCGGCAGGCCGCGCAGGACCAAGCCGCGCAGGCGCACCCGCACCCCGCGCACACCCACGACGCGAACGTCCGACAGGCCGAGGTGAACCAGTGATCCCCCTCTCCCTCGCCGAGATCGCCGACATCACCGGCGGGCGGCCCCACGACATACCGGATCCGTCGGTGCGGATCAGCGGCCCCGTCGTCATCGACTCCCGCCAGGTCGAGGCCGGCAGCCTCTTCGCCGCCTTCGACGGCGAGCACGTCGACGGCCACGACTACGCCGAGCGCGCGGTCGCCGCGGGCGCGGCGGCCGTCCTCGCCGCCCGGCCCGTCGGCGTGCCCGCCATCGTCGTCCCCGACGTGGAGAAGGCGCTCGGCGCCCTCGCCCGGGCGGTCACCCTGCGCCTGGGCACCGACGTGGTGGCCCTGACCGGTTCCGCCGGCAAGACCTCCACCAAGGACCTCATCGCGCAGGTGCTCCAGACCCACGCGCCCACCGTGTGGACCCCGGGCTCCCTCAACAACGAGATCGGGCTGCCCCTCACCGCCCTGAAGGCCACCGAGGAGACCCGTCACCTGGTGCTGGAGATGGGCGCCCGCGGCATCGGCCACATCGCCTACCTCACCGGTCTGACCCCGCCGCGCATCGGACTCGTACTCAACGTCGGCAGCGCCCACATCGGTGAGTTCGGCGGCCGCGAGCAGATCGCCCAGGCCAAGGGCGAACTGGTCGAGGCCCTGCCGGCGGAGGCCGACGGCGGAGTCGCCGTCCTCAACGCCGACGATCCGCTCGTACGCGCCATGTCCAGCCGCACGAAGGCCCGTACGGTCCTCTTCGGAGAGGCCGAGGAGGCCGACGTACGGGCCACCGAGGTCCGGATGACACCGGCGGGACAACCCTCCTTCACACTCCACACACCCACCGGGTGCGGCGAAGTGACCTTGCGCCTGTACGGTGAGCACCACGTGTCGAACGCGCTCGCCGCGGCCGCCGTCGCCCACGTACTGGGCATGCCCGTCAAGGAGATCGCCACCGCGCTCTCCGAGGCGGGCTCGCTGTCCCGGTGGCGGATGGAGGTCACCGAGCGAGCGGACGGTGTGACGATCGTCAACGACGCCTACAACGCGAATCCCGAGTCCATGCGGGCCGCTCTGCGCGCGCTTGCCGCGATGGGCGGCGCCGCCAGGGCCGACGGGGGACGCACGTGGGCAGTGCTCGGTCCCATGGCCGAGCTCGGTGACGCGTCGCTGGCCGAGCACGACGCGGTGGGACGGCTTGCCGTCCGGCTCAACGTGAGCAAGCTCGTCGCAGTCGGGGGCAGGGAAGCGTCCTGGCTGCAACTGGGCGCATATAACGAGGGTTCGTGGGGTGAGGAGTCGGTGCTCGTGTCCGACGCGCAGGCGGCGATCGACCTGCTGCGCAGTGAACTGCGCCCGGGTGACGTCGTGCTGGTGAAGGCTTCCAGGTCGGTCGGCCTGGAGCGGGTCGCGCTGGCGTTGCTGGAGCGCGAGGGCGAGGTCTCCGACCGATGAGGCAGATCCTGTTCGCCGGAGTCATCGGACTCTTCCTCACCCTCGTAGGCACCCCGCTGCTGATCAAGGGTCTGGCCCGCAAGGGCTACGGCCAGTTCATCCGCGACGACGGCCCCCGCGGCCACGCCGGGAAGAAGGGCACGCCCACCATGGGCGGCATCTCCTTCATCCTGGCCACGCTCATCGCGTACGCCCTGACGAAGGTGCTCACCTCCAGCGACCCGTCCTTCTCGGGCGTACTCGTCCTCTTCCTGATGGCGGGCATGGGCCTGGTCGGCTTCCTGGACGACTACATCAAGATCGTCAAGCAGCGTTCGCTGGGCCTGCGGGCCAAGGCGAAGATGGCCGGCCAGCTGATCGTCGGCATCGCCTTCGCGGTGCTCGCGCTCCAGTTCTCGGACGGCCGCGGCAACACCCCGGCCTCCACCAAGCTGTCGTTCGTGACCGACTTCGGCTGGTCGATCGGCCCGGTGCTGTTCGTCGTCTGGGCGCTGTTCATGATCCTGGCGATGTCCAACGGCGTGAACCTGACCGACGGTCTGGACGGCCTGGCCACCGGCGCCGCCGTGATGGTCTTCGGCGCCTACACCTTCATCGGCGTGTGGCAGTACCAGGAGGCCTGTGCCAACGCGCAGACCCTGACCAATCCGGGCGCCTGCTTCGAGGTCCGCGACCCGCTGGACCTCGCGGTCGTCGCCTCCGCCCTGATGGGCGCCTGCTTCGGCTTCCTGTGGTGGAACACCTCACCCGCCAAGATCTTCATGGGTGACACGGGTTCGCTGGCGCTGGGCGGCGCGCTCGCCGGCCTGGCCATCTGCTCGCGCACCGAGCTGCTGGTCGCGCTGCTGGGCGGGCTCTTCGTCCTCATCACCATGTCGGTCGTCATCCAGGTCGGCTCCTTCAAGCTGACCGGGAAGCGGGTCTTCCGCATGGCGCCGCTCCAGCACCACTTCGAACTCAAGGGCTGGTCCGAAGTCCTCGTCGTGGTCCGCTTCTGGATCATCCAGGGCATGTGCGTGATCGTGGGTCTCGGAATCTTCTACGCGGGATGGGCAGCCGACAAGTGACCTCCTGGCACGGCAAGAACATCACCGTCGCCGGTCTCGGCGTGAGCGGCATCAGCGCCGCCCGCGCCCTGGCCGGCTTCGGCGCATCGGTGACCGTGGTCGACGGCGTCGACAGCGAGGCCAACCGGGCCCGCGCCGCCGAACTGGAGGCACTGGGCGTCTGCGTACGCCTCGGTACGCTGCCGGACGGCACCTCCGCGGCCGAAACCCTTCCCGAGGGCACGGAACTGGTCGTCACCTCGCCCGGCTGGAAGCCCGACAGCCCGCTGTTCGCGGCCGCCGCGCGGGCCGGCGTCGAGGTGGTCGGGGACGTGGAGATCGCCTGGCAGCTGCGCGGCCCGAAGGCCGCCCCCTGGCTCGCGATCACGGGGACCAACGGCAAGACCACCACCACCCAGATGCTGGCGTCCATCCTCAAGGCCGCAGGTCTGCGCACCGCGGCCGTCGGCAACATCGGCACCCCGATCATCGACGTGGTGCTGGACGAGGGCGCGTACGACGTCCTCGCCGTCGAGCTCTCCAGCTACCAGCTGCACTGGGCGCCCTCGCTGCGCGCCCACTCGGCGGCCGTGCTCAACCTGGCCCCGGACCACCTGGACTGGCACGGCACGATGGAGGCGTACGCCGCGGACAAGGGCCGCATCTACGAGGGCAACACGGTGGCCTGCGTCTACAACGCGGCCGACCCGCGGACCGAGGAACTCGTCGAGCGGGCCGACGTCGAAGAGGGATGCCGGGCGATCGGCTTCACCCTCGGCGCCCCCGGTCCCTCCATGCTCGGCGTCGTGGACGGCATCCTGGTCGACCGCGCCTTCGTGGCGAACCGGCAGAAGAACGCCCAGGAGCTGGCGCACGTCGAGGACGTCAACCCGCCCGCCCCGCACAACATCGCCAACGCGCTCGCCGCGGCGGCCCTCGCCCGCGCCTTCGGCGTGGAGCCGCGCGCGGTCCGCGACGGGCTGCGCGACTTCCGCCCCGACGCGCACCGCGTCTCGTACGTGGACGAGATCGCCTCCGTCACCTACATCGACGACTCCAAAGCCACCAACACGCACGCGGCCGAGGCCTCGCTCGCCGCCTTCGAGCCGGTCGTCTGGATCGCCGGCGGCCTCGCCAAGGGCGCGACCTTCGACGAGCTCGTACAGAAGTCGGCCAAGCGGCTGCGCGGTGTGGTGCTCATGGGCGCCGACCGCGCCCTGATCGCCGAGGCGCTGGCGCGACACGCCCCCGAGGTACCGGTGGTCGACCTCGACCGGACCGACACTGGGGCGATGCTCGCAGCGGTCCGGGAAGCGGCCACGCTCGCCGAGCCCGGCGACACGGTCCTGCTGGCGCCCGCCTGCGCCTCGATGGACATGTTCGCGAACTACAACAAGCGTGGGGACGCATTCGCCGACGCGGTGCGCGAACTGGCCGCCGAGAGCGCCTAGGCCAAGGGCTCCAGGAGAGGTCCCTCCGGCCGGCTGCTCGCCTCGTACGAGTGGAGGGGAAGATCACAGATGCCGGCCAAGCAAGTGCTGCCGGGGCGACGGCCGTCCACGGTGAAGGAACGGGTCCGGGCGCGCCCGGTGGTGAGGACGAGGCGGCCCGCGGCGCGCGGGCCGCTGACGCGGTTGCGGCGTACGCAGGGGCAGTTGCGCAAGGCCTGGGACCGACCGCTCACCGCGTATTACCTGATTTTCGGCAGCTCGCTGCTCATCACCGTGCTCGGCCTCGTGATGGTCTACTCGGCCTCCATGATCAAGGCTCTCCAGCTCGGCCTCGGTGACGCGTACTTCTTCAAGAAGCAGTTCGTGGCCGCCCTGCTGGGCGCCGGGCTGCTGCTGATCGCCTCCCGGATGCCGGTCAAACTGCACCGGGCGCTCTCCTATCCGGTGCTCGCCGGCACGCTCTTCCTGATGGTCCTGGTCCAGGTCCCCGGGATAGGAGTGTCGATCAACGGCAACCAGAACTGGATCTCCCTCGGCGGTCCCTTCATGCTGCAGCCCAGTGAGTTCGGCAAGCTGGCCCTGATCCTGTGGGGCGCCGACCTGCTGGCGCGCAAGGGCGACAAGGGGCTACTGAGCCAGTGGAAGCACCTGCTGGTGCCGCTGGTCCCGGTGGCCTTCCTGCTCCTCGGGCTCATCATGCTGGGCGGGGACATGGGCACCGCGATGATCCTCGGCGCCATCCTGTTCGGCCTGCTGTGGCTCGCGGGGGCTCCGACGCGGCTGTTCGTGGGCGTACTCGCCTTCGCGGGTGTGATCGTCGCACTGCTGATCAAAACCAGTCCGCACCGCATGGACCGGCTGGCCTGCCTCGGCGCGACAGAACCGGGCAAGAACGACCTTTGCTGGCAGGCCGTCCACGGGATCTATGCCCTGGCCTCCGGCGGATGGTTCGGTTCCGGTCTGGGTGCGAGTGTGGAAAAATGGGGGCAACTACCCGAAGCCCACACCGACTTCATCTTCGCCATCACCGGGGAGGAACTGGGGCTGGCGGGCACGCTGTCGGTGCTCGCCCTGTTCGCGGCTCTAGGCTATGCGGGTATCCGCGTGGCCGGACGCACGGAGGACTCCTTCGTACGGTTTGCCGCGGGAGGCGTGACAACCTGGATCACGGCGCAGGCCGTGATCAACATCGGTGCGGTGCTCGGCCTGCTGCCGATCGCCGGAGTCCCGCTCCCGCTGTTCTCCTACGGAGGGTCAGCCCTGCTGCCGACCATGTTCGCGGTCGGACTGCTCATCGCCTTCGCGCGGGAAGAGCCGGCGGCGCGTGCGGCCCTCGCGATGCGACAGCCGAAGACCGGCTGGAAGCGGACCGGGGTGAGATGGAAATCGATGAGACGGCGCGTCAAGAGGCGTCCGTCCGGAGAGCGGTGAATTTCGGTGCATGTCGTACTCGCCGGTGGGGGGACCGCCGGCCACATTGAGCCGGCGCTCGCCCTCGCGGACGCCCTGCGCAGGCAGGACCCTTCAGTGGGCATCACCGCCCTCGGCACGGAGCGCGGACTCGAAACCCGCCTGGTGCCGGAGCGCGGTTACGAACTGGGGCTGATCCCCGCCGTACCGCTGCCCCGCAAGCCGACCCCGGAGCTGATCACCGTTCCGGGGCGGCTGCGCGGCACCATCAAGGCCGCCGAGCAGATCCTGGAGCGCACCAAGGCCGACTGCGTCGTCGGCTTCGGCGGCTACGTGGCGCTGCCCGGCTATCTCGCGGCCAAGCGGCTCGGGGTGCCGATCATCGTCCACGAGGCCAATGCCCGGCCCGGGCTGGCCAATAAGATCGGCTCCCGGTACGCGCACGCCGTCGCGGTCTCGACCCCCGACAGCAAGCTGCGCGGCGCCCGCTACGTGGGCATCCCGCTGCGGCGCTCCATCTCCACCCTCGACCGGGCGGCGGTCCGCCCCGAGGCGCGCGCCGCCTTCGGCCTGGACCCCAACCTGCCGACGCTGCTGGTCTCCGGCGGCTCGCAGGGCGCCCGCCGCCTCAACGAGGTGATCCAGCAGGTCGCGCCGACCCTCCAGCGGTCCGGGATCCAGATCCTGCACGCCGTCGGGCCGAAGAACGAACTGCCGCGTGTCGACAACATGCCCGGGATGCCGCCGTATGTGCCGGTACCGTACGTGGACCGGATGGATCTCGCGTACGCCGCCGCCGACATGATGCTGTGTCGCGCGGGCGCGATGACCGTCGCCGAACTGTCCGCCGTCGGGCTTCCCGCCGCCTACGTCCCGCTGCCGATCGGCAACGGCGAACAGCGGCTCAACGCCCAGCCGGTGGTCAAGGCCGGCGGCGGCCTGCTCGTGGACGACGCCGAGCTGACGCCCGAGTGGGTGCTCGGCCAGGTCCTTCCGGTGCTGTCCGATCCGCACCGCCTGTACGAGATGTCCCGCGCCGCAGGCGAGTTCGGGCGCCGGGACGCCGACGAGCTGCTGGTCGGCATGGTGTACGAGGCGATCGCGGCCCACAGAGCCCGCTGAGGGGCGAAGCACAGACGCAGGAGGCACAGGAGTGGCCGGAGCGAAGACCGCACAGCGCGGCACCCCAGGCTCTGACCGGTCTGCCCGCAAGGGCTCCGGCTCTCCCAAGCCGCCCAAGTCCCCGAAGCCGTCCGGGTTCGCCCGGTTCTGGAAGCGCGCGGAGTCCTCGGACCCCTCGAACTCCTCGAAGCCTTCGGCGTCCTCGGGCTCGCCGAAGTCCGCGCAGAGGTCCGGCCCGCAGGGCCCCGGCACGCGCCTGCGCCGGGGCCCCGTGCTCGCCCTCCTCCTCGCCGCGGTGACTTCGGCCGCGGGCATCGCCTGGGTGCTCTACGGCTCCTCCTGGCTCCGGATCGAGAAGGTCACCGCCACCGGTACCGAGGTGCTCACCGCGGAGCAGGTCCTGTCCGCCGCCGCCGTCCCGGTCGGCGCGCCCCTGCTGGCCATCGATACGGAAGAGATCGAGAGCCGGGTGCGCGGCCGGCTCCCCCGTATCGATTCGGTCGACGTGGTGCGGGCCTGGCCTCATGGAATCGGGCTGAAAGTGACGGAACGCGAACCCGTGCTGCTCATCGAAAAGGGTGGCGACTTCGTGGAAGTGGACGCTTCCGGTGTGCGGTTCGACACGGTCGCGAAAGCGCCGACGGGTGTTCCGCTCCTCGAATTGAAGGCGGGACAGTCCCCGAGCGCCCGCCGCTTCGACGAAGAGCGGCTGCTGCACGAGGCCGTGCGCGTCGCCGCGGGCCTTCCGGAGGCGATCTCCAAGGAGACCGTGCAGGTCACGGTGGGGTCGTACGACTCCATCGTGCTGGAGCTGACCCGCGAGCGGACGGTGAGGTGGGGAAGCGGCGAACAGAGCGATGCCAAGGGGCGCGCACTGACCGCCCTGCTGAAAGCCGCGCCCAAGGGCGATCACTTCGACGTGAGCGTCCCCACCGCCCCTGCCGTGTCGGAGAGTTGACTCCGGGTCGAACGCCGACGCACCCTGGTTGGCCAGCGATCCGGGTGATCACATAGGGTGAAAAGAAAAACGGGAGGTTCGGCGTGTTCGTTGAACACGCGCTACTTGTCGACTTAGTGTCCTGTTCGGAAGAGTCCATGGAACAGACACACCCCTAACCCTAAACTTTAGGGTTAGGGTTCGGGTCGGCGCTTCGGACCGTCCCCATTTCGGCATCAGTCGTCGCAACGCAGGCCCGCGAGGCGGCGACACGTAAATCGAGGCGAGAGGCCTTCGACGTGGCAGCACCGCAGAACTACCTCGCAGTCATCAAGGTCATCGGTGTCGGCGGCGGTGGTGTCAATGCCATCAACCGAATGATCGAGGTCGGTCTCAAGGGCGTCGAGTTCATCGCCATCAACACGGACGCCCAGGCGCTGTTGATGAGCGACGCCGACGTCAAGCTCGACGTCGGCCGCGAACTGACCCGGGGCCTCGGCGCCGGCGCCAACCCGGCCGTCGGCCGCAAGGCGGCAGAGGACCACCGCGAGGAGATCGAGGAGGTCCTCAAGGGGGCCGACATGGTCTTCGTCACCGCCGGTGAGGGCGGCGGCACCGGCACCGGCGGCGCACCCGTCGTCGCCAACATCGCGCGTTCCCTGGGCGCCCTGACGATCGGTGTGGTCACCCGGCCGTTCACCTTCGAGGGCCGGCGCCGCGCGAACCAGGCGGAGGACGGCATCGCCGAGCTCCGCGAAGAGGTCGACACCCTCATCGTCATCCCCAACGACCGGCTGCTGTCCATCTCGGACCGCCAGGTCAGCGTGCTCGACGCCTTCAAGTCGGCCGACCAGGTCCTGCTCTCCGGCGTCCAGGGCATCACCGATCTCATCACCACCCCCGGCCTGATCAACCTCGACTTCGCCGACGTCAAGTCCGTGATGTCCGAGGCCGGCTCGGCCCTCATGGGCATCGGTTCGGCCCGCGGCGACGACCGCGCGGTGGCCGCCGCGGAAATGGCCATCTCCTCGCCGCTGCTGGAGGCGTCCATCGACGGCGCTCGTGGCGTGCTGCTGTCCATCTCCGGCGGCTCGGACCTCGGTCTCTTCGAGATCAACGAGGCCGCCCAGCTGGTGAGCGAGGCCGCGCACCCCGAGGCGAACATCATCTTCGGCGCCGTCATCGACGACGCGCTCGGCGACGAGGTGCGGGTCACCGTCATCGCGGCCGGGTTCGACGGCGGACAGCCCCCGGCCCGCCGGGACAACGTCATCGGCGCCGCCTCCACCAAGCGCGAGGAGCCCGCGCCGGCTCCGGTCCGCGCGCCCGAGCCGGTCCGCCCGGCCTTCGGCGGACTCGGCTCGGTCACCCCGCGTGAGGACCCCCCGGCTCCGGTCGAGGCGGCTCCGATCGAGGCCCAGAGCACTCCGCCGCAGGTCCCGACGGCCCGGCCGTACCAGGACAGCCCGGCCGAAGAGCTGGATGTCCCGGACTTCTTGAAGTGACCCTGGGGCAGCACAGCGAGAGCGGCGCCCACTTCGCCTTCACCGACCGGTGGGGCGGGGTGAGCGCCGTTCCGTACGAGGAGCTCAATCTCGGCGGCGCGGTCGGAGACGACCCGGCCGCCGTTCTCGCGAACCGGGCGATCGCGGCGAAGTCCCTGGGACTCGACCCGGGCCGGGTGGTCTGGATGAACCAGGTGCACGGCCGGGACGTGGCGGTGGTCGACGGCCCTTGGGGGTCCGATGCGCAGGTCCCCTCCGTCGACGCGGTGGTGACCGCGCGCCGGGGACTCGGCCTGGCGGTGCTCACCGCCGACTGCACACCCGTCCTGCTGGCCGACCCCGTGGCGGGAGTCGCGGGCGCCGCGCACGCCGGACGGCCGGGACTGGTCGCGGGGGTGGTGCCCGCGGCGGTCGCGGCGATGGTCGCCCTCGGGGCGGAGCCCGGGCGGATCATCGCCCGCACCGGCCCCGCGGTGTGCGGGCGCTGCTACGAAGTGCCCGCCGCGATGCGGGACGCGGTCGCCGAGGTGGTGCCCGCCGCGTGGGCCGAGACGAGCTGGGGGACTCCGTCCGTCGACGTCGTCGCCGCGGTGCACGCCCAGCTCGCGCAGGCGGGGGTGGCCCATCGGCACCGCTCCCCGGTCTGCACACTGGAGTCGCGGGACCACTTCTCGTACCGCCGCGACCGGGTGACCGGGCGGCTTGCCGGATACGTCTGGCTGGACACGGTGTCTTCCCGGGGGGCAACCCCCGGATCCCCGGCAGGAAACGATTGATGACAGAGCGCAAGTCGCAGCTCGCCGAGAACCTCGGGCGGGTGGAGGAACGTATCTTGTCCGCCTGCGCGGCGGCGGGACGCGAGCGGGAAGAGGTGACGCTCATCGTGGTCACCAAGACCTACCCGGCGAGTGACGTACGACTGCTGGCGGACCTGGGGGTCCGTCATGTTGCGGAAAACCGCGACCAGGACGCCGCCCCCAAGGCCGCGGCCTGCGCGGATCTGCCGCTCAGCTGGCACTTCGTCGGCCAGTTGCAGACGAACAAAGTCCGTTCCGTGGCCAGATACGCGCATGTGGTGCAGTCGGTCGACCGTCCCAGGCTCGTGACCGCCCTCTCGGCGGCGGCCTCGAACGCGGGGCGGGAACTCGGCTGCCTCGTGCAGATCGCCCTCGACGCCGAATCGGGGGAGCGCGGCTCCCGAGGCGGCGCGGCGCCGGAGCAGCTCGCCGAGTTGGCGGACCTCGTGGCCGGTGCGCCCGGACTGAGGCTCGACGGTCTGATGACCGTGGCCCCGCTGTCCGGCCCGTACGCGGGGCGCGAACAGGCCGCATTCGAGCGTCTGATGGAATTGTCATCCAGCCTGCGCGCGGACCATCCGGCTGCCACGATGGTGTCGGCCGGGATGAGCGCTGACCTGGAACAGGCCATCGCGGCCGGTGCGACACATGTACGCGTCGGCACTGCGGTACTCGGCGCGAGACCCGGGCTCGGGTAACGTCGCGAAGAAAGTCGGACCACAGCAGAAAATATGGTCATTCCCGCAGAAGTGGGGACAGACCACGTGGATCGCGGGCAGTTGGTGACTTTGGTGACACACAGCGACACCTGCGACAGGGCGATCCACCACAGAGCGGAGGACTCAGAGAATGGCCGGCGCGATGCGCAAGATGGCGGTCTACCTCGGCCTCGTGGAGGACGACCGGTACGACAACCCCGGGTATGACCCCGACGACGAGTTCGAGCCCGAGCCGGAACCGGAGCGAGCCCGGGACCGGGATCGCCGGCAGCCGCTCGTGCACCAACCACCCGTAACGGACGAACCGGTACGAGCCGTACAGCCGCCGCCGCAACGGGATCCCATCCCCTTGCCGGTAGATAACGGACGTCCTGCGCGAATCGCCCCCGTGGCATCCATCACACCTGAACGCACCAACATGGAGAAGAACGCCCCCGTGATCATGCCCAAGGTCGTCTCCGAGCGGGAGCCGTACCGCATCACCACGCTGCACCCCCGGACGTACAACGAGGCCCGTACCATCGGGGAACACTTCCGTGAGGGCACTCCGGTGATCATGAATCTCACGGAGATGGACGACACGGACGCCAAGCGTCTCGTGGACTTCGCGGCCGGTCTCGTCTTCGGTCTGCACGGCAGCATTGAACGCGTGACACAGAAGGTGTTCCTGCTGTCGCCTGCTAACGTCGATGTCACGGCGGAGGACAAGGCCCGCATCGCGGAGGGCGGGTTCTTCAACCAAAGCTAGACCGATCCGTCAGACACGGGACCGGGAACAGAGCGGAAGCAGGGGAGAGGGAAGCGCGGGATGGGTGTCGCACTGCAAGTGGTCTACATCGCGCTGATGTGCTTCCTCATCGTGCTGATCTTCCGACTTGTCATGGATTACGTGTTCCAGTTCGCACGTTCATGGACACCCGGCAAGGCGATGGTGGTCGTTCTGGAGGCCACCTACACTGTCACCGATCCACCGCTCAAGCTTCTTCGGCGGTTCATTCCGCCGTTGCGTCTCGGGGGCGTGGCACTCGACCTGTCCTTCTTCGTTCTGATGATCATCGTTTACATCCTCATCAGTTTCGTGAGCACCGCTGCGAGAAGCGTGTGAACGATGTGCTTCCCCGCGGGCGCGGGGACAGTCCCGATACGGTCTTGCCGACTGCCGACGACTACGTAGAGGTGAAGAAGACATGCCGCTGACTCCCGAGGACGTGCGGAACAAGCAGTTCACGACCGTCCGCCTCCGAGAAGGCTATGACGAGGACGAGGTCGATGCCTTCCTCGACGAGGTCGAGTCCGAACTGACGCGCCTGCTGCGCGAGAACGAGGACCTGCGCGCCAAGCTGGCCGCCGCCACGCGTGCCGCCGCGCAGAACCAGCAGCAGCAGGGCATGCGCAAGCCCGAACCCCAGGACCAGCGCGGCCCCGGTGCCCCCGTGCCCGCGGCCATATCCGGCCCGCCGCAACAGCAGCAGCAGATGGGCCCGCCCCAGCTTCCCGGCGGCCAGCCGCAGCTGCCGGCCGGCCCCGGCGGACACGGACCGCAGGGTCCGGGTCCGATGGGCGGCCCCATGCAGCAGCACCCCATGGGCGGACCGCAGGGGATGCAGCAGCAGGGCATGGGTCAGCAGCAGGGCATGGGCCAGCAGCAGTCCATGGGCGGCCAGAACCCGCTCGGACAGCAGATGGGCCAGCAGATGCAGCCGATGGGGCAGCAGATGCAGCCCATGGGCCAGCAGATGCACCAGCAGCAGCACCAGCAGCACCAGCAGCTTCCGCAGCAGGGCCCCGGTGGCGACAGCGCCGCCCGCGTCCTGTCGCTGGCGCAGCAGACCGCCGACCAGGCGATCGCGGAGGCCCGTTCCGAGGCCAACAAGATCGTCGGCGAGGCCCGTTCGCGCGCCGAGGGCCTGGAGCGGGACGCCCGCGCCAAGGCGGACGCACTGGAGCGGGACGCGCAGGAGAAGCACCGCGTCGCGATGGGCTCCCTGGAGTCCGCCCGCGCCACGCTGGAGCGCAAGGTCGAGGACCTGCGGGGCTTCGAGCGTGAGTACCGCACGCGCCTGAAGTCCTACCTGGAGTCGCAGCTGCGTCAGCTGGAGACCCAGGCCGACGACTCCCTGGCCCCGCCGCGCAACCCGGGTGCGCCCTCGCTGCCGCCGTCGCCGTCCCCGTCGATGGCCCCGGCCGGAGCGATGGGCCACTCGATGGGCGGCCCGTCGATGGGTGGCCCGTCCCCCATGGGCGGTCCCTCCCCGATGAGCGGCCCGTCGTACGGCGGCCAGCAGCAGATGTCCCCGGCGATGACCCAGCCGATGGCTCCGGTGCGGCCGGCCGCGCCGCAGCCGATGCAGCAGGCGCCGTCTCCCATGCGGGGCTTTCTGATCGACGAGGACGACAACTAGGCGCCGCCGCCGTTCTGTCGGCAGTCGCCAGCTTTTCGGGCCGGGCCCGGTACCCCCACGGGGGCACCGGGCCCGGCCCGTTTCGTATGCCCATGCCCTCCGGCTGCGGTCCGGTGGCCGCGCCTCAAATGCCGGCGGGGCTGGGTTTGTCTCCCTGGGCGGGGGTGTGACCTGGCGGGCAAGCGGTGGCTTCGGGTGGGGCGGCGCCCCTCCGGGGGCTCTCCTCGGCTCGGCGCGTGCGGCCAGGTCTCGGCGAGACGGCCCGGGTTGCGCGCTCGTCCTGCGGGGAGCCCCCGGAGTGTCCCCGACCCACGGCCCGGCTTCGTCGAGACGGGGTGCGGATCCGCCGGGGTGGGGGTGCGGGGACGGTGGGGGGTGTCCCCGCAGGACGAGCGCGCGACCCAGGCCGTACGGCCGTGACGTGCCCGCACGCGCCGAGCCGAGGAGACACCCCCCGGCGGCACCGCACCCCCACCCCCCGAACCCGACCCCGCCCAGGGGCACCAAACCCAGCCCCGCCGGCGCTTGAGGCGCGGCCACCGGCCCGCACCCGGAGAGCAGGGGTAGTGCCCGGCGAGGGCAAGGGCGGGGCCACCGGCCCGCACCCGGAGAGCAGGGGTAGTGCCCGGCCAGGGCAAGGGCGGGGCCACCGGCCCGCACCCGGAGAGCAGGGGTAGTGCCCGGCGAGGGCAAGGGCGGGGCCACCGGCCCGCAGACGCGGACGGCCCGTCCCCCCCCCGGGAGGGAGGGGTACGGGCCGCTCGGTCCCGGGCTACGCCTTGCGGAGGCGGAAGGTCAGGGACAGGGACTCGTCCGTGAACTCCTCGCCGTACGTGGCGTCCGCGACGCCCTCCGCGAAGTCCGTCGCCAGCACCTCGTCCGCGATGAGCCCCGCGTGGTCCGTCAGGGCCGTGACCACCTCCGGCGCCTCGGAGACCCACCGCAGCGCGATCCGGTCCGCCACGTCCAGGCCGGAGTTCTTCCGGGCCTCCTGGATCAGCCGGATCGCGTCACGCGCCAGGCCCGCCAGCCGCAGCTCCGGGGTGATCTCCAGGTCCAGGGCGACCGTCGCGCCCGAGTCCGAGGCCACCGACCAGCCCTCGCGCGGGGTCTCGGTGATGATGACCTCCTCCGGAGTCAGGGTGACCGGCTCGCCGTTCACCTCGACCTCGGCAGAGCCGGACCGCAGGGCCAGGGACAGCGCCGCCGCGTCGGCCGCGGCCACCGCCTTCGCCACGTCCTGGACGCCCTTGCCGAAACGCTTCCCGAGCGCACGGAAGTTGGCCTTCGCCGTGGTGTCCACGAGGGAACCGCCGACCTCGGAGAGAGAGGCCAGGGAGGACACGTTGAGCTCCTCCGTGATCTGCGACCGCAGCTCGGCGGACAGGGTGTCGAAGCCCACCGCTCCGACCAGGGCGCGCGACAGCGGCTGGCGCGTCTTGACGCCCGATTCCGCGCGCGTCGCACGCCCCAGCTCCACGAGGCGGCGTACGAGTTGCATCTGCTGCGAGAGGACGCCGTCGACGGCGCCGGTGTCGGCGACCGGCCACGTCGAGAGGTGGACCGACTCGGGGGCACCCGGAGTGACCGGGACGATCATGTCCTGCCAGACCCGCTCGGTGATGAACGGGGTCAGCGGGGCCATCAGCCGCGTCACCGTCTCCACGACGTCGTGGAGCGTGCGCAGCGCGGAGGCGTCGCCCTGCCAGAAACGGCGGCGCGAGCGCCGGACGTACCAGTTGGACAGGTCGTCCACGAACGCGGACAGCAGCTTGCCGGCGCGCTGCGTGTCGTACGACTCCATCGCTTCGGTGACCTCGGAGGTCAGCGTGTGCAGTTCCGAGAGCAGCCAGCGGTCGAGGACGGTGCGGTCCGCCGGGGCCGGATCGGCCTCGGACGGCGCCCAGTTCGCGGTGCGGGCGTACAGCGCCTGGAAGGCGACCGTGTTCCAGTACGTGAGGAGCGTCTTGCGCACGACCTCCTGGATCGTGCCGTGGCCCACGCGCCGGGCCGCCCACGGGGAGCCGCCGGCCGCCATGAACCACCGGACCGCGTCCGCGCCGTGCTGGTCCATCAACGGGATGGGCTGCAGGATGTTGCCCAGGTGCTTGGACATCTTGCGGCCGTCCTCGGCGAGGATGTGGCCCAGGCAGACCACGTTCTCGTAAGAGGACTTGTCGAAGACGAGCGTGCCGACCGCCATCAGCGTGTAGAACCAGCCGCGCGTCTGGTCGATGGCCTCCGAGATGAACTGCGCCGGGTAGCGCTTCTCGAAGACCTCCTTGTTCTTGTACGGGTAGCCCCACTGCGCGAACGGCATCGAGCCCGAGTCGTACCAGGCGTCGATGACCTCCGGCACGCGGACCGAGGTGAGGGAGCAGCCCTCGTGCGTGCAGGTGAAGGTGACGTCGTCGATGTACGGGCGGTGCGGGTCCAGGGCGGACTGGTCCGTGCCGGACAGCTCGCTCAGTTCCGCGCGCGAGCCGACGCACGTGAGGTGGTTCTCCTCGCAGCGCCAGATGGGCAGGGGGGTGCCCCAGTAGCGGTTGCGGGACAGCGCCCAGTCGATGTTGTTGTTCAGCCAGTCGCCGAAGCGGCCCTGCTTGACCGACTCCGGGAACCAGTTGGTCTTCTCGTTCTCCCGCAGCATCGCGTCCTTGACGGCGGTGGTGCGGATGTACCAGGACGGCTGCGCGTAGTAGAGGAGCGCGGTGTGGCAGCGCCAGCAGTGCGGGTAGCTGTGCTCGTAGGCGATGTGCCGGAAGAGCAGGCCGCGGGCGTCGAGGTCGGCGGTCAGCTTCTCGTCGGCCTTCTTGAAGAAGATGCCGCCGACGAGCGGGACCTCTTCCTCGAAGGTGCCGTCGGGGCGGACCGGATTGACGACCGGCAGGCCGTACGCGCGGCAGACCGCGAGGTCGTCGGCGCCGAAGGCGGGGGACTGGTGGACCAGACCGGTGCCGTCCTCGGTGGTGACGTAGTCGGCGTTGACGACGTAGTGCGCCGGCTCCGGGAACTCGACCAGCTCGAAGGGGCGCTGGTACGTCCAGCGCTCCATGTCCCGGCCCGTGAAGGACTCGCCGGTGGGCTCCCAGCCCTCGCCGAGCGCCTTCTCCAGCAGCGGCTGGGCGACGACGAGCTGCTCCTCGCCGTTGGTGGCGACCACGTACGTGACGTCCGGGTGCGCGGCGACGGCGGTGTTGGAGACGAGCGTCCAGGGGGTCGTCGTCCAGACCAGCAGCGCGGCCCGGCCGGCCAGGGGGCCGGAGGTCAGCGGGAAGCGGACGAAGACCGACGGGTCGACGACCGTCTCGTAGCCCTGGGCCAGCTCGTGGTCCGAGAGGCCGGTGCCGCAGCGCGGACACCAGGGGGCGACCCGGTGGTCCTGGGTGAGCAGGCCCTTGTTGAAGATCTCCTTCAGCGACCACCACACGGACTCGACGTACTCGGGGTCCATCGTCCGGTAGGCGTCGTCCAGGTCGACCCAGTAGCCCATGCGGGTCGTGAGCTCGGTGAACGCGTCGGTGTGGCGGGTCACGGACTCGCGGCACTTGGCGTTGAACTCGGCGATGCCGTACGCCTCGATGTCCTGCTTGCCGTTGAAGCCGAGTTCCTTCTCGACGGCCAGCTCGACGGGCAGTCCGTGGCAGTCCCAGCCGGCCTTGCGGGCCACGTGGTAGCCCCGCATGGTGCGGAAGCGGGGGAAGACGTCCTTGAAGACGCGGGCCTCGATGTGGTGCGCGCCGGGCATGCCGTTCGCTGTGGGCGGGCCCTCGTAGAAGACCCACTCGGGGCGGCCCTGCGACTGCTCCAGGGTCTTGGCGAAGGTCTTGCTCTCGCGCCAGAAGTCGAGGACGGCGTGTTCGAGGGCGGGCAGGTCGACCTGGGCGGGTACCGGGCGGTACTGGGGCGGTGTGGTCATGAGGCTGAACTCTTCCTCCGGCGGGGTGTCACTTCCGTCCGGAGGGACGAGAGCCTGCGGCTCCCGCGGTACCACCCTCCTTGGCCGCCGGACGGATCCGATGGCCCCCTCATTGGGGTGCGAAGCCGGTTCTACTCGCCGTACGGTGCCCGGGCGGGTGCCGTACGCGCTTTCTTCCGGCGGCTCCGGGGTGATCCTTCACATCGCGCTCGCCCCCGGGCTCTCACCGTCCCCGGGTCGCTCCTGGCTGCGTCCGACGCTACTCGTCCCCATCCATGCCTTTCGCTGGAGCCAGTGTACGGGCCGGGGAGCCGCCCGGCAGACCGTTTTACGGGGGCCCCGGAGGGGCCGCCGCCTGCGGCGTGGCGGGCGCCGCCGAGGGCGCGGCGGTGACCCGGACGGGCCGATGCGCCGGTACGGATTCCGGTGGGGCGGATGGGGCGGATTACCGGGCTTCCGGATGGGCACAACGGATGCAGGTTCGCGTCGACGGATGCGTGCCCCGTTGCCGCGGGGCTGGAGCCGATTTATCGTTCCGGCACGATTCGCGAGCAATGATCACAGTATGTGAAGGGGCCGCGGCCATGGTGGCGAAGAAGACCGCCGGGAGTACTGCCGGGAAGGCGACGGCCGGGGAAACGGCTCCGGTCGATGCCCGGGCAGGGAAGGCGGCCGCTGCCCGGAAGGCCGCTCCCCGCAAGACCACCGCCGCCGGGAAGGCGGCGGCAGCGAAGGCTCCGGCCAAGGCCAAGAAGGTGAACGCCGTGAAAGCGACCGCAGGGAAGGCTCCGGCCAAGGACGCGACCGCTGTGAAGGCGAACGCGGTCAGGGCTCCGGCCGGGAAGGCACCGGTCAAGAAGGCACTGGCCGGGAAGGCGGCGGCCGAGGCACCGGCCGAGAAGGCCGCGGCCAAGAAGGCTCCGGCCGGGAAAGCCGCGGCCGAGAAGGCACCGGCCGGGAAGGCCGCGGCCAAGAAGGCACCGGCCGGGAAGGCGCCGGCCAACGACGCGACCGCCGTCAAGAAGACGACGACCGCGAGGAAGGTCACGGCCAAGGCGGCCGTGGCCGAGGGGGCGGCGCAGGCCGCGCAGAAGACGGGAGTCCGCGAAGTGGTTGCCAAGAAGAGCACGGGTGCAGGCAGGAAGACGGCCGCGGCCGCCACGAGTGGGCTTCCCAAGGTCCGTGCCACGGCTGCCGCCGCGCCGGGCGAGCTCGCCGTACGGCCCGGGGAGGAGCCCTGGACCCCGGAGGAGGTCGAGGAAGCCCGTACCGGCCTGTCGGCGGAGGTGGTGCGGCTGCGCAACGAACTGGAGGCGTCCGAGGTGGCCATCTCGGGCCTGATGCGGGACTCGGGGGACGGCGCGGGCGACGACGACGCCGACACGGGCACCAAGAACATCACCAGGGAGTCCGAACTGGCACTGGCGGCCAACGCCAGCTCGATGCTGGAGCAGACCGAGCGGGCGCTGGAACGGCTGGAGGCGGGCACGTACGGACTCTGCGAGAACTGCGGGAAGCCCATCGGCAAGGCCAGGATGCAGGCCTTCCCGCGGGCCACGCTGTGCGTGGACTGCAAGCAGAAGCAGGAGCGGCGGCACTAGGGCGTGTCCGGGCACCGGGCGTAGGGCGGTACTGGGCGGGCGGTCCGCCGGTGCCCTGACGTACCCTCTGTCTCGTCAGGGTCCAGGAACCTGGCAGGGCTGTGTCGTCGGCAACCTGGTTCGAGCTAGTTCGAGGGACTCACGTGGCAGAGGCGGGGAGCATCATCGGTACGCCGGAGGTCGGGGACGAAGCCGAGCCGGAGTCCGTCGAGCCCAAGAGGCGGCGGCGGATCACGGCCCTGGTCGTCGTTTCCGTGCTCGCCTACCTGCTCGACCTGGGCAGCAAGATGGTGGTCGTCGCGAAGCTGGAGCACCAGCCCCCGATCGAGATCATCGGTGACCTGCTGAGGTTCGAGGCCATCCGCAATCCCGGCGCCGCCTTCGGCTTCGGTGAAGCCTTCACCATCCTCTTCACCTGCATCGCGGCCACCGTGATCGTGGTGATCGTCCGACTGGCCCGCAAGCTCTACAGCCTGCCGTGGGCGATCGCGCTGGGCCTGCTGCTCGGTGGCGCGCTGGGCAATCTGACCGACCGGATCTTCCGTTCGCCCGGCGTGTTCAGGGGCGCGGTCGTCGACTTCATCGCGCCCGCCCACTTCGCCGTCTTCAACCTCGCGGACTCGGCGATCGTGTGCGGCGGCATCCTGATCGTGCTGCTGTCGTTCAAGGGCCTGGACCCGGACGGCACCGTCCACAAGGACTGACCGGGGAGCGGGCGCGGGGCCCGGGGCCGGCCGAGTCCTGCATACTCGACGGGTGAGTACGATTCCCGAGATCCGCACCCTGCCCGTTCCCGATGGCCTTGAGGGCGAGCGCGTCGACGCCGCCATCGCCCGTATGTTCGGATTTTCCCGGACGAAGGCGGCCGAACTCGCGGCCGCGGGGAAGGTGGCGGTCGACGGCAGCGTCGTCGGGAAGTCCGAGCGCGTGCACGGTGGCGCCTGGCTCGAAGTCGAGATGCCCGCTCCGCCGCGGCCGGTCGAGGTCATCGCCGAGCCGGTTCCGGGCATGGAGATCATCCATGATGACGACGACGTCGTCGTCATCATGAAGCCGGTGGGCGTCGCCGCCCATCCGAGCCCCGGCTGGACCGGCACCACCGTCATCGGCGGCCTCGCCGCCGCCGGCTACCGTATCTCCACCTCCGGCGCGGCCGAGCGCCGTGGCATCGTGCACCGCCTCGACGTCGGCACCTCCGGTCTGATGGCCGTCGCGAAGTCGGAGCGCGCGTACACCTCCCTGAAGAACCAGTTCCGCGAGCGGGTCGTGGACAAGCGCTACCACGCGCTGGTGCAGGGCCACCCGGACCCGATGAGCGGCACCATCGACGCGCCGATCGGGCGGCACCCCACCGCGGACTACAAGTGGGCCGTGACCCAGGAGGGGAAGCCCTCGGTCACCCACTACGACCTGATCGAGGCCTTCCGCGCGGCCTCGCTGCTGGACATCAAGCTGGAGACCGGGCGCACGCACCAGATCCGCGTGCACATGGCCGCGCACCGGCACCCCTGCGTCGGCGACCTCACCTACGGCGCCGACCCGACCGTCGCCAAGCGGCTGGGACTGACCCGGCAGTGGCTGCACGCGGTCCGGCTGGGCTTCGAGCACCCGTCGGACGGCCAGTGGGTGGAGTTCGAGAGCACGTACCCGGCGGACCTCCAGCACGCCCTAGATGTGATCCGGGCCGAGAGCGAGTGACCGCCTTCGCGGTCCTGGTGACCCCGGCCGCGGCCTACACCTAGGCCGGTTCGTTTGGATCACTTCCGCTGGCCGGGGTTGTCGTTGATGATGTCTGTGTGACTTAGGTCGCGCAGATTGGCGATGGCCAGGGTGGGGTGGCATGTGAGGCAGGCACAGGTTCCTTGATCATGGAGTTGCGACGCTCTGTGATCATCGGAAGACCTGTGCCTGTCCTGCCATCACGGCTGACCGAACCGCTGTGGGAACACTTCGCCGTTCTGTTGCCCGAGCGCGCGGAGTTCGATCTGTCCCATCCGCTCGGCTGCCATCGGCGGCGGATCGGCGACCGAGTCGTCTTCGACAAGCTGCTTGCAGGTCCTGCGGTTCGGCTGCTCCTATGAGGCGATCGCGGACACCGCCTGTTCGGCGACGACGATCCCCAACCGCCGAGGCGAGTGGATCCGCAGCCTGATCCGACGCTCCTGGACAACCCACCGCTGGGACAACCGCCCACAACGCTCCCCATGAGATCGCGCAAGCCACTCCGAGGCCACGCTCGCGTAAAGTTCCTGGCCATGACCGTGCTGCATGGCGCCTCCATCTCCCTTCGCCCCACCGTCTGCGAGGACATCTCGACCCTGGCCTCCATCCGGGCCACACCCGAGGTGCGTGCACGGTGGAAGGGCGGGGACGATCTCGAGGCAGATATCGCCGCCGATCTCGAGGACCCTGGCACCAGGTCCCTGACTGTCGACTACCAACAGCGGATCATCGGCATGATCCAGTGGTACGCCGAGGAAGATCCGGACTACCGGCACGCCGGCATCGACCTCTTCCTCGATCCCACGGTGCACGGCAGAGGTCTGGGCACTGACGCCGTACAGACACTGGCCCGCCATCTCATCGACGCCCACGGCTATCACCGTCTGATCATCGACCCAGCAGCCGACAACACTGCGGCGATCCGCTGTTACACCAAGGTCGGCTTCCAACCCGTCGGCATCATGCGGCAGTACGAGCGTGGCACGGACGGCACTTGGCACGACGGCCTCCTGATGGACCTCCTGGCCACCGAGCTGGTGCGCTGACCTTCGCCTATCTGCGCGACCCCTACCGCATCAGCGCTCTGATCTCGGCCTTCGGTGCCGACCCGGCGGCCCCGGCCGGGGCGACACGGGGGGTGCGGGGCGTTGCGGCGCGCCGCCGGGCGGGGCGGCTGGCAGGGTGGGGGAGTGGATCAGCTCGCTCTGTTGTTCGTGGTGCTCCTCGGGGCCGTCGTCACCGTCCCGCTCGGGGACCGGCTGGGGCTGCCCGCGCCCGTCCTGATGACCATCGGCGGGGTCGTCCTCGCTCTGGTGCCGGCCGTGCCCAATGTCGACATCCCGCCCGAGTACATCCTCCCGCTGGTGCTGCCGCCCCTGCTGTACGCCTCCGCGCAGCGCACCTCCTGGCGGCAGTTCGCCGCGAACGTCCGGCCCATCCTGCTGCTCGCCGTCGCCCTGGTGTTCGTCACCACCGCCGCCGTCGCCGCCGTCGCGCACGCCGTCGTCCCCGGGCTGCCGATCGCCGCCGCCGTCGCGCTCGGCGCGCTCGTCGCCCCGCCCGACCCGGTCGCCGCCACCGCCGTCGCCGGATCCCTCGGGCTGCCCCGCCGCCTGGTGTCGATCCTGGAGGGCGAGGGCCTCTTCAACGACGTGACCGCCATCGTGCTCTACCACGTGGCCGTAGCCGCCGCCGTCAGCGGCACCTTCTCCTGGCCCGCCGCGCTGGGCGAGTTCGTCCTGTCCGCCGTCGTCGCCGTGGCCGTCGGCCTGGGCCTCGGCTGGTCCACCACCCGCCTGATGGGGCGGCTCGGTGACGCCACGCTGCAGATCGGGCTGACCCTGCTGGTGCCGTTCGTGGCGTACGTGCTGGCCGAGGAGTTCCAGGGGTCCGGGGTACTGGCGGTTCTGACGACGGCCCTGTTCCTCGCCGAGTACGCGACGGACGCCGACGACGTGCTGGGCCGCCTCGCCGGGCACACCTTCTGGGAAGTCGTCGACATGCTGGTCACCGGGATGGCGTTCGGTCTGATCGGGCTCGAACTGCACAACGTCTTCGGTACGGCGCGGGGGCGCGAGTGGGAGATGGCCGGGTGGGCGGGGGCGGTGATCCTGGTGGTGGTCGGCGTACGGCTGCTGTGGCTGCTGCCGGCCGGCTGGCTCGCCAACAAGCTCCACACGCGGCGCGACTACGACGAGGAGATCCCGCTGAGCTGGCGGGAGAGCGTGGTGATGTGGTGGGCCGGGATGCGGGGGGTGGCCTCCGTCGCGCTGGCCCTGGCCATCCCGCTGCACACGGAGGGCGGCGAACCCTTCCCGGCGCGCGACGAGATCGTCTTCATCGCCTTCGCCGTGATCATGGCGACGCTGCTGTGCCAGGGGCTGACCCTGCCGTGGCTGGTGCGGCGGCTGGGGGTGGAGGCGGACACGGACGCCGACCGGGAGATCGAACGGCAGTTGGCGGTCCGCGCCGCCAAGGCCGCGAAGCGGCGGCTGAAGGAGATCGAGGATGCGGAGGAGCTCCCGGAGGACCTGGTGGAGACCCTGTACCGGCGTGCGTACGACGTGGGCGCCCGCATCAGCCCCGACATGGTGGACGAGGAGCGCCGGGAGGCCTACGCGCAGCGGGTGGAGCGGATCCGCAGCGTCCAGCGGATCCAGCGGGAGATGATGTCGGCCGCCCGCCACGAGGTGCTGGCCGCGCGCAGCGAGCCCGGCGCCGACCCGGAGATCGTGGACCGGGTGCTGCGGCACCTGGACGTACGGAGCCTGCGCAACCCGTAGCGGGCCGCCCTACCGTGCCGCCAGGGCGCGGAGGTAGCGTGCGTACGGGCTCCAGCGGGACCGGGGCGCGGTGCCGGCGAAGGCGGACTCGGCGCGGTCCAGACCGTCCTCCGGGCAGGCGTCGTGCATCGGGCGCCAGGCCAGCGGCCAGGTCAGGCGGGAGATGCCGGTGGTCCCCATGGCGAGGGTGTGCCGCAGGACGGTGCGCTCCGCGTCGACCGGCAGCACGGCGAACCCGTGGCAGCCGTGGAAGCCGCGTGGCCCCGCCCAACTGACCGGGCGTGCGGGGGCCTCAGCCGTCGGTGGCCGGGACGGCGGGAGTGGCGGGAGAGGGCTGGGGGGCCGACGGGGACGTGGTGATCCGGGGGAGGGCGTACGGGTGGTGCTCCACCAGCCAGGCGATCAGGCGTTCGCGGACCGCGCAGCGGACGGTCCAGACGTCGTCCGCGTTCTGCGCCGTGACCACCGCCCTGACCTGGATGGTGTGCGGGGTCGTGTCCGTGACGGCCAGGCCGGCGCCGCGGCCGTCCCATTCGGGGATGTCCTTCAGGATCCGCCGGAGCTGATTTCGCATCAGGTCCACCGGGGCGCTGTGGTCCAGGTGCCAGAAGACGGTCCCGGTCATCTGCGCGCCGCCGCGCGACCAGTTCTCGTACGGCTTGCTCGTGAAGTACGAGACCGGCATGGTGATGCGCCGTTCGTCCCAGGTGCGGACCGTGAGGAAGGTCAGGGTGATCTCCTCCACCGTGCCCCACTCCTTGTCCACCACCACCGTGTCGCCGATGCGGACGGTGTCGCCGAAGGCGATCTGGAGGCCGGCGAAGAGGTTGCCCAGTGCGGACTGGGCGGCGATGCCCGCGACGATGCCGAGGACGCCGGCCGAGGCCAGCAGGGAGGTCCCGACCGTCCGCATCGGCGGGAAGGTCAGCAGCATCGCGGCGATGGCCACGACGACGACCACCGCCGTCACCACCCGCTGGATCAGCGTCACCTGGGTCCGGACCCGGCGGACCCGGGCGAGGTCGGGGGCGCCGGCGGCGTAGTGGTCGTACGCGGAGTCGACGATCGCCGCCGCGATCCGCACCAGCAGCCAGGCCGCCGAGGCGATCAGGACGAGGGTCAGGGCCCGGCCGACTCCGACCCCGTGGTCGGGGAGGATGCCCGCCTGGCGGTGCGAACCCCGCAGGAGCGCGGTGCACAGGACGAGCTGGAAGGGCAGTCGGCAGCGGCGCAGCAGGCCCCACAGGGGAGTTTCGCTGTGCCGGGCGTCGGCGCGGCGCAGCAGCAGGTCCAGCACCCACCCCGCGAGCAGGGTGATGAGCAGCGAACCGCCGATGACCGTGAGCGGGCGCAGCACGTTCTCCATCTCCATGCGTAAGAACGTAACCGGAAGGTGCTGCCGGAAACTGGCACGATGGGAGGCATGAACATCATGCTTTTCCATTCGACGTACGGGCTGCGGCCCGCGGTGCACGCGGCGGCCGACCGGCTGCGCGCGGCCGGGCACCAGGTGCAGGTGCCGGATCTCTTCGGGGGCCGCACCTTCGACACCGTCGAAGAGGGCATGGCGCACCGGGACGAGATCGGCCGCGACGAGCTGCTCAAGCGCGCGGTGCTGGCCGCCGCCCCCTACTCCGACGAGGGCCTGGTCTACGCGGGCCTCTCCTTCGGCGGCTCCGTCGCCCAGCACCTGGCGATGGCCGACGACAAGGCGCGCGGGCTGCTGCTCCTGCACGGGACGGCGGACCTGGAGGACGGCGCCTCGGTGGACGAGCTGCCGGTGCAGCTGCACATCGCCGACCCGGACCCCTTCGAGCCGCACGACTGGCTGACCGCGTGGTACCTGCGGATGCGGCGGGCCGGGGCCGATGTGGAGGTCCATACCTACCCGGGGGCCGGGCACCTGTTCACGGACCCGGAGCTCGACGACTACGACGCCGAGGCGGCCGAGCAGGCCTGGAAGGTCGCGATCGGCTTCCTGGGCACCCTCTAGGCCGAACCTGGCGAGGCCGGTCCGAGCAGCCCGGACCGCCCCTCGCTCACGCCTCCCCGGCGCGCTCATGGCGCCGGGGAGGGGCAGCGCCGGTTCAGCCCGCCCGGTACGCGGTCCAGCTGCTCTGCATGCGGCTCACCTGGCCGGCGGAGAACTGGTACATGCAGGCGTCGTACGTGTAGTCCATGAAGTTGCGGATCGGGTCCGCGCCGCTCTTGCTGGCGCAGCTGTCGCGGCCTTCCGGGCACTCGTAGGCGGCGCTCTTCTCGGCCGGGGTGTCGGCGACGTAGTCGCCGTTGCCGTTGCAGCCGCCCTGGAAGGTGTGGTACAGGCCCAGCCAGTGGCCCACCTCGTGGGTCGCGGTGTCGCCCTCGTTGTAGTTGGCCGAGGAGCCGCCCGGCAGTGAGCTGTCGAGCAGGACCACGCCGTCCATCTTGGGGTTGGAGGCGTAGGAGGTCGGGAAGGTCGCCCACCCGAGCAGCCCGCCGGAGAGCTTGGCGGTGTAGACGTTGAGCGCGCCCGGACCGCCCTGGCGCAGGGTGTTCTTCATGTCCTTCTCGGCGGTGGAGCCGGAAGCCAGGTTGTACCAGGCGGCGTTGTCGGTGTAGTCGGTCGCCGCCAGGGTGAACTGGAAGTTGGAGTTCACATTGCCGGTGCCCTGGCCGCCGTATGCCGAGTTCAGGACGGCCAGCTGGCTGTTGACCTCGGTGGCCGTCAGCTTTCCGGCGGTGCCGGAGTGCACGACGTGGAAGTACACGGGGATGTTCACGACGGCCTCGGCGGCGCGGAGGCTGCGCTGCTGCTTGGAGGCCTTGTCCAGCTTCGCCTTGAGGTCGGCGTCCATGGCCTTGGCCTGGGCCTCGGTGACCTCGTTGGGCTCGTCCGCGTGCTCCTCGTGCTCGCGGGAGACGCGGGCGTTGGCTGCCCCGGTGGTCTCCTCCTCGGCGCACACCTCGGCGGGGGTCTTGGCGGCGGCGAGCGTGGTGGGGGCGGCGAGCGGGGTGAAGGCCAGGGTTGCGGCCAGTACTGCCGTACCCATCAGGCGGCGGCGGAGAAGGGGGGATATGCGGGCAAGAGCGCGCACGAGTGCTCCTCGCGGTGGGGGATGTAGCGGAGGGATCTCCTCACGCTGGCGCGAAGCTTATGTGTGCATGACATAATCCGGTCAAGACTTTTACGTTAAACATTTGTTGCTTCTGATGCGCATGGGGCGCTTGGTCTGCACCAAGCGCCCCATGCGGCCGTAAAATTGACGGTCAGTCAGTCAAATGCGGATCTGCTAGCGGACCGGCTGGTGCACCCGCTCCACCTGCTGAGTCCCGCTCAGGGTCCGGTAGGAGCGGGTCCACGCGGCGGTGGCGTCGGCCCGCCGCTTGTCGGAGACCACGTAGTAGTCCATCTGTGAGCGCTCGGCCGTCACGTCCAGCACGCCGAAGCCGTGCGCGTCCATATCGAGCCACTTGACGTGCCAGTTGGCGGCCTTGACGGCCGATTCCGCCACGAGTGAGGCGCTGCCCGCCGGCACGTGCAGGATGTCGTCGAGGTTGTCGGAGGTCACCGAGGTGACCACGAACTCGGTCGCCGCCGTCCCCGATCCCGGGTAGGTCGCCATGTTCACCGGGACCTCGTTCGCCCACGCCATGTGGATGTCGCCGGTCAGGAACACCGTGTTCTTGACGTTCCGCTCCTTCAGGTGGCTCAGGAGTTCCCTGCGGTCGTCCGTGTAGCCGTCCCATTGGTCCACATTGACCGCGAGTCCGCCCTCGGGCAGGCCGAGCAGCTTGGCGAGCGGCTTGAGCAGGTGCGCGGGCAGCGAGGCGACGGCCACCGGCGAGATCATCACCGACGTGCCGACCAGCTTCCAGGTCGCGTTCGAGCCCGCCAGGCCTGACTTGAGCCAGTCCAGCTGGGCGCGGCCGGTCAGGGTGCGCTCCGGATCGTCCACCGAACCGCTGCCGGCCTTGACCTGCTGCGAGCGGAAGGAGCGCAGGTCCAGCAGGTGCAGATCGGCGAGGGTGCCGAAGCGCAGGCGCCGGTAGACGGTGCCGGTGATGGAGGCGCGCACGGGCATCCACTCGAAGTACGCCTGCTTGGCGGCGGCCGCGCGGGCCGCCCACGCGCCCTCGCTCTCCGGCGTGTGGTTGCCGGCGCCTCCTTCCCAGGCGTTGTCCGCGAACTCGTGGTCGTCCCAGACCGCGATCACCGGGTGCGCCGAGTGCAGTGCCTGGAGGTCGCCGTCCGTCTTGTACTTGCCGTGGCGGGTGCGGTAATCGGCGAGTGAGACGATCTCGTGCCGCGGCTCGTGCGGGCGTACGACGTACTTCGCCTCCGGATATCCCCCTGACTGGTACTCGTATATGTAGTCGCCCAGATGCAGGACCGCGTCCAGATCCGTGCGGGCCGCCAGGTGGCGGTAGGCGGAGAAGTAGCCGGCCTCCCAGTTGGCGCACGAGACCACGCCGAAGCGGACCCCGGCCGTCGTCACGTCGTGGCCCGCGGTGGTCAGGGTGCGGCCGACGGGGGAGACGGCGGTGCCCGAGGTGAACCGGTACCAGTACGGCGTCCGCGGCCGCAGGCCGCGCACGTCCACCTTGACGGTGTGGTCGGTGGCGGCGGAGGCGGTGACGGTGCCCGCGGCGACGACCCGCGAGAAGGCCTTGTCCGCGGCCACCTCCCAGGCCACCTGTACGGCCGGACCGGCGCCGGAGCCGGGCACGGCCTCGGGGGTGGGGGTGACGCGGGTCCACAGCAGGACCCCGTCGGGCAGCGGATCGCCGGAGGCGACGCCGTGCAGGAAGGCCGGTGTCGCGGTGCCGGCGGCGGCGCCCGCGGCGTGGGCGGCCGTGGTGCCGAGCGAGGTCAGGGGGGCCAGCGCGGCGGTGGCCGCGGCGGCGAGGACTACCGTACGGCGGCGCGGAGTTGCCGCGGCCGAAGAGGGGGTGAGATGACTGGTCACGGATGATCATATTACCGACGGGTACAGCTCCGGACGCAGGGCTGAAAACGTAACAGGCGGGCGAACTCTGGTAGTCCGCCCGCCTGTTGGGGAGTCCTGTCCGGAAAAGCGGCTCAGGGAATGGCCGGGTCTCAGCCCTGCAGCGCCTTGTCGATCGCCACCGTGAACGCCTCGGCGGTCGAGGGGGTGTCGATCTTCTTGCCGTCCATCTTCAGCGTCGGCGTGCCCTTCACCCCGGACTTGTCGAAGGCCTTCGACATCTCCAGCGCCCACCGGTCGTACGTACCGTCCTCTACGGCCTTCTTGAACTCGGCGTTGCCCTTGAGCGCCGGGACCTCGTCCGCCACCTTCAGCAGGTAGTCGTCCTTGGCGAAGCTGTCGACCGTCTCCTCGGGGTGCAGCTCCTTGGAGTACAGCGCCGCCTTGAAGTCGAGGAAGGCCTCGGGGCTGACGTTCAGCGCCGCGCCCAGCGCGCTCAGCGCGTTCTTCGAGCCGTTGCCCTTGACGGCGTTGTCGATGAAGGTGGCGCCGACGTACTGGAGCTTGTACTTGCCGGCGTCCACGTCCTTCTTGACCTGCTCGCCGACCGCCTGTTCGAAGGTGGCGCACGCCGGGCAGCGGGAGTCCTCGTAGAGTTCCAGGGTCTTCTTCGCCTCGGGCTTGCCGACGACGACCGTGGTGCCGTCCTCACCCGTGGTGTTCTTCGGCTTGACCAGTTCCGCCTTGGCGGCCTTCTCCCAGGGGCCGGGCTGGGCGCTCTGCATGACCAGGTAACCGACGCCGCCCGCCAGGGCCAGGACCGCGGCGACCGCACCGCCCACGATGACCTGGCGGCGCACCTTGTCCTTCTTGGCTTGCTTCTCGCGCTCCGCCCGCAGCCGCTCGCGGGCGGCGGCCTTGTTCGCCTGGCTGTTGCGTGCACTCATGGTGATCTCCGTGGGATGTGGGATGGAAAGAGGGGACTGCCGTACGTGCGTCAGGCGCTGGTGAGCGCGCCGAGCACGGGAGGTCCCCGCCGTCCCACGGAGTGGGCGGGGAAGCGCGTACGGGCCCCCGTGCCCGGAAGGACCGGCCGCGGCGCCCGCCGCGCGGGCCCCGCGGCCGCCGCCACCGAGGCCACCGCCAGCAGCAGCGGGCGGAAGGCGAAGGCGGCCACCGCACGCAGCAGCTGCCCCAGGGCGCGCTCGCCGTAGCGGAGCCAGCCCGCGGCCAGCAGGCCGACCGAGACGTGCGCCCCGAGCAGGAGCCAGGGCGTCCAGGGGCCGGGCGCAACCAGCAGCGCCGCCGGATCGGCGGCGGGCCCGGCGACCTCGGTCAGCGGCCCGCCCACCGGGGCGCCGCCGCACAACTCGTGCAGGCCCATCGCGCGCAGGGGACCGGAGACCGGGCCGCCGGCCGGGCCGTAGCAGAGGTGCTGTCCGGCGGTGAAGACGGTGTCGGCGGCCAGCTCCAGTGGTACGAGCAGCCCGGCGATCGCGCCGAAGCCGCGCTCGCGGCCCGCCAGGGCGTAGGCGATCACGAAGACGCCGGCGAAGGCCCCGGCCACCAGCGCGGGCGGCAGGGGCACCTGGGACATGAGGACGTGCGAGCCGGCCGAGAGCAGCACGACGAGCGCGCTGAACAGCGCCGCCCGCAGCCCTCGGAGCCTCACCCCTGATATGTCCATCGTCGCGAGTGTGCCATGCGTCCCTGTGGAAGGGAGCGCCAGGCCCGGAACAGGCGCGCGGGGGCCGTCACCCAGCCCCTGCGGGCCGGCGCCCGGGTGACCACCAGGGCTCTTCTACGCGGTCAGCCGGCCGTTGCGGAAGAGGTCCACGAAGATCTGGTGGTCGGCGCGCGCCCGGGCCCCGTAGGTGTGGGCGAAGTCGACCAGGAGCTTCGCGAAGCCCTCCTCGTCGGCCGCGATCGCCGCGTCGATGGCGCGCTCGGTGGAGAAGGGGACCAGGGTGTGCCCGCTCTCGTCCTCGTCGGCCGCCCCGTGCATGGTCGCCGTCGCCCGGCCCAGGTCCGCGACCACGGCGGCGATCTGCTCCGGGTCGTCCAGGTCGGACCAGTCCAGGTCCACCGCGTACGGGGAGACCTCGGCCACCAGCTGCCCGGACCCGTCCAGCTCCGTCCAGCCCAGCCACGGGTCGGCATGGGCCTGTAGGGCCCGCTGGGAGATGACCGTGCGGTGCCCCTCGTGGCGGAAGTAGTCCCGCACGGCCCGGTCCGTGATGTGCCGGGACACCGCCGGGGTCTGCGCCTGCTTGAGGTAGATCACGACGTCGTTCTCCAGGGCGTCGCTGTGGCCCTCCAGCAGGATGTTGTAGGAGGGCAGGCCCGCCGAGCCGATGCCGACGCCGCGGCGGCCCACCACGTCCTTGACCCGGTAGGAGTCCGGCCGCACGAGCGATTCGTCGGGCAGGGTCTCCAGGTACCCGTCGAAGGCGGCCAGCACCTTGTAGCGGGTGGCGGCGTCCAGCTCGATGGTGCCCCCGCCGGCGGTGAAGCGGCGCTCGTACTCGCGGATCTCCGTCATGGAGTCCAGCAGGGAGAACCTGGTCCGGGAACGGGCCGAGCGCAGCGCGGCCAGCAGCGGGCCCTCGGCGGTGTCCAGGGTGAAGGAGGGCACCTCCTCCACCTTGGCGCCGGTGGCCAGGCGGTGGATGCGCTCCCGGTAGGCGCCCGCGTAGACCCGCACCAGCTCGCTGATCTGCTCGTCGCTGAGCGCCTTGGTGTAGCCGATCAGGGCGATGGAGGCGGCGAACCGCTTGAGGTCCCAGGTGAAGGGGCCGACGTAGGCCTCGTCGAAATCGTTGACGTTGAAGATCAGCCGGCCGGTCGAGTCCATGTACGTGCCGAAGTTCTCCGCGTGCAGATCACCGTGGATCCACACCCGGCCCGTCCGCTCGTCCAGGTACGGGCCGGCCTGCCGGTCGCCCTCCAGGTCGGCGTAGAAGAGGCAGGCCGTGCCCCGGTAGAAGGCGAAGGCGGAGGCCGCCATCTTCCGGAATTTGACCTGGAAGGCGGCGGGATCGGCGGCGAGCAGCTCACCGAACGCGGTGTCGAACACGTCGAGGATCCGCTCGGCGCGCTGCTCGTCGGTCGTCTCGGGAACCGCCATGGCGGATGCCTCCTGGTGGCGCTGGTGGAGCACGGTCGGACCGCGGTGGGATCCCGAACCGGCGGACGGGTGTCCTGGCTCTGCAACGGATGACCGTACCCGTCGGTGCCCGGGACCTGTCACCCGGCCGACGTAGGATTCGAAGCTGCCACCCTCTCTGCCCTCCGGAGGCTCCCACCGTGACCAAGCAGCCGTTCACGCACCTGCACGTCCACACCCAGTACTCGCTGCTGGACGGTGCCGCGCGGCTGAAGGACATGTTCAACGCGTGCAACGAGATGGGCATGACGCACATCGCCATGTCCGACCACGGCAACCTGCACGGGGCGTACGACTTCTTCCACTCCGCGAAGAAGGCCGGCATCACGCCGATCATCGGCATCGAGGCCTACGTCGCCCCCGAGTCCCGGCGCAACAAGCGCAGGATCCAGTGGGGCCAGCCGCACCAGAAGCGCGACGACGTCTCCGGCTCCGGCGGTTACACCCACAAGACGATCTGGGCGGCCAACGCAACCGGCCTGCACAACCTCTTCCGGCTGTCCTCCGACGCGTACGCCGAGGGCTGGCTCACGAAGTGGCCGCGCATGGACAAGGAGACCATCAGCAAGTGGTCCGAGGGGCTGATCGCCTCCACCGGCTGCCCCTCCGGCGAGGTCCAGACGCGGCTGCGCCTCGGCCAGTTCGACGAGGCCCTGAAGGCGGCCTCCGAGTACCAGGACATCTTCGGCAAGGAGCGGTACTTCCTGGAGCTGATGGACCACGGCATCGAGATCGAACGCCGCGTCCGCGACGGGCTGCTGGAGATCGGCAAGAAGCTCGGCATCCCGCCGCTGGTGACCAACGACTCGCACTACACCTACGCCAGCGAGGCCGGCGCCCACGACGCGCTGCTCTGCATCCAGACCGGCAAGAACCTCTCGGACCCGGACCGCTTCCGCTTCGACGGCACCGGCTACTACCTGAAGTCCACGGAGGAGATGTACGCCATCGACTCCTCTGACGCCTGGCAGGAGGGCTGCGCCAATACGTGGCGGGTCGCGGAGCAGGTCGACACCGAGGGCATGTTCCAGTTCCGCAACCTGATGCCGAAGTTCGACATCCCGGAGGGTTACACCGAGGTCACCTGGTTCCGCGAGGAGACCATGCGCGGCATGCACCGCCGCTACCCCGGGGGCATTCCGGAGGACCGGATGAAGCAGGCCGAGTACGAGATGGACACGATCATCTCGATGGGCTTCCCGGGCTACTTCCTCGTGGTCGCCGACTTCATCATGTGGGCCAAGAACCAGGGCATCGCGGTCGGCCCGGGCCGAGGCTCCGCGGCCGGTTCGATCGTCGCGTACGCCATGGGCATCACCGACCTCGACCCGCTCACCCACGGTCTGATCTTCGAGCGGTTCCTGAACCCCGAGCGCGTCTCCATGCCCGACGTCGACATCGACTTCGACGAGCGCAGGCGCGTCGAGGTGATCAGGTACGTGACCGAGAAGTACGGCCAGGACAAGGTCGCCATGATCGGCACCTACGGCACGATCAAGGCCAAGAACGCGATCAAGGACTCCGCCCGCGTCCTGGGCTACCCGTACGCCATGGGCGACCGGCTCACCAAGGCCATGCCCGCCGACGTCCTCGGCAAGGGCATCCCGCTCTCCGGCATCCTCGACCCGAAGCACCCGCGCTACGGCGAGGCCGGCGAGATCCGCGGGATGTACGAGAACGAGCCCGACGTGAAGAAGGTCATCGACACCGCCATGGGCGTCGAGGGCCTGGTCCGCCAGATGGGCGTGCACGCCGCCGGCGTGATCATGTCCAGCGAGACGATCACCGACCACGTGCCCGTCTGGGTCAGGCACACCGACCAGGTCACCATCACCCAGTGGGACTACCCGAGCTGCGAGGCGCTCGGCCTGCTGAAGATGGACTTCCTCGGCCTGCGCAACCTCACGATCATGGACGACGCCGTCAAGATGGTGAAGGCCAACAAGGGGATCGACATCGATCTCCTGGCCCTGCCGCTCGACGACCCCAAGACCTTCGAACTGCTCGGCCGGGGCGACACCCTCGGCGTCTTCCAGTTCGACGGCGGCCCCATGCGGGCCCTGCTGCGGCTGATGAAGCCCGACAACTTCGAGGACATCTCCGCCGTCTCGGCCCTGTACCGGCCGGGTCCGATGGGCATGAACTCGCACACGAACTACGCCCTGCGCAAGAACAAGCAGCAGGAGATCACCCCGATCCACCCGGAGCTGGAGAAGCCCCTCGAAGAGGTGCTCGCGGTCACCTACGGCCTGATCGTCTACCAGGAGCAGGTGCAGAAGGCCGCCCAGATCATCGCCGGCTACTCGCTCGGCGAGGCCGACATCCTGCGCCGCGTGATGGGCAAGAAGAAGCCCGAGGAACTGGCGAAGAACTTCACCATCTTCCAGGAGGGCGCCCGGAAGAACGGCTACACCGACCAGGCGATCCAGGCCCTGTGGGACGTCCTGGTCCCCTTCGCCGGCTACGCCTTCAACAAGGCCCACTCCGCCGCCTACGGCCTGGTCTCCTACTGGACCGCCTACCTCAAGGCGAACTACCCGGCCGAGTACATGGCCGGCCTGCTCACCTCGGTCAAGGACGACAAGGACAAGTCCGCGATCTACCTGAACGAATGCCGCCGGATGGGCATCAAGGTCCTGCCGCCGAACGTGAACGAGTCGGAGCCGAACTTCGCCGCCCAGGGCGACGACGTGATCCTCTTCGGGCTCACCGCCGTCCGCAACGTCGGCCAGAACGTCGTGGAATCGATCATCAAGACCCGGAAGGCGAAGGGGAAGTTCTCCTCCTTCCCCGACTTCCTGGACAAGGTCGAGGCCGTCGTCTGCAACAAGCGCACCATCGAATCGCTGATCAAGGCCGGCGCCTTCGACGAGATGGGCCACACCCGCAAGGGGCTCGTCGCCCACCACGAACAGATGATCGACAACGTCGTCGCGGTCAAGCGCAAGGAGGCGGAGGGGCAGTTCGACCTCTTCGGCGCGATGGGCGACGAGAGCGCGAGCGACGAGCCGGGCTTCGGCCTGGACGTCGAGTTCTCCGACGTCGAGTGGGAGAAGTCCTACCTGCTCGCCCAGGAGCGCGAGATGCTCGGCCTCTACGTCTCCGACCACCCCCTCTTCGGCCTGGAGCACGTGCTCTCCGACAAGACGGACGCCGGAATCTCCCAGCTGACCGGCGGCGAGCACTCCGACGGCGCGGTCGTCACCATCGGCGGCATCATCTCCGGCCTCCAGCGCAAGATGACCAAGCAGGGCAACGCCTGGGCCATCGCCACCGTCGAGGACCTGGCCGGCTCCATCGAGTGCATGTTCTTCCCCGCGACCTACCAGCTCGTCTCCACCCAGCTGGTCGAGGACACCGTCGTCTTCGTCAAGGGCCGCCTCGACAAGCGCGAGGACGTCCCCCGGCTGGTCGCCATGGAGCTGATGGTCCCCGACCTCACGTCCGCCGGAACCAACGCCCCCGTCGTGCTCACCATCCCCACCGTCAAGGTCACGCCTCCGATGGTGACCCGGCTGGGGGAGATCCTGCGCCACCACCGGGGCAACACCGAGGTGCGGATCAAGCTCCAGGGACCGCGGACCACGACCGTGCTGCGCCTCGACAAGCACCGCGTACAGCCCGACCCGGCGCTCTTCGGGGACCTCAAGGTGCTGCTCGGGCCGTCCTGCCTGGCGGGATGAGACCGCCGCGGAACGGACGGAAGGGCCCGACCGGCGCCGCCGGGCGGACCCTTCCCGTTCCGCGCCGCTCCTGACCGGAGCGGCCGGATCAGTTGTGGCCGAACTTCTTCTGCCTGCTCTTGTGGGCCAGGTCCATGGGACTCGGCGACGGCGACACCGACTCGCTGCCGGAGTGCGCCGGACTCCTGCCCGGATCCTGCGCCGAGGCGCGTTCCTGGGACTTCGCCGGCTGCTTCTGGTTCTTGTTCTTGGCCATGGTGGAGCCTCCATGAGGGTCTAGGGGCCAGGACCGCCTTCACACTCACACAGCACCGGAAACCGCGCATTTTGGATCATTGCTGTTCGTAACCGGTGATCCTTCTCCTCCGGCACGGGAGATCCGCCACGCCGGTGATCGAGTTCCGGCCTTCAACACCCTTGCCGTCGGGCAGACTCGGGGAATATCCAGAGGACCCCCAGGGAAGAGGGTGGAACGCGTGGACCGCTGCGTCGTCCTGGTGGACGCCGGCTATCTGCTGGGCGCCGCCGCGAGCCTTCTCGCAGGGGAGCCCTCCCGCTCCCGCATCACCGTCGACCACGCCGCCCTCATCCAGGGCCTGCGCGAACGCGCCGAAGCCGACACCGAACAGCCGCTGCTGCGCATCTACTGGTTCGACGGTGCACCCGACCGGGTGCCGCAGCCCGAACACCGGCGGCTGCGCGTCATGCCCCGCGTCACCGTGCGCCTCGGCGCCCTGACCCGCAGTGACGGGCGCTGGGCCCAGAAGGGCGTCGACGCCGCCATGCACGCCGAGCTGACCGAACTGGCCCGCAACCGCGCCTGCTCCGACGTGGTCCTGGTGACCGGCGACGGCGACCTGCTGCCCGGCTTGATGTCCGCCAAGGAACACGGCGTCGCCGTCCACCTGTGGGCCGTCCAGGCCGCCGACGGGGACTACAACCAGTCCGAGGACCTCGTCGCCGAGGCGGACGAACGCCGCGTCCTGGACCGGGCCTGGATCACCCGGGCCGTCCGGGCCAAGGACTTCACCGGCCTGTGCTCCCCGCCGCCCGCGCCGCGCCCCGACATCGCCGCCATCCTCTCCGCCCCGCTGCCCGAGGCGGCCCTCGCCGAGGCCGCCCGCAACGGCTCCGCCGCCGCCGGGGAGAGCGCCGGGGACGGCGGCCCCGTACCGGCGCCCGTCGGCCCCGGCGGCAGGGCCGTACCCACGCCCAAGGACCTCGCCGGCTCGCTGCGCGCGCCGGGCCAGCAGGCCGGGCAGCACGCCCAGCAGCCCCCGGCCGGCAGCGCCCTGCGCTGGTCCTCCGACAAGGGGTGGATCGACCGGGCCGGACCGCTCGGCGAACCGGCCGAGACCGCCTCCCTGCCCACCCTGGCCCAGCTCACCAGCGCCGAACAGCGCTGGGCGGACCGGGAGGAGGACATCACCACCGTCGGCGGTGACCCGTTCGAGGTGGGACAGGTCTTCGCCCGCCGGTGGATGGAACGCCTCCCGGAGAACGTGCACCTGCAGAAGCTGGCGACGATGTACCCGCGGATCCCGCACCGGATCGACGGGGAGCTGCTGCGCTACGCCGCCCGGTTCGGCCTGCTCGCGCACAAGGACGACCAGATCGACGAGCACGACCGGTATGCCATCCGGGCCGGTTTCTGGCGGGAGATCGACGTCCGGGCCGCGGCCGACCACGTGGCCGCCGGAGCGGGCGCCGTACCCGCCGCCGGGCCCGGGGCCCCGGCAGCCGAGTAGGGGCGGCGAGCACGTAGGCTGCTCCCTCGTGAGTACGGGCACAGCACAGGCGGGCACGACGGCGGCAGCGACCGCGCGCGGGGCCCGCGACGTCGTCTGCGCGGTGCGTGACCTGGTCAGGACCTATCCCGCGGTACGGGGACGGCGCGGGGCCCCCGCCCTGCCGGAGACCCGCGCGACCGACGGCGTCTGCCTGGACGTCCGGCGCGGCGAGGTCTTCGGCCTGCTCGGCCCCAACGGCGCCGGCAAGTCGACTTTGGTCCGCCAGCTCACCGGCCTCATGCGGCCCGACTCGGGCACCGTGACCCTCCTCGGCCACGACCTCGTACGCCACCCCGAGCGGGCGGCCCGGCTGCTCGCCTACCTCGGGCAGGAATCCACCGCCCTCGACGAGCTCACCGTGGCCCTGGCCGCCGAGACGACGGGACGGCTGCGCGGACTGGGGGCACGGGCGGCGAAGGCCGCGCGGGACGCCGTACTGGAGGAACTGGGGCTGACCGCGATCGCCGGGCGGCCCCTGAAGAAGCTCTCCGGCGGCCAGCGGCGGCTGGCGTGCTTCGCCACCGCGCTGGTGGGGGAGCGCCCGGTGCTGGTCCTCGACGAGCCCACCACGGGCATGGACCCGGTCGCCCGGCGGGCCGTGTGGTCGGCCGTCGACCGGCGGCGCGCACAGCACGGCGTCACCGTCCTGCTCGTCACGCACAACGTCATCGAAGCGGAGACGGTCCTCGACCGGGTCGCCGTCATGGACCAGGGCCAGGTCATCGCCTGCGACACCCCGGCCGGACTGAAGGCGCGGGTCTCGGGCGAGGTCCGGCTGGAGCTGGTGTGGCGCTCCACCGCCCCGCTGGACGTTCCGGAGGTCGCCGCGCTGGCGCCGCTGGCGGTCGAGTCGGGGCGCCGCTGGGTGCTGCGGCTGCCCCCGGACCAGGCGCGGGCCGCGGTGGCCGCCGTCACCGGAGGGCCGGCTTTCGCCGCGCTCGACGATTTCACATGGACGACCCCGAGCCTGGAGGACGTGTACCTCGCGCTCGGCGGCAGGACGAACGGGCTGGTGAAGTCGTGACCGACCGCTCCACGGGCGCAGTCGTACCGGCCCCGGCCGAGGGTCCGGCCGTCGTGCAGGCCCCGGCCGAGGGTCCGGCCGTCGCCGCGCCGCTGGCTCCGCGGGCACGGTTCTTCCCCGCGCTGGCCGCCGTCTACCGGGCGCAGCTGTCCCGGGCGCGGGTGGCGCGGATCCCGCTGCTGTTCGTCGCCACCTTCCAGTCGGTCGGCATCATGATCCTCATGCGGGGCGTGGTGGACGGCGGCTCGGAGGCCCGCGCCGTCGTCGCCGGTTCCTCCGTACTCGTCGTCGCCTTCGTCGCGCTGAACCTGCTCGCCCAGTACTTCGGGCAGCTGCGCGCCGGGGGCGGGCTCGACCACTACGCCACGCTGCCGGTGCCGCCCGCCTCGGTGGTGCTGGGCGCGGCGGGCGCGTACGCCTCCTTCACGCTGCCGGGGACCCTGGTCACCGCCGTCTTCGGGTGCGTGCTGTTCGGGCTGCCGATGGGCGCGCTGTGGATCCTGGCCGCGGTGGTGCCCCTGGCCGGAGCCGCGCTGGCCGGGCTCGGGGCGGCCCTCGGGCTGCTGGCCCCGCGCCAGGAACTCGCCACGCTGGCCGGACAGCTCGGCATGTCGGCGGCACTGCTGCTGGGGGTGCTGCCGCCGGAGCGGATGCCGGACCTCATCGTGTGGGCGCGGGACCTGCTGCCCTCGACCTACGCCGTGGAAGCCTTCGCGGCCACCTTCGCCCCCCACCCGGACTGGGCGGCCGTCGCGCTCGACCTCGGCGTGTGCGCCGGCGTCGGCGTCCTCTCGCTGGCCGTCGCGACCTGGGCGTACCGGCGGGCAGCGGTCCGCTGACGCCGGCGGCGGGCGTACCTGGCACGATGTGAGGGTGACCGACGCCGTGACCCCGCCCTCCTCCTTCGACCCGCCTTCTTTCCCGTACGGGAAGCTGGGGGACGCCGCCGACCGGATCACCGCGCGGGACGTCCGCGACGGGGCCACGACCGCCATCCTGGTGGCGGTGGCCGGGGTGTTCCTCGCCCTGCTGTGGGCCTGGCTGGCGCCGCGGGCGCAGTACGTCTCCAACGGTGAGGCGGTGTTCCTGCGCAGCACCGAGAGCGAGGCGCGGATCGGGTCCGACGGGGCGTTCTTCCTGCTGTCGGTGGGCTTCGGCGTGCTCAGCGCCGTCGCCACCTTCTTGTGGCGCCGCCGGGGCGGCGTACCGCTGGTGCTCGGGCTCGCCGCGGGATCGGTCTTCGCCGCGCTGGTGGGGTGGCGGCTCGGGCTGTGGCTGGGGCCGAGCACGGACCTGGCGGCGGCCGCGGCGAAGGCGGGCAAGGGGGTTCCGTTCGAGGCGCCGCTGCAGTTGCTGGCGCACGGGGTGCTGCTGGTCTGGCCGATGACCGCGGTGGCGGCGCATCTGGCCCTGACCGCCCTGTGGTCGCCGCGGGATCCCGTACCGGACCCGGCCGCCGGATGGTCTGCGGTCTACCCGCCGCCGCACGTCCACGCCGACCCGGCCGCGCCGGAGCCGCCGCGCGGCTGACACCCCCGGCGGAGCCCACGCGAGGGCGCCCGGTGGGCGGTTACGGGCGGGCGATGGGCGCCAGCACGGCCCGCGTCAGCGCCGTCAGGTCCCCGGGGGACAGCTCCACCTCCAGGCCGCGGCGGCCGGCCGACACACAGATCGTGGCCCGCGCGGCGGCCGACGCGTCCAGGACCGTGGGCAGCCGCCTGCGCTGCCCCAGGGGGGAGATGCCGCCGCGCACGTATCCGGTGGTGCGTTCCGCCAGCGCCGGGTCGGCCATCGCCGCGCGCTTGCCGCCGACCGCCGCCGCCAGTGCCTTCAGGTCCAGCGAGCCGGATACCGGGACCACCGCCACCGTGAGGACGCCGTCCACGTCCGTGACCAGGGTCTTGAAGACACGCTCCGGTGCGACGCCCATCGCCTCGGCGGCTTCCCCGCCGTAGGAGGGGTGCGCCGGGTCGTGCTCGTAGGCGTGCGTGGTGAAGGCGACACCCGCCGCCGTGAGGGCGGCGATCGCCGGGGTACCGGCGGGCTGCTGCTGCTTCTTCTTCCCCATCAGTTCGGGCTGGTGGGGGCGCGGGTGAGGTCCACCGCGGGCAGGGACGGGAGGTGGCGGATGACCGCGGTCTCCGTGCGCAGCAGCTTCAGTTCCTCGGCCAGCCGGGTCGCCGTGTCCGGGGCCTGGAGCAGCCGCTGCCGGGCCGGGATGTCCAGCACCGCCGCCGCTGCCACCAGGTACGAGACCACCGACGGGTCGTCCGGCAGCTCCGCGCCGGTCAGGGACCGCTCGCGGGCCCCGGCCAGGCGCTTCTGGTAGGTGCGAAAGGCCCGTAGGACTCCTTCGGCCAGGGTCGCGGCGCCCTCGCCCGGGTCCTCGGGGAGCTCCTCCAGTTCCGCGGTCAGGAAGGGGCCCGAGGCATCGACGGACAGCAGGCGGACCCGGGTGGTGCCGGTCGCCAGGACCTCGAAGCTGCCGTCCTCCCGCTCGCGGATCGTCGCCGCGTCCGCGATGCAGCCCACCCGGTGGAAGGCCTGGATCGGGTCGGCTCCGAAGCCCGCGGCCGGGCCGCGCTCCGGAAGGGCCGTCTGGTCCGGCAGGCCGGGCGCGGTCGGCGCGACCTCGCGGCCGTCGCGGATCGCGACGACGGCGAAGCGGCGCGGCTCGTCCTCGCCCGTCTTCAGCAGCTCGCGCATCATGACGCGATAACGCTCCTCGAAGATGTTCAGCGGGAGGACGAGCCCGGGGAACAGCACTGAGTTCAGCGGGAAGAGGGGCAGGCGAACGGTGGTCACCAGGCACAGGGTAGTGGCCGCGGGCCCCGGAATGTCCGCCGGACCGGGACGGGACCTGCCCGGATCGAGGCGGGACCGGCCCCGGGTCGGCGCAGGACCGCCGGGACCGCGGCCACTACCCGCCCGGGGGGCGGCATGGCGCCGTGCCGCCCCCGGTCCGGGCACCGGCCGCGGTGCCCCGGCCGCCGTGAGCCGGGCCCCTGCCCCCGTCACCCCCTTCGCAGCAGGCGGGACGCGCCCGCCGCCACCGTCGTGGCCAGGATCCAGCCCAGGATGACGAGGGCCGCCGCGCCCCACTGCCAGCCGCCCGCCACCTTCCAGTGGCCCTGCTGGCCGAGGTCGATCACCGGCAGCAGCAGGTCCAGGGCGTACAGGGCGGCATTCCACTGCGGGTGCTCGTCCGCCTTGATCGGGGGCGGGTCGTGCTGGGAGAACAGCAGCGCGCCCGCCGCCCACAGGACCGCCATCCACAGCGCCGCCCGGCCCGGGCGGTACCCGTACACCACCGTCCAGTCCTGGAGGTGGCCCCAGGCCTTGGCCGCCCGGGGCAGCGTGGCCCTGCGCCGCCGCTGTTTGGCGAGCAGCACCTCCCGCGCCTCCGCGTCCTCACCGCTGGCCCGCAGGACGGCCGCCAGGCGCTCGTACGGCTCCGGAGAGTACTCGGGGGTGGCCGCCTCCACCCAGGCCAGCCGGCTCGACAGCGGGAAGTGCCCGCGGGGTGCGAGGGTCTCGTAGACGAAGCCCTCGATCGACACCCCGCCCGGGCCCGGCCAGCTCGTGGCGGTGTCGACCAGCTTGACCACCTTGGCCCCGGACACCACCACCCGCCCTTGCTCGGGCCGCTCGCCCACGAAACGGAACTCGGGGGTCTGGATCCGGCGCAGGGAGATCTCCTGCTCGGCGGTGAGCCGGAACCGCGCGCCGTAGAAGTCGACGGCGTCGCCGAAGCGGCCGTCGTCCAGCCGCAGCCCGCCCCGGCACTCGAAGGGCTGGGCCCGCTGCCCGCGCGTCGGCGTCTGGCCCAGCCCGTACGGGGGAGTGGAAGAGCCCGAACCGCCGGGGACGTAGTCCAGCGCGATCGAGGTCAGGTACAAGGTCCGCTCGACGGTCAGCTGCGGGGCGTTCAGCGCGTACCGACCGTACGCGTTGCGCAGGCGGGCCCCGCGCAGGTTCATCGACACGCCGACCTTCGCGCCCCGCAGGCTCACCTCGCCGTACGTCTCCAGCAGCTCGCCCTGGAAGTCCTGGGCCACCGACATCCCGTCGGCCGCGATCGCCCGGCCCTTGGTGTCGCGCTGCACCACGGCCTGGCTGATCAGCAGATCGGTGCCGATCTGCGCGTCGGTCAGCCGGATGCCCCGGGCCACCCGGCAGCGCGGCAGGTGCAGGTCCCCCTCGGTGTGCAGGCGCGCCGCGTCCAGCCGCGGAATCGCGCAGTTGACCAGGCGCAGCGTGCCGAAGCGGGCCTCGGAGAGCTGTATCTCGCCGTCGAAGCGGCAGGCCTGGAGCTCCACGTACGGCGCCACCGTGCCGCCGGACACGTCGAGCCGCCCGGTGATCCGCACGCCGCGCAGCTTGAGCGAGGCCACCCGCCCCGGGACGGGCGGCGGCCCGTGGAGGAGCAGCAGCGCCACGATCTCGGCGCGGACAGCGCGCTCCGCCCCCCAGGTCCCGTCGTCGTGCGGATCGTCGCGGCCGGCGGCGCGCGCGCTGAGGTCGCAGACGCTGCCCGTGCGGTAGGCGCTCCACATGCGGCGCTCGGGACCGGTGAGATCCGCCGGTTCCCCCTCCTCGCGCACCTCCGTCATGGCGGCCCCCCTCCGCTGTTCCTGTCCGTAGGGGAACGCTAACGGGCGGGTGTGACAGCCGGGACTCGTATCAGCCAGTGATACAGGGGAACGGTGCCGCTAGCCGGTCTGAGAGAATTGTGGCGTGATCTCTCGTATCGACCTGCGCGGTGACGCCCTCCCCGAGGGCGGCGCCCTGCGCGATCTGCTGCCCCGTGCCGAGTTCGACGTAGCGGCCGCCCTGGACAAGGTGCGGCCCATCTGCGAGGACGTCCATCATCGTGGCACCGCGGCGCTGATCGACTACGCGCGGAAGTTCGACGGGGTCGAGCTCTCGCAGGTCCGGGTGGACGCGCGGGCCATCACGGCCGCCCTGGAGCAGCTGGACCCCGCCGTCCGCGCCGCCCTTGAGGAGTCGATCCGGCGCGCCCGGATCGTCCACCGCAATCAGCGCCGCACCGAGCACACCACCCAGGTGGTCCCGGGCGGCACGGTGACGGAGAAGTGGGTTCCGGTGGAGCGCGTGGGGCTGTACGCCCCGGGCGGCCGCTCGGTGTACCCGTCCTCCGTGGTGATGAACGTCGTACCGGCGCAGGAGGCCGGCGTCGAGTCGATCGCGCTCGCGTCCCCGCCGCAGGCCGAGTTCGGGGGCCTGCCGCACCCGACGATCCTCGCCGCCTGCGCCCTGCTGGGTGTGGACGAGGTGTATGCGGCCGGGGGCGCCCAGGCCGTCGCGATGTTCGCGTACGGGACCGAGGAGTGCCCGCCCGCGAACATGGTCACCGGCCCCGGCAACATCTGGGTCGCCGCCGCCAAGCGCTACTTCACCGGCAAGATCGGCATCGACACCGAGGCCGGCCCGACCGAGATCGCGGTCCTCGCGGACTCCACGGCCGATCCGGTGCACGTCGCCGCCGACCTGATCAGCCAGGCCGAGCACGACCCGCTCGCCGCGGCAGTCCTCGTCACCGACTGCGAGGAGCTCGCGGCCGCCGTCGAGAAGGAGCTGGAGCCGCAGGTCGCGGCCACCAAGCACGTCGAGGACCGGATCAAGCCGGCCCTCGCCGGCCGCCAGTCCGCGATCGTGCTGGTCGACAGCCTGGAGGACGGACTCAAGGTGGTCGACGCGTACGGCGCCGAGCACCTGGAGATCCAGACCGCCGACGCCGCCGCCGTGGCCGCCCGGGTCCGCAACGCCGGCGCCATCTTCGTCGGCCCCTGGGCCCCCGTCTCGCTCGGCGACTACTGCGCCGGGTCGAACCACGTGCTGCCCACCGGCGGCTGCGCCTGCCACTCCTCCGGCCTGTCCGTGCAGTCCTTCCTGCGCGGCATCCACATCGTGGACTACACGCGCGACGCCCTCGCCGAGGTCGCCCACCACGTGGTGACGCTCGCCGAGGCCGAGGACCTCCCGGCGCACGGGGCAGCCGTGAAGGCCCGTTTTGCCGGAGGCGAACAAGACGAGCACAGTGCCGGAGGCGAACAAGACGAGCACAGTGCCGGAGGCGAACAAGACGAGCACAGTGCCGGAGGCGAACAGGACGAGCACAGCGGGTGGAAGGTGCCGAAGGCATGACCGGCCCCATCGGCATCGACGACCTCCCCATCCGGGATGAACTGCGCGGCAAGACCCCGTACGGCGCCCCGCAACTCGACGTGCCCGTCCAGCTGAACACCAACGAGAACCCGTACGAGCTGCCCGAGCCGCTCGTACGGCGCATCGCCGAGCGCGTCGCCGACGCGGCCCGCACCCTCAACCGCTACCCCGACCGGGACGCGGTCGAGCTGCGGACCGCACTGGCCGCCTACCTCACCCGTACGGGCAAGCACCCGGTCGTGCGGGAGAACGTATGGGCGGCCAACGGCTCCAACGAGGTCATCCAGCAGCTGCTCCAGACCTTCGGCGGGCCCGGCCGCACCGCGATCGGCTTCGAGCCCTCGTACTCGATGCACGGCCTGATCGCCCGCGCCACCGGAACCGGCTGGGTCTCCGGGCCGCGCCGCCCCGACTTCACGATCGACGTCGCGGCGGCCGAGCGGGCGATCGCCGAGCAGGCGCCGGACGTCGTCTTCATCACCTCGCCCAACAACCCCACGGGCACCGCGGTCGAGGCGGAGACCGTCCTCGCCCTCTACGAGGCCGCCCAGGCGGCCCGGCCCTCCCTGGTCGTCGTGGACGAGGCGTATGTGGAGTTCAGCCACCGGGACTCGCTGCTGCCCCTCATCGAGGGCCGGCCCACTCTCGTGATCTCCCGGACCATGTCCAAGGCCTTCGGCGCCGCCGGGCTGCGCCTCGGCTACCTGGCCGCCCACCCCGCCGTGGTCGACGCCGTCCAGCTGGTGCGCCTGCCGTACCACCTGTCGGCCGTCACCCAGGCGACGGCGCTGGCCGCCCTGGAACACACCGACACCCTGCTCGGTTATGTCGAGCAGCTCAAGGCCGAGCGGGACCGCCTCGTCACCGAGCTGCGGGCCATGGGCTGCGAGGTCACCGACTCCGACGCGAACTTCGTCCAGTTCGGGAAGTTCGCCGACTCCCACACCGCCTGGCAGGACCTCCTCGACCGGGGCGTCCTGGTCCGGGACAACGGCGTACCGGGCTGGCTGCGGGTCACCGCGGGCACCCCGGCCGAGAACGACGCGTTCCTGGAAGCGGTTCGCGCACTGAAGAAGGAGCAGCACGCATGAGCCGCATCGGACGGGTCGAACGGACCACGAAGGAGACCTCCGTCGTCGTCGAGATAAACCTCGACGGAACGGGCAAGGTCGACGTCTCGACAGGCGTGGGCTTCTACGATCACATGCTCGACCAGCTCGGCCGCCACGGCCTGTTCGACCTCACGGTCAAGACCGACGGCGACCTGCACATCGACACGCACCACACCATCGAGGACACCGCCCTCGCGCTCGGGGCCGCCTTCAGGCAGGCCCTCGGCGACAAGGTGGGCATCTACCGCTTCGGCAACTGCACCGTGCCGCTCGACGAGTCCCTCGCCCAGGTGACCGTCGACCTGTCCGGCCGCCCCTACCTCGTGCACACCGAGCCCGAGAACATGGCGCCGATGATCGGCTCGTACGACACGACGATGACGCGGCACATCTTCGAGTCCTTCGTCGCGCAGGCCCAGATCGCGCTGCACATCCACGTCCCGTACGGCCGCAACGCCCACCACATCGTGGAGTGCCAGTTCAAGGCCCTCGCCCGCGCCCTGCGCTACGCCGCGGAGTTCGACCCGCGCGCGGCCGGAATCCTGCCTTCCACGAAGGGCGCCCTCTAGCCGTGACCGGCCTGAACACCATCCTCATCGTCCTCGGCCTCTTCCTGGCCGGCGGCGTCTACTCCTTCCAGAAGCAGCAGATGCCCAAGTCGGTCGTCGTGCTGCTCGCCATCGGCTCCGCGATGTGCCTGCTCGCCGGAGTCCTGCGGATTCGAGGGATCTGGGAATGAGCGCAAACAAGACCGTCGTGGTCCTCGACTACGGCTTCGGCAACGTCCGCTCCGCCGAGCGCGCCCTCGCCCGCGTCGGCGCGGACGTCGAGATCACCCGTGACTACGACAAGGCCATGGACGCCGACGGACTCCTCGTCCCCGGCGTGGGTGCCTTCTCCGCCTGCATGCAGGGGCTCAAGGACGTCCGCGGCGACTGGATCATCGGCCGCCGGCTCTCCGGCGGCCGCCCGGTCATGGGCATCTGCGTCGGCATGCAGATCCTCTTCGAACGCGGCATCGAGCACGGCGTGGAGACCGGGGGGCTCGACGAGTGGCCCGGCACGGTCGGCCCCCTCAAGGCCCCGGTCGTCCCCCACATGGGCTGGAACACGGTCCAGGCTCCTGCCGACAGTCAGGCCTTCGCCGGTCTGGACGACGACGCCCGGTTCTACTTCGTGCACTCCTACGCGGCGCGCGAGTGGACCCTGGAGGTCACCAACCCGCTGATCCGTCCTCCCAAGGTCACCTGGGCCACGCACGGCGACCGCTTCGTCGCGGCGGTGGAGAACGGTGCCCTGTGGGCCACCCAGTTCCACCCCGAGAAGTCCGGCGACGCCGGCGCCCAGCTCCTCACCAACTGGATCGAGACCCTGTGATGACCGCACGCACACTTGAGCTCCTGCCCGCGGTCGACGTCCGCGACGGACAGGCCGTCCGCCTGGTGCACGGGGTGTCCGGCAGCGAGACCTCCTACGGCTCCCCGCTGGAGGCGGCCCTCGCCTGGCAGCGCTCCGGCGCCGAGTGGCTGCACCTGGTCGACCTGGACGCCGCCTTCGGCACCGGCGACAACCGCGCCCTGATCGCCGAGATCACCGGCGCCATGGACATCAAGGTGGAACTGTCCGGCGGCATCCGCGACGACGCCTCGCTCGCCGCGGCCCTCGCCACCGGCTGCACCCGCGTCAACCTGGGCACCGCCGCCCTGGAGACCCCCGAGTGGACCGCCAAGGCCATCGCCGAGTACGGCGACCGGATCGCGGTCGGCCTCGACGTACGCGGCACCACCCTCAAGGGCCGCGGCTGGACGAGCGAGGGCGGCGACCTGTACGAGACCCTCGCGCGTCTGGACTCCGAGGGCTGCGCCCGGTACGTCGTCACCGACATCGGCAAGGACGGCACGCTGACCGGCCCCAACCTGGAGCTGCTGCGGGGCGTCTGCGCAGCCACCGACCGGCCCGTCGTGGCCTCCGGCGGCATCTCCTCGCTGGACGACCTGCGCGCGCTGTCCGAGCTGGTGCCGCTGGGCGTCGAAGGCGCGATCGTCGGCAAGGCCCTGTACGCCAAGGCCTTCACCCTGGAAGAGGCGCTGGAGGCGGTCTCCGCATGAGCCCGTCCGACCCGGTACGCCGCATCTCCTCCGGCGGCCCCTACGAGGACGTCATCGGCTACTCCCGCGCCGTCCAGCTGCCGAACGGACTCGTCCTCGTCTCCGGCTGCACCGCCACCGACGGCGGCGGCCCGTACGAACAGGCCATCACGGCCTTCGGCGTCGCCTTCAAGGCGCTGGAGCAGGCCGGCCTGGGCCCCGAGCACGTGGTCCGCACCCGGATGTACCTCACGCACGCCCGGGACGTGGACGACGTCGGCCGCGCCCACAAGGAGCTGTTCGACGCGGTCCGCCCCGCCGCATCCATGATCATCGTTTCCGGCTTCGTCGACCCCGGCATGGTCGTCGAGGTCGAGGTCGAAGCCTTCCGCGCCGAACCGGGAGAGTCAGCATGACCCTGGCCGTACGGGTGATCCCCTGCCTCGACGTGGACAACGGCCGCGTCGTCAAGGGCGTCAACTTCCAGAACCTGCGCGACGCCGGCGACCCGGTGGAGATGGCCAAGCTGTACGACGCCGAAGGCGCCGACGAGCTGACCTTCCTCGACATCACGGCGTCCTCGGGCAACCGCGAGACCACCTACGACGTGGTGCGCAGGACCGCCGAGCAGGTCTTCATCCCGCTGACCGTGGGCGGCGGCGTCCGCACCGCGGACGACGTGGACAAGCTGCTGCGCGCGGGCGCGGACAAGGTCGGCGTGAACACCGCCGCCATCGCCCGCCCCGAGCTCATCCAGGAGATCGCGGAACGCTTCGGCCGCCAGGTCCTCGTCCTGTCCGTGGACGCGCGCCGCACGGACACCGGCTCCTTCGAGGTCACCACGCACGGCGGCCGCGTCGGTACCGGCATCGACGCCGTCGAATGGGCGCACCGGGCGGCCGAACTGGGCGCCGGGGAGATCCTGCTGAACTCGATGGACGCGGACGGCACGAAGGACGGCTACGACACCGAGATGATCGCGGCCGTGCGCAAGCACGTCACGGTCCCGGTGATCGCCTCGGGCGGCGCGGGCCGGCTCGCGCACTTCCCGCCGGCGGTCGCGGCGGGCGCCGACGCGGTGCTCGCGGCCTCGGTGTTCCACTTCGGCGACCTGCGGATCTCCGAGGTCAAGGCGGCCCTGCGCGAGGCCGGCCACCCGGTCCGCTAGGCCCTGTCGTCAAAGTCCCTCCTGGCCCGGGGCGTCTGGCACCGCACCTCCCTGCGTTGTCGGAGCGCCCGAGTACGTCCAGTACACGGGCGCCCCGCCGCCTTGCGATGCACGGCACCAGACGCCCCGGGCCTTACCGGAGCTACTTTGACGACAGGACCTAGCACCGCTGACCGTTGGAGGAGGGCGCCGCTGCGCGGAGCCTCTCCCCACCCCGCCGTTTCGCCGTTTCCCGGGCGGAGCCCCCGGGCCACGGCCGGCAGGTCAGATGCCCAGTTTCGCGGTGAACAGGCGGGTCACCGCTTCCTTGTCGCCGTCCATGGTCACCGCGGCAGTGTCCTGGCGGCCGAAGCAGAACAGCGTCAGCTCACCCGGCTCCCCGGTCACCGTCACCACCGGCGTGCCCTTGTGCGCCACCGCCGTCTGGCCGTTCGGCCGGCGCAGCACCAGGCCCACCGGCGCGCGGCGGCCCGTCAGGCGGGCCAGCTTCTCCAGCCGGGACCACAGCGCGTCCGAGAAGACCGGGTCCAGCTCGCGCGGCGACCAGTCCGGCTGGGCCCGCCGCACGTCCTCGGAGTGGACGTAGAACTCCACCGCGTTCGCCGCCTCGTCGATCTGCTTCAGCGCGTACACCGACATCCTCGGCGGGCCGGTCCGGATCAGCCGGATCAGTTCCTCGTACGGCTTGGCGGTGTACTCCTCCATCGCCTTGTCCAACCGCGTCTTCAGCACGTTGAGCAGCAGACCGCCCGCCGCGTCCGGGCGCCGCTCGCGGACGACCACGTGCGCCGCCAGTTCCCGCGTCAGCCAGCCGTCGCACAGCGTCGGCGCCTCCGGGCCGACCGCCTCCAACAGGTCCGCAAGCAGCAGGCGTTCACGCTTCGCATGGGTAGACATGCGAGCCACCCTACGGCCGGAAGACACCGTCCGCCTGCCCATCAGGCGGACAGGGACCCGTGGTCACCGCTCCCGCCCGGCACAATGGCCGCATGAGTACGTCCCCCCGCTCCGGCAACCTCGACCCCGCCATCGCCGCGCGCCTCAAGCGCTCCGCCGACGGCCTGGTACCGGCCATCGCCCAGCAGTACGACACCGGTGAGGTGCTCATGCTGGGCTGGATGGACGACGAGGCCCTGCACCGCACCCTGACCACCGGCCGCTGCACCTACTGGTCCCGCAGCCGCCAGGAGTACTGGGTCAAGGGGGACACTTCCGGTCACGTCCAGCACGTGAAGTCCGTCGCCCTCGACTGCGACGCCGACACCGTGCTCGTCAAGGTCGACCAGCTCGGGGCGGCCTGCCACACCGGCGCCCGGACCTGCTTCGACGCCGACGTCCTGCCCCTCGCCGCCGCGCCCGGCCAGCCCGCCGAATAGGTAAGGTCCCACGCCATGGATCTTGAGACGTTCCGCAAGCTCGCGGCCGACCGCCGCGTCATCCCCGTGAGCCGCAAGCTGCTGGCCGACGGGGACACCCCCGTCGGGCTCTACCGCAAGTTGGCCGCCGAACGCCCCGGCACGTTCCTGCTGGAATCCGCCGAGAACGGCCGCTCCTGGTCCCGCTACTCCTTCGTCGGCGTCCGCAGCGCCGCCACGCTGACCGCCCGGGACGGCCAGGCGCACTGGATCGGCACTCCGCCCGTCGGCGTACCCACCGCTGGCGACCCGCTCGAAGCCCTGCGCGCCACCGTCGAGGCCCTGCACACCCCCCGCGACCTGGCCGAGCTGCTGGGCGGGGCCCTGCCCCCCTTCACCGGCGGCATGGTCGGCTACCTCGGCTACGACATCGTGCGCCGCCTGGAGCGCATCGGCGAGCACGGCACCGACGACCTCCAGCTGCCCGAGCTGACGATGCTGCTCACCTCGGACCTGGCCGTCCTGGACCACTGGGACGGCACCGTCCAGCTGATCGCCAACGCCATAAACCACAACGACCTGGACTCCGGGGTCGACGAGGCGTACGCGGACGCCGTCGCGCGGCTCGACGCCATGGAGGCCGACCTCGCGCGGCCCGCCCCCTACAAGCCCGCCCCGCTGCCCGAATCCCTGCCGCCCGGCTTCGCCGACGGCACGGTGACCGCACTGTGGGGAGGCGAGCGCTACCAGGCCGCCGTCGAGGACATCAAGGAGCGCATCCGGGCCGGCGAGGCCTTCCAGGTGGTGCCCTCGCAGCGGTTCGAGACCCCCTGCCACGCCTCCGCGCTGGACGTCTACCGGGTGCTGCGGGCCACCAACCCCTCCCCGTACATGTACCTCTTCCGCTTCGAGAACGGCTTCGACGTGGTCGGGTCGAGCCCCGAGGCCCTGGTCAAGGTCGAGGACGGGCGGGCCATGGTCCACCCCATCGCCGGCACCCGGCACCGCGGCGCCACCCCGCAGGAGGACCACGACCTCGCCGAGGAGCTGCTCGCCGACCCCAAGGAGCGCGCCGAGCACCTGATGCTCGTCGACCTGGGCCGCAACGACCTCGGGCGGGTCTGCGAGCCCGGCTCCGTCGAGGTCGTCGACTTCATGAGCATCGAGCGGTACTCGCACGTCATGCACATCGTCTCCACGGTCACCGGGCGGGTCGCCGAGGGGAAGACCGCCTTCGACGTGCTCACCGCCTGCTTCCCGGCCGGCACCCTCTCGGGCGCGCCCAAGCCCCGCGCCATGCAGATCATCGAGGAGCTGGAGCCCTCCCGGCGCGGCCTGTACGGCGGCTGCGTCGGCTATCTCGACTTCGCCGGCGACTCCGACACGGCCATCGCCATCCGTACCGCGCTGCTGCGCGACGGCACGGCGTACGTGCAGGCCGGCGCCGGGGTCGTCGCCGACTCGGTGCCGCGGCTGGAGGACGAGGAGTGCCGCAACAAGGCGGCCGCGGTGCTGCGCGCGGTGTCGGCGGCCAACCGCCTCCACGGCTCGTGAGGGCGTAGGGGATAGTGGGGTACGTGAGTGCCGCGCCCCCGCCCCGTCCCGATGCCGCGTCCGAGAGCCACGAGAGCCCGGAGAGCCGCGGCGGCCGCCGCAGTGTGGCCGTCGCCCTCCTGCTCGGCGCGCTCGGAGCCACCGTCGTCCTGCTCGCCTCCGGCCGGACCTGGGCCCGGGGCACCGCCGCCGTCGCAGGCGGTTCGCTGCCGCTGACCGCGGACGGGCGGGCCGTCACCGGGCTCCCGGCCGCGCTGGCCATCGTGGGGCTCGCCGCGCTGGTCGCCGTCTTCGCCGTCCGCGGCAGGGGCCGGCTGCTGGTGTCGGGGCTGCTCGCGCTCAGCGGCCTGGGCGCGGCGCTGGGCGCCGTCCTCGCCGCCGACGACCGCCGGGCGCTGGACGCGGAGGCCGCCCGTACGACCGCGGACACCGCCGCCCAGGTGGCGGGGCTTACCCATACGGCGTGGCCGTACGTCACTGCCGCCGGCGGCGTCCTGATCATGGCCGCCGGAGTGCTGGCCCTGTGGTTCGGCCGCGGCTGGCCCGCGATGGGCGGCCGGTACGAGCGGGACGGCAGCTCCCGGACGCGTACGGTCGCGGCGGTGGATCCGGACCGGCCGGAGGATCTGTGGAAAGCTCTGGACCGCGGCGAGGATCCGACTCGCTGACCCGGCCGCCGACCGGCCTCCGACCCGGCCGCTGAACCGGCCCCCGACCCGGCCCCCGGACCCGGCCCCGACCCGGCCGCCGACCTGACCCCCCTGGACGGCGAGCCCGCCCGGTACGGGACAATGACCACCGAGCATTCACCCAGCACGTGCGACAGAGCAACGAGGAGCAACTCATGGCGGGCACAGACCACGGACACACCAAGGCCGCCTGGACCGGTGTGTTCATCGCCTTCATCGGTTTCTGCATCTCCGGCGCCTTCATGGTGCTGGCGAACCCGCTCGGTTTCTGGGCCGGTCTCGTCGTCGTCGCCCTGGGTGGTGTCGTCGGCATGGCGATGAAGGCTGCGGGCATGGGCGCGCCGAAGCCCGCGCACCGGGACCTGGCCGAGGTCATCGCCGCCGGCAAGACCAAGACCCCCGCCAAGGTCTGAGCGCGGTCCGCGCGTGCTGCGCGGTGTGCGCGCTCCGCGCGGTGTGTCAGCGCGGCCGAAAGGCGCGGCCCGGGTCGGGCTGCGCCTTTTGTCATGAGCGGAGACAATCACCGGGTGGACGCTTCCCGCACTCCTGATGCCGTGCCCCCGACGGCGCGAGACCAGCCCGAAGGGCCCAACGGGCCCGAGGCCTCCGAACGGCCCGACCGGACCCCGTGGCCGCGGCAGGCGGGCCCCATGGCGCCGACGCCGGCGCCACCGGGCCGGCCCTCCCGCGCCCGGCGGCTGGCCGCGCCGGCGCTCATCCTCGCCGGGGCCGCCTCGGCCTTCGCGTACGTGGGCGCCGTGGATCCCAACGAACCGGGCCACTACCCGGTCTGCCCGCTGCTGAGCCTGACCGGGATCCTGTGCCCGGGCTGCGGCGGCCTGCGCAGCGCGCACGCGTTCGCCCAGGGCGATCTGATCACAGCTATCGGGGCAAATGCCCTGGCGGTCGCCGGGTATTTCGTCTTCGCCGTCTTCATGGCCCTGTGGCTGGTACGGGCCTTCCGCGGCGGGCCGCCCCCGCGGTTCGCCCCGAAGCGGCCGTACTGGTGGGCCATCGGCGCCGTCGCCCTCGTTTTCGCGGTGATCCGGAATTTCTCCTTCGGTTCCGCGCTGGCGCCCTGAACTCCCCGTGAGGCGTTTTATGAAGCCCGTATTCCGGATGTCCAGTTACTGGGACGCCGTCAACCGCGTGCGGAGTGCAACGCCTCCTGCGGATACCATTTGATTGCTGACCTTGCAGTTGTACGTGTCTGCAAGGCGGCCGACCGTCATCGACCCGGAAGGGGGCCGCTCGCGTGAGTGTGCTCGACGAGATCATCGAAGGGGTCCGCGAAGACCTTGCCGAACGGCAGGCCCGCGTGAGCCTCGACGAGCTCAAGGAGCGTGCCGCCAAGGCGCCCCAGGCCAAAGACGGCGTCGCCGCCCTGCGCGGCGACAGCGTCAAGGTGATCTGCGAGGTCAAGCGCTCCAGCCCGTCCAAGGGCGCGCTGGCCGCGATCGCCGATCCGGCCGGGCTCGCCGCCGACTACGAGGCGGGCGGTGCGGCGGTCATCTCCGTCCTCACCGAGCAGCGCCGATTCGGCGGCTCGCTGGCCGACCTGGAGGCCGTCCGCGCCCGCGTGGACATCCCGATCCTGCGCAAGGACTTCATCGTCACGGCGTACCAGCTGTGGGAGGCCCGCGCCTACGGCGCCGACCTCGCGCTGCTGATCGTCGCGGCCCTGGAGCAGGAGGCCCTCGTCTCCCTCATCGAGCGGGCCGAGTCCATCGGTCTCACCCCGCTCGTCGAGGTCCACGACGAGGAAGAAGCCGAGCGCGCGGTCGCCGCCGGTGCCAAGATCATCGGCGTCAACGCCCGCAACCTCAAGGACCTCAAGGTCGACCGCTCCACCTTCGAGCGCGTCGTCCCCGAGATCCCGGCCCACATCGTCAAGGTTGCCGAATCCGGCATCCGCGGGCCGCACGACCTGATCGCCTACGCGAACGAGGGCGCCGACGCCGTCCTCGTCGGGGAGTCCCTGGTCACCGGACGCGACCCGAAGTCGGCCGTGGCCGACCTCGTCGCCGCCGGCGCCCACCCCGCCCTGCGCCACGGACGGAGCTGACCCGTCCCATGGCCCACGACCGCCCCTCCGTCCGCACGCAGACCCCGCCGCCGGCAGCTCGCCGCGGCCCGGTCGCCGTGCCGACGGCGCACGCGCCGCTGGCGCGCGGCTGCCGCCCCCGCGGCTGCCGCGCCCCGGCCCGGCGCGTGCACGGGCGGCGGGTCAGGTACGTGATCGGCTCCGAGCCCGGTCAGGTCAACGGCATGCGATGGCGTCGCGGAGACGCGCCGTAACGAAGAGGGCCACGCGGTGGATGCCGCGCGGTGCTCCCGTACGGTCCGCCGCCCGGGCCATGACGGCTCCGGGCGCGGGCCGCTCCGTACCGCAGGCACGACGCCCCCCAGCGGGGTGCGCGCGGCGCGGGCGGACGGCGCCATACGGTGAAAACCAACCCGCCGCATCTCGCACCCCGTAGGAGCACTGGACATGTCCAGCGAGTTCTTCGTACCGGACCCGGACGGTCAGGTCCCCACCGCCGAAGGTTATTTCGGCGCATTCGGCGGCAAATTCATCCCGGAGGCCCTCGTCGCCGCCGTGGACGAGGTCGCCGTCGAGTACGAGAAGGCCAAGAGCGACCCCGCCTTCACCGCTGAGCTCAATGAGCTCATGGTCAACTACACCGGCCGGCCCAGCGCCCTCACCGAGGTGCCCCGCTTCGCCGAGCACGCCGGGAACGCGCGGATCTTCCTCAAGCGCGAGGACCTCAACCACACCGGCTCACACAAGATCAACAACGTGCTGGGCCAGGCACTCCTCACCCGCCGCATGGGCAAGACCCGGGTCATCGCCGAGACCGGCGCCGGCCAGCACGGTGTCGCGACCGCCACCGCCTGCGCGCTCTTCGGCCTCGACTGCACCATCTACATGGGCGAGATCGACACTCAGCGCCAGGCCCTGAACGTGGCCCGGATGCGCATGCTGGGCGCCGAGGTCATCGCGGTGAAGTCCGGCTCGCGGACCCTCAAGGACGCCATCAACGAGGCGTTCCGCGACTGGGTCGCCCATGTGGACCGCACGCACTACCTCTTCGGTACGGTCGCCGGTCCGCACCCCTTCCCCGCCATGGTCCGCGACTTCCACCGCGTCATCGGCGTCGAGGCCCGCCGCCAGATCCTGGAACGCGCCGGCCGGCTCCCCCACGCCGTCGCCGCGTGCGTCGGCGGCGGTTCCAACGCCATCGGCCTCTTCCACGCCTTCATCCCGGACGCGGACGTCCGCCTGGTCGGCTTCGAGCCCGCCGGGCACGGCGTCGAATCCGGTGAGCACGCGGCCACGCTGACCGCGGGCGAGCCGGGGATCCTGCACGGCTCCCGGTCGTACGTCCTCCAGGACGAGGAAGGCCAGATCACCGAGCCGTACTCGATCTCGGCCGGCCTGGACTACCCGGGCATCGGCCCGGAGCACGCCTACCTCAAGGACTCCGGCCGCGGTGAATACCGCGCGATCACCGACGACGCCGCGATGCGGGCCCTGCGGCTGCTCTCCCGTACGGAGGGGATCATCCCGGCGATCGAGTCGGCGCACGCCCTCGCGGGCGCGCTCGACCTGGGCAAGGAGCTGGGCAAGGACGGGCTGATCGTGGTCAACCTGTCCGGCCGCGGCGACAAGGACATGGACACCGCCGCCCGCTACTTCGGGCTGTACGACACCGACGGGGAAGTCGCAGAGAACGAGTTCGCCGAGGGGGACGACAAGTGAGCGCCAACACCGCGACCGGGAACGTCGAGCTGCTGAGCGCGACCCTGGCCAAGGCCAAGTCCGAGAACCGCGCCGCGCTGGTCGCCTACCTCCCGGCGGGCTTCCCCACCGTGGACGGCGCCATCGAGGCGGCCAAGGCCGTCATCGCGGGCGGCGCGGACGTCGTCGAGATCGGGCTCCCGCACAGCGACCCGGTACTGGACGGCCCGGTCATCCAGACGGCCGACGACATCGCCCTGCGCGGCGGCGTCCGCATCGCCGACGTGATCCGTACGGTCCGCGAGGTACACGAGGCGACCGGGGCCCCGATCCTGGTGATGACGTACTGGAACCCCATCGACCGCTACGGCGTCGAGCGGTTCACCGCCGAGCTGGCGCAGGCGGGCGGCGCGGGCTGCATCCTGCCCGACCTGCCGGTCCAGGAGTCCGCGCTGTGGCGCGAGCACGCCGGCAAGCACGGTCTGGCGACCGTCTTCGTCGTGGCCCCCAGCAGCAAGGACGAGCGCCTGGCCACCATCACGGCGGTCGGATCCGGCTTCGTCTACGCCGCCTCCCTCATGGGAGTCACCGGCACCCGCCAGTCGGTCGGCGGCCAGGCCCAGGACCTGGTGCGACGCACCCGCGCCACCACCGACCTGCCGGTCTGCGTGGGCCTCGGCGTCTCCAACGCCGGCCAGGCCAAGGAAGTGGCGGGATTCGCCGACGGGGTGATCGTCGGATCGGCCTTCGTGAAGCTGCTCCTGGACGCGCCCGACCTGCCGGCCGGGCTGGCGGCCGTACGGGCGCTTGCGGGCGAACTTGCGGAAGGCGTACGCAGGAGCTGACCCGGAGCGGCTCCACGCCGGGTTCTGTAGCCCGATCGAGTGGAAGTGGGAGCGGGGAGGCACGCGAGTGCCTCCCCGCTTCGTTGGCCGGACGTGAGCGAGAAGAACGACGGTGCGAACCGCGATGCGACGAAACGATCGGCCCGGGAGCGACTGCTCGCGGAGCGCGAGCGGCAGAAGGCCCGGGACAAGCGGCGGCGGACCCTCATCGTGTCGGCGGCGGTGGTCGGCGTACTCGGCCTGGCGGCCGTCGTCGGCCTGATCGCGGCGAACACCGGCAAGAACGACGGCTCCGCCAAGGGCGGTCCGGTGGTGGCCCCCTCCGGAGCCGCCGGCAAGGACGCCCTCGCGATCCGGACGGGCAGGGACGACGCCAAGTCCACGCTGACCGTGTGGGAGGACTTCCGCTGCCCGGCCTGCAAGGCCTTCGAGGACAACTACCGGGCCACCCTCCACGAGCTGGTGGACAAGGGGCTGCTCAAGGTGGAGTACCACCTGGTCACCCTCATCGACGGGAACATGGGCGGCTCCGGTTCGCTGAAGAGCGCCAACGCGGCGGCCTGCGCGCAGGACGCCGGCAAGTTCCCGGCCTACCACGACCTCCTCTTCCAGCATCAGCCGGAGGAGGTGGACGACGCCTACGGCAAGAACGCCAGGCTGCTGGAGCTGGCGGGCCAGGTGGACGGGCTGGTCACCCCCGCCTTCCGTTCGTGCGTCGAGGAAGGCACGCACAACAGCTGGGTGGGCAAGGTGAACGAGGCGTTCCGCGCCGGGAAGTTCCGGGGCACGCCGACCGTGCTGCTGAACGGCAAGGACATCTTCTCCGACCAGGCCAATCCGCTGACCCCGCAGAGGCTGAAGGAGCAGGTGGAGGCCGCGGCCAAGGGCCCGGGCGGCGGTAGCACGGCCGGAGCCCCGAAGGGGACGGCGCCCAAGGCGTCCGCGTCAGCGTCGGCGTCGGGGGCGGCATCCGCCCCGGACGCCCGCCCGGCCTCCGGCTCCGGCCCGGCCTCGCCGTCGGGAAGCCCGAAGGCGTCTTCGTCGTCCGGGTCCAGGGCTGTTTCGAAGGGGACCTCGCAGGACTGAGGTGCCACGCCCGGATCATGTGTGGATTTGGTTTCGGCTTGCCGGGCGGTTGCGGTCAGCACCGCCCGGCAGGGTAGCGTCAGCTCTGCCATGGACATTGCTTACATCCCCAGCCCCTCGACCGGCGTGATCCATCTCGGACCGATCCCGCTGCGCGGCTACGCGTTCTGCATCATCATCGGCGTCTTCGTCGCTGTCTGGCTCGGCAACAAGCGCTGGGTCGCGCGCGGCGGGAAGCCGGGCACGGTCGCGGACATCGCCGTGTGGGCCGTGCCCTTCGGCCTGGTCGGCGGTCGCCTCTACCACGTGATCACCGACTACCAGCTCTACTTCGGCGAGGGCCGCAACTGGGTCGATGCCTTCAAGATCTGGGAGGGCGGCCTGGGCATCTGGGGCGCGATCGCGCTGGGCGCGGTGGGTGCGTGGATCGGCTGCCGGCGGCGCGGCATCCCGCTGCCGGCCTGGGCGGACGCCCTGGCGCCGGGCATCGCGCTGGCCCAGGCCTGCGGACGGTGGGGCAACTGGTTCAACCAGGAGCTCTACGGCCGGGCCACCGACCTTCCCTGGGCGGTGAAGATCAGCGAGGGCCCGAACCGGGTCGAGGGCACCTACCACCCGACCTTCCTGTACGAGTCCCTGTGGTGCGTCGGCGTCGCCGCCCTGGTGATCTGGGCCGACCGCCGCTTCGAGCTCGGCCACGGACGGGTGTTCGCCCTCTACGCCGCCGCGTACTGCGTCGGCCGCGGCTGGATCGAGTACATGCGGGTCGACGAGGCGCACCACATCCTGGGGCTGCGGCTGAACGTCTGGACCTCGATCGTCGTCTTCGTCCTGGCCGTCGTCTACCTGGTGCTGTCGGCGAAGCTGCGGCCCGGTCGCGAAGGGATCGTCGAACCGGACCGCGCCGAGGCGGGAACCGCGGCCGGAGCTGCGGCCGGGCCGAAGCCGGACGCCCTCGCGAAGTCCGAGCAGGCGGTTTCCGCCAAGGCCGAGCCGGCGGCTCTCGCGGACGCCAAGCCCGAGGACGGCGCCGTCAAGGCCGACCTGCGCAAGGCGGAGCCCGCCGGGGACGCGCCCGCGCAGGCCGACAAGAGCTGACCGCAACGGTCCGAAGGGGGGCGCCGCACCACGCGGCGCCCCCCTTCGCGTCTGCGCGGCTAAGCCGGGCTCTCGGCTCCTTGGCCCGTGCCGGGCTGGGGTTCAGCCTGGGCGGTCGGAGCCGGTTCCCCCTCGGGTCCGGTCGCCGCGAGCGCGTCCGTTTCGGCGCGGGTCGGCATCGAGTCCTGGGCGCCCGGTCGCTGCACGGAGAGGGCTGCCGCGGCCGAGGCCCATGCCAGGGCCCCCGGCATGGGACGTCCCTCCCCGAGGGCCACCGCGAGGGCGCCGACGAAGGTGTCCCCGGCCGCGGTGGTGTCCACGGCCCGGACCCGGGGCGCGGGCACGGTCAGCGGCTCTTGCCCGCGGGCCGCGTACAGGGCCCCGGCCGCTCCCAGCGTGACGACCACTTCGGGCACGTCCCGCAGTAGAGCCTCGGCGGCCCGGTACGGGTCGCTGAGCCCGGTCAGGGCGGCCGCCTCGTGCTCGTTGGGGACCAGGAGGTCGGTGGCGGCGAGCAGCTCCGCGGGCAGCGGCCGGGCGGGGGCCGGAGTGAGCACCGTACGGACTCCGTGCGCGCGGGCGGCCCGGGCCCCGGCCAGTACGGCCGACATGGGCAGCTCCAGCTGGAGGAGGAGGGAGCCGGCGGCCGCGATCAGCGCCTCGTCGCCCGCCGCCAGGCCGGTGACCTGGGCGTTGGCACCGGGGATGACGATGATGCTGTTGCCGCCCTCGTCGTCCACGGTGATGTGCGCGGTGCCGCTGGCGCCCTCGACGGTACGCAGGGCCGTCGTCTCGACCCCGGCCGCGGTGAGCGCGGAGCGCAGCCGTACGCCGAACTCGTCGGAGCCGACCGCGCCGATCATCACCACCTCGCCGCCGCACCGCGCGGCGGCCACGGCCTGGTTGGCGCCCTTGCCGCCGGGCACAGTGCGAAACGCGCGGCCGGTGACGGTCTCCCCGCGCCGGGGGGCCCGCGGGACGTAGGCGACGAGGTCCATGTTCGTACTGCCGAGCACGGCGATGGCCGTCATGAGCGTGCTGCCTCCTGTGCGGTGAGGTGGCCGAGCGTATCGAAACCGATGCCGTCGCAGCCGCGTACGGCAGGCACCCGGTCGTGGCGCCCGCAGCGCTCACAGGCGGTTTGTCGCTCGTCGCGAAAGACCCCGCAGACGCCGCCGTCACCCGGTCGCCGACCCGTAAAACCGCAGGTAAGTACGGCCTTCCTTGCTGGCGGGCGGCCTAAATCGTGCGTAGTTTCGAGGTGTTGAGGGGAACGGGACACCTCGTGGCGTCCGTTCACGCAAAAGGGGAGATACGCCGCATGTCCATCATCGATACCGAAGCACCGCTGCACACCGCCCACCGCGACAACCACACCCACCGCGACGTCAACGGTGGATGGCTGCGGCCGGCCGTCTTCGGTGCCATGGACGGGCTCGTCTCCAATCTCGCCCTGATGACCGGCGTGGCGGGCGGGGCCGTCGCCCCGCACATCGTCGCGATCACCGGCCTGGCGGGCCTGGCGGCCGGCGCCTTCTCGATGGCGGCCGGCGAGTACACCTCCGTCGCCTCGCAGCGCGAGCTGGTCCTCGCCGAACTTGATGTAGAACGCCAGCAGTTGCGCAAGCATCCCGTCGACGAGATGGAGGAGCTCGCCGAGCTGTACGTCTCGCGCGGCGTGGAGCCGGCCCTGGCCCGCGAGGTCGCCATGCAGCTGTCCCGCGACCCGGAGCAGGCGCTGGAGATCCACGCGCGCGAGGAGCTCGGGATCGACCCCGACGATCTGCCGTCGCCGCTGGTCGCGGCGGTCTCCTCCTTCGGTTCCTTCGCGCTGGGCGCGCTGCTGCCCGTACTGCCGTACCTGTTCGGGGCCGTCTCCCTGTGGCCGGCGGTCCTGCTCGCGCTGGCCGGGCTCTTCGCCTGCGGGGCGGTCGTCGCCCGGGTCACCGCCCGGTCCTGGTGGTACAGCGGGCTGCGCCAGCTGCTCCTGGGTGGCGCGGCTGCGGGTGTGACGTACATCCTGGGAACCTGGATCGGCGGAGCCATAGGCTGACCGGGCAGGGAGTGAGACACTATGCGGAGTGCAACATAAGTAGTGCGTTACCCGGCGGTTTCGATTCCGTGTCCGCCGGGCATCACACCAGGACCCTCGGCTGTCGGCCGGCGGTGCCTCGCGGGCAATGACGCCCGCCTGCTCGTGCTCGGGACCTTCGCCCTGCGATTCGTACGCGAACGTCTGCGAAAGTTCCCTCTTTTCAACCGTTTCCACCCCCTTCTCCGCCCCGTACAGTCCGCATGCTGGAATGACGTATCCGCTTCTCGGGATTGTCGTCATCATGTAACCTGCACGAAATTTCGCAGAGGGCCAACGTCGTCCCTCGGCTATGCACATATGCCACGACGACGACGGGAGAGCCGATGCGTTCCGCATCCACGCACTCCGCGACCGGCCTCAGCACCACCGCCTGGTCGCCCATGGACGGTCGCCCCGCCCAGCAGGGCATGTACGACCCTCGCAACGAGCACGACGCCTGCGGCGTCGGCTTTGTGGCCAACCTCAGCGGCGAGGCCAGCCACACGCTGGTCGAGCAGGCGCTGACCGTATTGCGGAACCTCGAACACCGTGGGGCCACCGGCTCCGAGCCGGACTCCGGCGACGGCGCCGGAATCCTCTGCCAGGTGCCGGACGCGTTCCTGCGCGAAGTGGCCGGTTTCGATCTCCCCGAGGCCGGCGCGTACGCCGTCGGCATCGCCTTCCTCCCCGCCGACGGCTCCGCACAGGCCGTCGCGCGGATCGAGGCGATCGCCGCCGAGGAGAACCTGACGGTCCTCGGCTGGCGCGAGGTCCCGGTCACCCCCGACCTGCTCGGCAACGGCGCCCGCGCCACCATGCCGGCCTTCTCGCAGCTCTTCGTGTCGGGGGCCGGCGCCAGCGGCATCGAGCTCGACCGCAAGGCCTTCGTGCTGCGCAAGCGCGCCGAGCGGGAGGCCGGGGTGTACTTCCCCTCGCTCTCCGCCCGCACGATCGTCTACAAGGGCATGCTGACCACCGGCCAGCTGGAGCCCTTCTTCCCCGACCTCTCCGACCGCCGCTTCGCCTCGGCGCTGGCCCTGGTCCACTCGCGGTTCTCCACGAACACCTTCCCGTCCTGGCCGCTCGCCCACCCGTACCGCTTCGTCGCGCACAACGGCGAGATCAACACGGTCAAGGGCAACCGCAACTGGATGAAGGCCCGCGAGTCCCAGCTGGCCACCGAGGCCTTCGGCGAGGGCCCGCTGGAGCGGATCTTCCCGATCTGCACCCCGGACGCCTCTGACTCCGCCTCCTTCGACGAGGTGCTGGAGCTGCTGCACCTCGGCGGCCGGTCGCTCCCGCACAGCGTGCTGATGATGATCCCGGAGGCGTGGGAGAACCACACCTCCATGGACCCGGCCCGCCGCGCGTTCTACAAGTACCACTCCACGCAGATGGAGCCCTGGGACGGCCCCGCCTGCGTCACCTTCACCGACGGCACCCAGGTCGGCGCGGTCCTCGACCGCAACGGACTGCGTCCCGGCCGCTACTGGGTCACCGACGACGGCCTCGTCGTGCTCGGCTCCGAGGTCGGCGTCCTCGACATCGACCCGGCCAAGGTCGTCCGCAAGGGCCGCCTGCAGCCCGGCAAGATGTTCCTCGTCGACACCGCCCAGAAGCGGATCATCGAGGACGAGGAGATCAAGGCCGAGCTGGCCGGCGCGGCGCCGTACGCCGAGTGGCTGGAGACCGGCGAGATCGAGCTGGAGGACCTCCCCGAGCGCGAGCACATCGTCCACACCCACGCCTCGGTCACCCGCCGCCAGCAGACCTTCGGCTACACCGAGGAAGAGCTGCGCGTCATCCTCGCGCCGATGGCCCGTACCGGCGGCGAGCCGCTCGGCTCCATGGGTACGGACTCCCCGATCGCGGCCCTCTCCGAGCGCCCCCGGCTGCTCTTCGACTACTTCACGCAGCTCTTCGCGCAGGTCACCAACCCGCCGCTGGACGCCATCCGCGAGGAGCTCGTCACCTCGCTGCTGTCCTCGCTCGGCCCGCAGGGCAACCTGCTGGACCCGAACGCCGCCTCCTGCCGCAGCGTGACCCTGCCCTTCCCGGTGATCGACAACGACGAGCTCGCCAAGCTCGTACACGTCAACGCCGACGGCGACATGCCCGGCATGAAGGCCGCCACCCTGTCGGGCCTCTACCGGGTCTCCGGTGGCGGCGAGGCACTGGCCGCCCGCATCGAGGAGATCCGCGCCGAGGCCGACGCGGCCATCGCGAACGGCGCCCGCCTGATCGTCCTGTCGGACCGCCACTCGGACGCCGAGCACGCGCCGATCCCCTCGCTGCTCCTCACCTCCGCCGTCCATCACCACCTCATCGCCACCAAGCAGCGCACCCAGGTGGGCCTGCTGGTCGAGGCCGGTGACGTCCGCGAGGTCCACCACGTCGCACTGCTCATCGGCTACGGCGCCGCCGCGGTCAACCCGTACCTCGCCATGGAGTCCGTCGAGGACCTCCTGCGCGCCGGTACCTTCCTCTCCGGCCTGGAGCCGGAGCAGGCCATCAAGAACCTGATCTACGCGCTCGGCAAGGGCGTTCTGAAGGTCATGTCCAAGATGGGCATCTCCACCGTCGCCTCCTACCGCGGCGCCCAGGTCTTCGAGGCCGTCGGGCTCAACGACGACTTCGTGAACACCTACTTCAACGGCACCGCCACCAAGATCGGCGGCGCCGGTCTGGACGTCATCGCCACCGAGGTGGCCGCCCGCCACGCCAAGGCGTACCCGGCCTCCGGCATCGCGGCCACGCACCGCGCGCTGGAGATCGGCGGCGAGTACCAGTGGCGCCGCGAGGGCGAGCCGCACCTGTTCGACCCCGAGACGGTCTTCCGCCTCCAGCACGCCACCCGCAACCGCCGGTACGACATCTTCAAGCAGTACACGGACCGGGTGAACGAGCAGTCCGAGCGCCTGATGACGCTGCGCGGGCTCTTCGGCTTCAAGTCCGAGGACCGCCCCTCCATTTCCATCGACGAGGTGGAGCCGGTCGCCGAGATCGTCAAGCGCTTCTCCACCGGCGCCATGTCGTACGGCTCCATCTCCAAGGAGTCACACGAGACCCTCGCCATCGCCATGAACCAGCTGGGCGGCAAGTCCAACACCGGTGAGGGCGGCGAGGACCCGGACCGCCTGTACGACCCGGCGCGCCGCTCCTCCATCAAGCAGGTCGCCTCCGGCCGCTTCGGCGTCACGAGCGAGTACCTCGTCAACGCCGACGACATCCAGATCAAGATGGCGCAGGGTGCCAAGCCCGGCGAGGGCGGCCAGCTGCCCGGCCACAAGGTCTACCCGTGGGTCGCCAAGACCCGGCACTCCACCCCGGGCGTCGGCCTGATCTCCCCGCCGCCGCACCACGACATCTACTCCATCGAGGACCTGGCTCAGCTGATCCACGACCTCAAGAACGCCAACCCGGCCGCACGCATCCACGTGAAGCTGGTCTCCGAGGTCGGTGTCGGCACCGTCGCCGCGGGTGTCTCCAAGGCCCACGCGGACGTCGTCCTCATCTCCGGCCACGACGGCGGTACGGGCGCCTCCCCGCTCACCTCGCTCAAGCACGCGGGCGGCCCCTGGGAGCTCGGCCTGGCCGAAACCCAGCAGACCCTGCTGCTCAACGGCCTGCGCGACCGGATCGTCGTCCAGACGGACGGACAGCTCAAGACCGGCCGCGACGTGGTCATCGCCGCGCTGCTCGGCGCCGAGGAGTTCGGTTTCGCGACCGCGCCCCTCGTCGTCTCCGGCTGCGTCATGATGCGCGTCTGCCACCTCGACACCTGCCCCGTCGGCATCGCCACGCAGAACCCGGTCCTGCGGGAGCGCTTCTCGGGCAAGCCGGAATTCGTGGTGAACTTCTTCGAGTTCATCGCGCAGGAGGTGCGCGAGCTCCTCGCCGAGCTGGGCTTCCGTACCCTCGAAGAGGCCGTCGGCCACGCCGAGCTGCTCGACACGACGAAGGCCGTCACGCACTGGAAGGCGCAGGGACTCGACCTGGAGCCCCTCTTCTACGTGCCCGAGCTGCCCGAGGGCGCGGTCCGCCACGCCCTGATCGCGCAGGACCACGGTCTGGAGAAGGCACTCGACAACGAGCTGATCGAGCTCGCCGCCGACGCGCTGAACGCGGCCACCGCCGAGGAGGCCCGGCCGGTCCGCGCCCAGGTCGCGATCCGCAACATCAACCGGACCGTCGGCACCATGCTCGGTCACGAGGTCACCAAGAAGTTCGGCGGCGCGGGCCTGCCCGACGACACGATCGACCTGACCTTCACCGGTTCGGCCGGCCAGTCCTTCGGCGCCTTCATTCCGCGCGGCATCACCCTGCGGCTGGAGGGCGACGCCAACGACTACGTCGGCAAGGGCCTGTCCGGCGGCCGGATCGTGGTCCGCCCGGACCGCGGCGCCGACCACCTCGCCGAGTACTCGACCATCGCCGGCAACACCATCGGCTACGGCGCCACCGGTGGCGAGATGTTCCTGCGCGGCCGCACCGGCGAGCGCTTCTGCGTCCGCAACTCGGGCGCACTGGTCGTCTCGGAGGGCGTGGGCGACCACGGCTGCGAGTACATGACCGGCGGCCAGGCGGTCGTCCTGGGCGAGACCGGCCGCAACTTCGCGGCCGGCATGTCGGGCGGCGTCGCGTACGTCATCGACCTCGCCCCGGAGAACGTCAACGTCGGCAACGCGGGTGCGGTCGAAGCCCTGTCCGACGCCGACAAGCAGTGGCTGCACGATGTGGTGCGCCGCCACGAGGAGGAGACCGGCTCGACCGTGGCCGCGAAGCTCCTGGCTGACTGGTCCGTCGCCGCGGACCGCTTCAGCAAGATCATCCCGACCACGTACAAGGCAGTGCTCGCCGCCAAGGACGCCGCTGAGCTGGCCGGACTCTCGGAATCCGAGACGACCGAGAAGATGATGGAGGCGGCGACCCATGGCTGACCCGAAGGGCTTCCTCACCACCCCGCGCGAGACCGCCTGCACCCGTCCCGTCGAAGAGCGGCTGAAGGACTGGAACGAGGTCTACGTCCCGGGCTCGCTGCTCCCGATCATCAGCAAGCAGGCCGGCCGCTGCATGGACTGCGGCATCCCCTTCTGCCACAACGGGTGCCCGCTCGGCAATCTCATCCCGGAGTGGAACGACTTCGCCTACCGCGAGGACTGGACGGCCGCTTCCGAGCGCCTGCACGCCACGAACAACTTCCCGGAGTTCACGGGCCGCCTGTGCCCCGCTCCGTGTGAGTCCGCGTGCGTGCTGGGCATCAACCAGCCGGCCGTCACGATCAAGAACGTCGAAGTCTCGATCATCGACAAGGCGTGGGACAACGGCGATGTCACCCCGCAGCCGCCCGAGCGCCTGTCCGGCAAGACCGTCGCCGTCATCGGCTCGGGCCCGGCCGGCCTGGCCGCCGCCCAGCAGCTGACGCGGGCCGGTCACACGGTCGCCGTGTTTGAGCGCGCCGACCGCGTCGGCGGCCTCCTGCGCTACGGCATCCCCGAGTTCAAGATGGAGAAGGTGCACATCAACCGCCGCATCGAGCAGATGCGCGCGGAGGGCACCAAGTTCCGCACGGGCGTGGAGATCGGCCGCGACCTGGACGCGGCGCAGCTGCGCAAGCGGTACGACGCGGTCGTCATCGCCGCCGGTGCCACGGTCTCCCGCGACCTGCCCGTGCCCGGCCGCGAGCTGGGCGGGATCCACTTCGCGATGGAGTACCTTCCGCTCGCGAACAAGGTCCAGGAGGGCGACTTCCTCACGCCGCCCATCACGGCCGAGGGCAAGCACGTGGTCGTCATCGGCGGCGGCGACACCGGCGCGGACTGCGTGGGCACCGCCCACCGCCAGGGCGCGGCCTCCGTCACCCAGCTGGAGATCATGCCCAAGCCGTCCGAGGACCGGATCGCCTCGCAGCCGTGGCCGACCTTCCCCATGCTGTACAAGGTGACCTCGGCGCACGAGGAGGGCGGTGAGCGGGTCTACTCGGTCTCCACCACCCACTTCGAAGGCGACGAGGACGGCAACGTCAAGGCCCTGCACCTGGTCGAGGTCGAGTTCGTCGACGGCAAGCTCGTCCAGAAGCCCGGCACCGAGCGCGTCCTCCCGGCGCAGCTGGTCACCCTGGCGATGGGCTTCACCGGCACGGACCAGGAGAACGGCCTGGTCCAGCAGTTCGGGCTGGCGCTGGACGCCCGGGGCAACATCGAGCGCGACGCCTCCTACGCGACCAACGTGGACGGCGTCTTCGTCGCCGGTGACGCGGGCCGCGGTCAGTCCCTGATCGTCTGGGCCATCGCGGAGGGCCGTTCGGCCGCCCGTGGTGTGGACCGCTTCCTGACGGGTACGAGCGCCCTGCCGTACCCGGTCAAGCCGACGGACCGCTCCCTGACCGTCTGATCCCGGCGCCGGGCCCGCACCACCCTGCCGGTGCGGGGCCCGCACCCCGGCAGGACCCCTCCCCCTGGAGGACCCCTCATACGGTCCGTACAACGGTGTACGGAACTCCGACACAGCGCCCGCCACGTCTCCGACCAGGGATGGCGGGCGCTGTGGCGTGCGGAGCCGCTGCCCCGGGTCTCTCAGCCCTCCGGCTGCTCGCGCGGCGGCTCGTCGTCATTGCCCCGGCGGACGGTGCGCAGGCCGCGCGCCGGGGTCCACGACCGGATCACCAGTTCCTCCCCGTCCACGCCGATGTGGACCACCTCCGTCAGATCGGCGTGGAAGAGGTGGAAGGCGTGCGGGCTCTCCGTCTCCTCCGCGTACCGGTGCAGCTCGGGCGGGTCCACGACCTCCACCGCGTGCCCGGAGATCCGTACGTCCCCGTCGGGCATCGTCTCGCCCGCACCCGGGTTGGTGTGCAGGGCGAAACGCGGGTCGCGCTGGAGGTCCTTCGCCTTCATCGAGCCCGGCATCATGCCGAGCCACAGCTCGCCGCCGCGGATGTCCACATTGAGCCCGGTCACCCTGGGTGAGCCGTCCTTGCGGACGGTGGCCAGGACGTGGTGCGGATACTGCGCGAAGCGGCCCCGGACGGCCTCCGCGAACTCCGGCTCCGCCTTCTCGAACGCGGCCCAGTTGTTGGTAGTCATACCCCCATCAAACCGCCCGCCGGGCGCCCGCGCCGCCCGATTCCGCAGACCCCGCTCCCGATATCCCGTGGCCCGCCCCCCGCCCGAGCCGTAGGGTCGTCGCCATGTCCACAACCACCCTCTGGCGGCCGACGGGACCCGCCGAGCTCGACCTCGTCCGCGCCCTCGACTGGCGCGCCTGGCCGCCGCGCCTGCCGGAGCAGCCGATCTTCTATCCGGTCCTGAACGAGGACTATGCGATCCGCATCGCCCGCGACTGGAATGTCAAGCACGACGGTGCGGGCTACGTGACGCGCTTCGAGGCAGACTCCGACTTCCTCGCGCGCTACCCGGTCCAGCAGGCGGGCGGTGAGACGATCCTGGAACTGTGGGTCCCGGCGGAGGACCTCGACGAGTTCAACGCGCACATCGTGGGCCGCATCAAGGTGGTGCGAGAGTTCCGCTGAGCCCGTCCGCCGCAGGCCGCGGCCCGAATACGGCTGCCGGCACCGAACGGCCGAACGGGCGGGGGAGAGGGAAAGGGACGACCGGATGACCACACGCGCACGGTCCTTCGACGGCGCCGCGCCGCTGTACCAGGCCCACCGGCCAGGCTATCCGCCGGCGTTGTTCGACGCCGTGGAGGAACTCGCCGGACGGGCGCTCCACGGGGCGCGGGTAGCCGACGTAGGGGCGGGGACCGGCATCGCCAGCGCGCTGCTGCGCGCCCGCGGGGCCGAGGTCCTCGCCGTGGGACCCGGCGACGGAATGGCCGCCGAGTTCCGGCGGGCGAACCCCGGGATCCCGCTGGTGCGGGGCGACGGGAACCGACTGCCGCTCGCCGGCGGGGCGTTCGATCTGCTGACGTACGCCCAGGCCTGGCACTGGACGGACCCGGCCCGCTCCGTCCCCGAGGCCCGCCGCGTGCTGCGCCCCGGCGGTGCGCTCGCCCTGTGGTGGAACGACCTGGACACCGCCGTCCCCTGGATCGCCGAACAGGACGCCCGCATCCGGGACTCCCTGGCCGCGATCGGGCTGCCCCCGCGTGAATCCCTGGCCGGGCTGGACGTCACCGGGCGGCGAGTCCCCTGGTCACGCCGGGTCCCGCTGGACCACCACCTCGCCAACCATGCCAGCCACTCCGCGTTCCTGCTGCTCGGTGAGGCCGGCACCCGGCGCTTCCTCGACGCCGAACGGGCGCGGCTGCTCGCGCTCTTTCCCGACGGGATGGTCGAAGAGTGCTACGTCGTCACCCTCAGCGTCGCCGTCCTGGTCTGACGTGCCTGGTCTGACGAGCCCGGTCTGACGAGCCCGGTTTGACGAGCCCGGTCTGACGAGGGGCTGGAGCTCCCGCATCAGCCGTGCATGGACCACCGCCCCGTCACCTGCCGCCGGGCGCGGACTGAAGGGCGTACCGGACGATCTCCGCCCGGCAGGCCGAGGGCGGGCCCCACGCGTCCCGGAGCGGGCGGGCCTTGCGGAGCCACAGTGACAGGTCCAGCTCGTCCGTGTAGCCCACCGCGCCGTGCAGTTGGAGGGCCGTCAGCGCCGCCCGGTAGCAGGATTCGCCCGCCGCCAGCTTCGCCGCGGCCACCTCGCCCGGGGCCGGTGACAGCCCCGCCGCCCACACCAGCGGCCGGGCGAACTCCAGGCCCAGCAGGGTGTCCGCCAGCCGGTGCTTGACCGCCTGGAAGCCGCCGATCGGCGCGCCGAACTGCGTGCGCCGCTTCGCGTACTCCACCGTACGGTCCAGCAGCGCCTCGCCCACGCCCAGGCACTGCGCCGCCGTCAGCAGCCGCGCCCAGCGCGCGGCCGCCCGCGCCGCCGCCGTCACCCGGGGCCCCGCCGCCAGCAGTTCGCCGCCCGCCGCGAGCCGGGACAGCCGGCGCGTCGGGTCCGTCGACCGCAGCGGCGCGCCGGGGACGCGGCCCGCCAGACGCAGTTCCCCCGCCCGCGACACCGTGAAGCGGTGGGTCGCCGCGTCGGCGTCCAGGGCGTACGGACCCCCGCCGGGCACGGTCAGCGTGGCCGAGGCCTCGCCCGCGACCAGGCCCGGCAGGAACCGCTTCGCCACCGCCTCGTCCCCGAGCTCCGCCAGGAGCACCGACACGGCCGCCGTCTCCACCACCGGCCCCGGTATCCCGGCCCGCCCCAGCTCCACGAAGCCGAGGGCGAGTTCGAGCGGCAGCGGGCCCGCCCCCTCGTACGCCTCCGGCGCGGCCAGCGCGAACAGCCCCGTCCGCGCCAGCCGCGACCACAGCTCCCGCCCCGGTGCGTGATCACCGCCCGCCCAGGCCCGGGCCGTCCGCGGGACCTCCGCCGAGGCCAGCATGGTGCGCAGGGTGCGGGCGTAGTCGGACTGCTCTTCGGTCAGCAGGAAGCGCATCAGCGCCGGCCCTTCGGAAGGCCGAGCAGCCGCTCGGCGATGATGTCGCGCTGGATCTCATTGGTCCCCGCGTAGATCGGCCCGGCCAGGGAGAAGATCCACGGCTGCGCCCACGCCCCGTCGGCGAGTTCCGCGTCGGAACCCAGCAGGTCCAGCGCCGTCTCGTGCAGCGCCATGTCGTACTCCGACCAGAACACCTTGGTCAGGCTGGACTCGGCGCCGATCCTCCCGCCCGCCGCGAAGCGGGAGGCGCAGCTCCAGGTGAACAGCTCGTAGGCGCGCGCCCCGACCACCGCGTCCGCCACCCGGTCCCGCAGCGCGGTGTCCGCCGGATCGCCCGCCGAGCGCCACAGCCCGACCAGCCGGGCGGCCGCCGCCAGGAACCGGCCGGGGGAACGCAGGGTGAGCCCCCGCTCGTTGCCGGTCGTCGACATGGCGATCCGCCAGCCCTGCCCCGGCTCCCCGATCACATCCCCGTCCGGTACGAAGACCCGGTCGAGGAAGATCTCCGCGAAAGCCGGCTTGCCGTCCAGGCGGCCGACGGGACGCACCGTCACCCCGGGCGCCCGCAAGTCGAACATCACGTAGGTCAGCCCCTCGTGCACCCTCGCGGCCTCCGGGTCCGTGCGGAAGATGCCGAACGCCCGGTCGGCGAAGGCGGCCCGCGAGGACCACGTCTTCTGCCCGGACAGCAGCCAGCCGCCCTCCGTGCGCACCGCCCGTGACCTGAGGGAGGCCAGGTCGGAGCCCGACTCCGGCTCCGACCATGCCTGCGCCCAGATCACCTCGCCGCTCGCCATCGGCGGCAGCACCCGCGCCCGCTGCTCGGGGCTCCCGTGGTCGAAGAGCGTCGGAGCGAGCAGGCTGATGCCGTTCTGCGAGACACGGCCGGGCGCGCCCGCCGCGCAGTACTCCTCCTCGAACACCAGCCACCGGACGATGTCCGCGCCGCGCCCGCCGTACTCCTCGGGCCAGGACACCACCGACCAGCGGTCCGCGTACAGCCGCGCCTCCCACACGCGGTGGGCCGCGAAGCCCTCCGCCGTCTCCAGGGAGGGCAGGGGAGAGGCGGGAACACAGGCGGCCAGCCAGGCCCGGGCCTCGGCCCGGAAGGCCTCCACCTCCGGCGTCTGGGTGAGATCCATCAGGCGTCCGCCTCCCTCCGCACCGCTTCCCTAACAAGTGTTTGGTAGGTTAACGTACGGCCATGAGCAGCGTCGAGGAGTTCCACGCGGGGGCACCGACTCGGCCACCGACTCGGCTACGGGAGGCCGGACTTGGACGCGCCTGAGTACATCCCCGGCCATGACCTCCTGAAGGGCCGCACCGCCGTCGTCACCGCCGCCGCCGGAGCCGGGATCGGCGGGGCGACCGCCCGCCGCTTCCTCGAAGAGGGCGCCCGCGTCGTCATCGGCGACGCCCACGCCCGCCGCCTCAAGGACACCGAGGACGCGCTCGCGGCACGCTTCGGAGCGGACCGCATCGCCTCCCTCCCCTGCGACGTCACCGACGAGGATCAGGTGCGAGCGCTCTTCGCGCTCGCCGAACAGACCCACGGCGGCCTCGACATCGTCGTCAACAACGCCGGCCTCGGCGGCACCGCCGCCCTCGTGGACATGACCGACGACCAGTGGGCCAAGATCCTCGACGTCACCCTGAACGGCACCTTCCGCTGCACCCGCGCCGCCCTGCGCTCCCTGCGCGCCACCGGCGCCGGCGGGGTCGTCGTCAACAACGCCTCCGTCGTCGGCTGGCGCGCCCAGAGCGGCCAGGCCGCCTACGCCGCAGCCAAGGCCGGCGTGATGGCGCTGACCCGCTGCGCGGCGCTGGAGGCCGCCGAGTTCGGCGTACGGGTCAACGCGGTCGCCCCGAGCCTGGCCATGCACCCCCACCTGGCGAAGGTCACCAGCGAGGAACTGCTCGCCGAACTGACCGCCCGCGAGGCCTTCGGCCGGTACGCGGAGCCCTGGGAGGTCGCCAACGTCATCGTCTTCCTGGCCAGCGGGTACTCCTCGTACATGACGGGCGAGACCGTCTCCGTCAGCAGCCAGCGAGCCTAGGCGCCCGCGCGTGCCGACGTCCGCCGGGCGGCCGACGCCACTTCGGGGCCGCTCCCGGCACTCCCGGCACCAGAATGGGGGTGTGCCAACGAACAAGCCGCCAGTCAAGAAGAAGCCCCATGTGACCGCCACGCCCGAGCGGCGCAGGGAACTCCTCGGCACCGCCGCCGAGGTCTTCGCCGCGCAGGGCTACAACGCCACCACCGTCCGCAAGATCGCCGACGCCGCCGGAATGCTCGCCGGCAGCCTCTACTACCACTTCGATTCGAAGGAATCGATGCTGGATGAGATCCTCTCGGACTTCCTGACCGAGCTGTGGGAGGGGTACGACACCGTCCTCGCCGCCGGCCTGGGGCCCAGGGAGACCATCGAAGCCCTCGTCACGGAATCCTTCCGGGAGATCGACCGGCACCGCGCCGCCGTCGCGATCTACCAGAAGGAGTCCCGGCACCTGTCGGTCCAGCCCCGTTTCCATTACCTCGCCGACTCGCAGCAGAAGTTCGAGAAGGCCTGGCTGGGAACACTGGAGCGAGGCGTCGCCGCCCGGGTCTTCCGGGCGGACCTGGACATCCGCCTCACCTACCGCTTCGTCCGCGACACCGTCTGGGTCGCGGCGTCCTGGTACCGGCCGGGCGGACAGCACAGCCCCGAGGAGATCGCCCGTCAGTACCTGTCGATGGTCCTCGACGGGATCGCCGTCCGTACGTAACCCACCCGAGGAGTTCCGATGCCCGAGGCCTACATAGTCGACGCGGTACGCACGCCCGTGGGGCGGCGGGGCGGCGGCCTGTCCGCCGTCCACCCGGCCGACCTCGGGGCGCACGTGCTCAGGGCGCTGGTCGAGCGGTCGGGGGTGGATCCGGCCGCCGTGGAGGACGTCGTCTTCGGATGCCTCGACACGGTGGGACCGCAGGCGGGGGACATCGCGCGGACGGCGTGGCTGGCGGCGGGCCTGCCGCAGGAGGTGCCGGGGGTCACCGTCGACCGCCAGTGCGGCTCCTCCCAGCAGGCCGTGCACTTCGCCGCGCAAGCCGTCCTCTCCGGCACCCAGGACCTGGTGGTCGCGGGAGGCACCCAGAACATGTCGATGATCCCCATCGCCTACGCCTCCCGGCAGGCGGCGGAGCCGCTGGGCCTCACGCAGGGGCCGTACGCGGGCAGCGCGGGCTGGCGCGCACGGTACGGCGACGCGCCGGTGAACCAGTTCCACGGAGCCGAGCTGATCGCCCGCACATGGGGCATCTCGCGCCAGGACATGGAGCGCTTCGCCCTCTCCAGCCACCAGCGGGCCGTCCGGGCCATCGACGAGGGCCGCTTCGCCCGCGAGACGGTCGCGTACGGGGACGTGACCGTGGACGAGGGACCGCGCCGGGACACCGGCCTGGACAAGATGGCGGCCCTGGGGCCGGTGGTCGAGGGCGGCACCATCACGGCGGCGGTCTCCTCCCAGGTGTCGGACGGCGCGGCGGCGATGCTGATCGCCTCCGAACGGGCGGTCCGCGAACACGGCCTGCGGCCACGGGCCCGCATCCACCACCTGTCGGTCCGGGGCGAGGACCCGATCCGCATGCTGTCCGCACCCATCCCCGCCACGGCGTACGCCCTGAAGAAGACCGGGATGTCCCTGGCCGACATCGACCTGGTGGAGATCAACGAGGCCTTCGCCCCGGTGGTGCTGGCCTGGCTGAAGGAGACCGGCGCCGATCCCTCCCGGGTGAACGTCAACGGGGGCGCGATCGCGCTCGGGCATCCGCTGGGGGCGACGGGCGTGAAGCTGATGACCACGCTCCTGCACGAGCTGGAGCGCACGGGCGGGCGCTTCGGGCTCCAGACGATGTGCGAGGGCGGCGGCCAGGCGAACGTGACGATCATCGAGCGGGTGTAGGGCGCGGGCCCTGAGGGCGCCCTGTAAGGCCCGGGCCTCTGCGGCCGCCCCTCCGGGGCCCCGCCTCCTCGTTTCCAGCCACGCGCTCGCGGGCGTGCGCGCGCGGAGGTGGGCGGGAGCGTGCGCGCGGGTACCACACGCGACGCAGATCACACTCCCCTCACGGCACTCTCCGGCGGACCTGTGCTAGCGTAGAGCTCGTTGCAGTTGTGGTACCCATGAACTTTATGTGCGCCTGACGGGAATGATCCTCAGGCGCTTTTATTGTTTTGCCGGAATCTCCGGATGGGGCCCTTTGCCGCCTATTCAGGAGATTTAAAATGGCACTTGGCACCGTGAAGTGGTTCAACTCGGAAAAGGGCTTCGGCTTCATCGAGCAGGACGGTGGCGGCCCGGACGTCTTCGCCCACTACTCGAACATCGCCACCCAGGGCTTCCGTGAGCTCCAGGAGGGCCAGCGCGTGTCCTTCGACGTGACCCAGGGCCAGAAGGGCCCCCAGGCGGAGAACATCCTCCCCGCCAACTAAGTAATTCAGCTTGCCGGGGTCCGCACCGCGAGGTGCGGACCCCGGCTTGTCTGCTGTTTCGACCTTGTAGTACCTGCCGGTTTCAGGAGGGCATTTCCGCATGACCAGCTCCAGCTCCGCACGCCCCAGCCGCCGCCCCACCCGGGGTCGAGGTGCGGCTCAGGGACGTCCGAACGCTGGCGCGGGACGGCAGAAGTCCGCCCCCGTTGCCCGGCCCCAGGAATTCACCATGCCCGAACCGCTGGCCCCGGCGCTCCCGCCGGTCGCCGCGTTCGAGGACATGGACATGCCCCCCGCGCTGCTGAAGACCCTCGCGGCCCAGGGCGTCACCGAGCCGTTCCCCATCCAGGCCGCGACGCTGCCGAACTCCCTCGTCGGCCGTGACCTGCTGGGCCGCGGCCGCACCGGATCCGGCAAGACGCTGGCCTTCGGCCTGGCGCTGCTGGCCCGTACGGCCGGCCGCCGCGCCGAGCCGAAGGCGCCGCTCGCGCTGGTCCTCGTACCGACCCGTGAGCTCGCGCAGCAGGTGACCGACGCCCTGACCCCGTACGCCACGGCCGTCAACCTGCGCATCGCGACCGTCGTCGGCGGCATGTCGATCAACCGGCAGTCGGGCGCCCTGCGCCGCGGCTCCGAGGTGCTCGTCGCCACCCCCGGCCGCCTGAAGGACCTCATCGACCGCGGTGACGCCGACCTCTCCCAGGTCGCCATCACCGTCCTCGACGAGGCCGACCAGATGACCGACATGGGATTCATGCCGCAGGTGACGGCGCTGCTCAAGCAGGTCCAGCCCGGCGGTCAGCGGATGCTCTTCTCGGCGACGCTGGACAAGAACATCGACAAGCTCGTCAAGATGTTCCTCACCGACCCGGTCGGGCACTCCGTCGACCCGTCGGCCGGCGCGGTCACCACCATGGAGCACCACGTCCTGTACGTCATGGACGAGACCGACAAGAAGGCCGTGGCGACGCGCATAGCCGCTCGCGACGGCCGGGTGATCATGTTCGTGGACACCAAGCGAGGGGTGGACCGCATGGTCAAGAAGCTCCTCGCGGACGGCGTCCGCGCCTCCGGTCTGCACGGCGGGCGCTCGCAGCCGCAGCGCAACCGGACCCTGGACTGGTTCAAGACGGGCGAGGTCACCGCGCTGGTCGCCACCAACGTGGCCGCCCGCGGCATCCACATCGACGACCTCGACCTCGTCGTGAACGTGGACCCGCCCAGCGACCACAAGGACTACCTGCACCGCGGCGGCCGTACCGCGCGCGCCGGTGAGTCCGGCAGCGTCGTCACCCTGGTCCTGCCCGACCAGAAGCGGGACATGACCCGTCTGATGTCGGACGCCGGGATCTCCCCGCGCACCGCGCAGATCAAGTCCTCCGACGCGGAGCTGTCCCGGCTGACCGGCGCCAAGGAGCCCTCGGGCATCCCGGTGGTGCTGGACGTGCCGCAGCCCACCCCGCCGCGCCAGCGTTCCGCCTCGAAGCCCGCTTCGGGGACCGGCGCGGGCGGTGGCGGCGGTCGCCGCCGTTCGGGCGGACCGCGCGCCGGATCCGCCGCCGGCGCCGCTCCGGCCGCCGCCGGTGGCCGGGGACGCCGTTCCGGCGGCGGCGCGGCCGGTCAGGCTCCGGCCGCCGGGTCGGGCCAGGCCCGTCGCGGTGGTCAGGGGGGCCAGGGCGCCGCGGCCAACGGCTCCGCCGAGCGCGGACGGCGTACCGGGGGCGGCGCCGCCGGGGGCGCCGCCGCCGCTTCCGCCCGCAGCCGGGTCGGCGCCCAGTCCGCCGGCCAGGGTCGCCGCCGGGCCGTCTGACCCGCACAACCGTCCGACTGCGCCGGGCAGCGCCACGCGCGCTGCCCGGCGCAGTCGTGTCCGGGGCCAGGGCGTGCCTTTCGACGGGCCGGGGCGCGTCTTGCGGTCGCGCCGGGCCTCCTACGAGCGGACCAGCTTGTCCTGGAGCTGCGCCAGCGTCCGCAGGTCCAACCCGAGGCCCTTCGTCAGGTAACCGTGGAAGCCGCCGTAGTCGGCCTCCAGCTGCGCCGTCGCGGAGTCCAGGTAGTCCCGGCGGACCTCCTGGAGCGGGATCAGCAGGTCAGGGTCCTGCATCCGCCCGGACTGCTTCAGGGCGGCCCGCACCTGGGCGTCATAGGCGGCGCGGAAGGTGTTCGAGGCGAGGTAGTCGCCCTCCGCGTCCTGCTGCGGTACGGCCAGGGCGCGCAGCAGGACGTAGCTCATCCAGCCCGTCCGGTCCTTGCCCGACGTGCAGTGGTACAGGACCGGGCCCCGACCGGTCGCGGCGATCTCCCGCAGGGTGGCCGCGAACTGCGCCCGGTTCTCGGCGCTGGTCACGAAGGTGCGGTAGATGTCGCGCATGTAGGCCTCGGCGCGGCCGCCGCCGAGGATCTGCTCCTGGCGGGCGGGGTCGCCGCTGGAGATCACGGTGACGAGGGTTCCGAAGAGACCGAGATCGCTGACCGGGCGGGAGGTGGGGCTGAGCCCCCAAGGCAGCCTGTCCGGGCCGTCGTACTGGAGCTCCAGCGGGATGCGGAAGTCGACGACCCTGCTGAGGCCCAGGCCGGAGACGGTGGTGAGGTCCGCGTCGGTCAGCTTGCTCAGCGCGTCGGAGCGGTACACCAGCCCGTGGCGTACCCGGCCGCCGGTCCAGGTGTGGTAGCCGCCGAGGTCGCGTACGTTGACGGCGCCCTGCAGGGGGATCCGGCGGATCGCCTCCGCGCTGTACGGGTGGGGCTGGTGGTGCGGGTGCTGCCGGGCGTCGGCTCCGGCTCCCGGCACCGGCGCGGCGTAGGCGGAGGCGGGCGGGGCGCCGACGGCGAGGGCGGTCGCGAGGACGGCGGTGGCCAGGCGGATGCGAGCACGTCTCATCTGGGACTCCTGTGGCGGAGGAGGGGGATCACCCTGGGGGTGGCAGGGGGCGGAGCGAGTGCAGGCCTTCCCCGTGACGCCGGTCGGGCCGGTCGTGGGGCTCCGGCAGGTGGTGCCGGTCGGGCCGGTCGTGGGGGTCGGATAGGGGCAGGTGGTGCCGGTCGGGCCGGGCGTGGGGGTCCGGCAGGCGGTGGAGGCGTTGCAGTACGGCGTCCGCCTCGGCCATGACGCGGGAGACCAGCTCCGCGCACGACGGGAGGTCCTCGATCACCCCCGCGACCTGGCCCGATGTCATGACGCCGAGGTCCGTGCGGCCCTCGACCATGGAGGCCCGCAGGAGCACGGGGGTGTTCGCCGCGAGCAGGACCTGGCTCCAGGACAGCTCCTTGCCGTGCTTCATCGCGAGGCCGTCCCGCACCATGCGGGACCAGGACAGGCCCGAAAGCTTCCTGAATCCGGCCGCGTGCCGAAGAGCCCGGGCCAGGGCCACGGCCCGGCCGGCCCGCTCCAGGGACTCGACCAGCCCGGTGCGGAGCATGCGGTGCGGCAGCCCGTCGACGGCCGTGGTGACGGTGACGTCCTTGACGCTGGCCGCCAGGTACCGGGCCTTGACCGCGTCGGGGACGGTGGAGTCGCTGGTCAGCAGGAAGCGGGTGCCCATGGCGATGCCCGCCGCCCCGTACGACAGCGCCGCGACGAGCCCCCGGCCGTCGCTGAAACCGCCCGCCGCGATCACCGGGATCTGCACGGCGTCCACGACCTGCGGCAACAGCACGGTCGTGGCCACGTCCCCGGTGTGCCCCCCGCCCTCGCCGCCCTGCACGATCACCGCGTCGGCGCCCCAGGCGGCGACCTTCTCGGCGTGCCGGCGGGCGCCGACGGAGGGGATGACGACCACGCCCGCCTCCCTGAGCCGTGCGATGAGCTCCTGGGAGGGCGCGAGGGCGAAGGAGGCGACCCGTACGCCCTCCTCGATGATCAGCTGTACGCGCTCGGCCGCGTCCCCCGCGTCCGCCCGCAGATTGACGCCGAAGACGGTGCCCCGCGGGGTTCGGGACCGGACCTCGCGGACCGCCGAGCGCAGCTGGTCCATCGTCATCGTCGCGGAGGCCAGGATGCCCAGCGCCCCCGCGTTGGCCGCGCCCGACACCAGCCGGGGCCCGGCGACCCATCCCATGCCCGTCTGCACGATCGGATGCTCGACTCCGACGAGCCGGGTGAATGCCGTCTCCATCGATCAGCCCCGTACTTCCCGGTCCCGCAGACCCCCCGGATCGATCACCTCGCGGATCAGCCGCAGCTCGTGCGCGGTCGGCTCCCGGGTGTACGGGACCTCCCCGGCGACGGCCGGCTCGAAGCCGGTGGCCGCCCGGACCTGCTCGACGGTGACCCCGGGGTGCAGGGAGGCCAGGCGCATCGTGTGGCCGGGCCCGGTGAAGTCGAAGACGCCGAGGTCGCTGACCACTCGGGGCAGGCGGTGGTAGCGGGTCACCCCGGCCTGGGCGGCGCGGTCGTAGCCGACGCCGCTGACCATGTCGACCCGTTCCACGAAGACCCGGGTGGAGTGTTTCGGCACCCAGTAACTCACCGGGTTGTTGAGGGTGTTGACGGGCGCCCCGCGCACGCCGAGGAGCTGGCGCGCCGGGCGTTGCCAGTCGCCGATGCAGGAGATGTTCTGGTTGCCGAACCGGTCGATCTGGCTGGCGCCCATCATCACGTGCCGCCGGCCGCCGGTGACCAGGGCCAGATGGCGGCGGTACGGGAGCCAGCCCTCGGCCGTGCCGTCGAGCGAGACGAGCATGGCTTCGCCGTCGGTCAGCAGCAGGTCGGGGGAGAAGGTGTGCTTGGCGAGGCGGGCCCCGATGGAGGGGATGAGGCCCATCGGGCTGGCGAGCACCTCGCCGTCGCCGCGCCAGGCCTCGGCGCATGCGATCACGCAGTACTCGGCCCGGCTGACGGCCGTGGGCGGAGCCGCGGGCGTGGCTTCGGCCGTGGGCCGGGGTGTCGGCGGGGTCGCCGGTGTGGCCGTCACCGCTGCTCCTCCTGCCAGGTCCGCACGGCGCACTGGTAGTCGTACTCACTCGCGCCGTGGAGGAACCGCCCGGTGAACTCGGACCAGGGGGTGGTCGCGTACAGCTTCTGGAAGGCCTCGTCGCGGCCGTAGTCCGGCGCGCAGGAGGTGAAGTGCGCGCCGTTCGGCGTCTCCACGACCCCCGAGACGTGGTGGCGGCTGACGAGGAGGGACTGCGGGGGACCGGCCTTGGACAACTCCGCCGTCTCGACCAGCTGTTCGCAGGAGACGTAGGCGGCGTCGGCGGCCTCGCAGAAGAGGTCGTCGAAGTACGGGTCCGGGCCCAGGTACTGGGCGTTGCCGAGGCGGTCGGCGCGGTTGAGGTGCACCAGCGCGGCGTCCATGCGCAGGGCGGGCACGGCGACGAACTCCTCGCCGTCCGCGTAGGGGGAAGTGACCGTACGCAGCTCCGGATTGACCCGCATGACGTCGGAGCCCAGGCCGGCGCGGACGGGCAGGAAGGGCAGCCGATGGGCGGCGGCCCGCAAACCCCACATGAACATGGCCTCATCGAGCTCGGTGAACGCGAAGGCGGCGCGCTCGCGGGCGGCGCGGAAGTGGGGCTCCAGCGCGATGGAGTCGAGGGTCGCGAACGGGGCGACGAGCCTGCGGATCCGGCCGGCGGCGGCCAGCAGCCCGATATCGGGACCGCCGTACGAGACCACCGTCAGATCGGTGATGTCCGAGTGCAGCAGCGCGCGCACCAGGGCCATGGGCTTGCGACGCGAGCCCCAGCCGCCGATGCCGAGGGTCATCCCGCTGCGCAGCCGGCCGATCACCTCCTCGCAGGTCATGCTCTTGTCGGTCATGCCGGTTCCTCCCGTCGTGCGGTGGCGGCGAAGGTGTCGCGGACCCGGTCGGCGACCCCGCTGAGACCGGCCTCGAAGGTGAAGCCCTGCTCGAAGCGGTAGCTGCGGTGCACGTCGACGGGGTCGATACCGTTGATGGCGGCCTTGGCGAGCCGGATCAGGTAGCCGTCCTTGCGCGCGATCTCGGCGGCCAGCTCCAGGGCCGCCGCCCGCAGCTGCGCGCGGGGGACCACCTTCCAGACCGAGCCGTGTGCGTGCAGTTCGGCGGCGCTCGCGGTCCGCGAGGTGTAGTAGAGGGCGCGCATCAGGTGCTGCGGGACCAGCCGCGACAGGTGCGTGGCGGCGCCGAGCGCGCCCCGGTCGAGCTCCGGCAGGCCGAAGGCGGCGTCGTCAGAGGCGACGATGGCGTCGGCGTTCCCGGCCAGGCCGATGCCACCGCCCAAGCAGAAGCCCTGCACGGCGGCGACGACCGGCACCTCGCAGTCGTACACGGCGGCGAAGGCCTCGTAGCAGCCCCGGTTGGCGCCGATGAGGGAGGCGTGGCCGCTGTCGCGCTGCAACTCCTTGATGTCGACGCCGGCGTTGAATCCGCGGCCCTCGGCGGCGAGGGCGACACAGCGGATCTCTGGGTCGCGCCCGGCGGCGCGCACGGCGTCGGCGAGCTCGTACCAGCCGTGTACGGGCAGTGCGTTGACCGGCGGGAAGTCGACCGTGACGAGCGCGATGCCCTTGGCGGGGGCGGAGGTGGAGACACCCATGAGCGGATCAGCTACCTTTCCACCAAACATTTGTTAGGCGAGGAAGGTAGCAGCCCATGGAGCTGGAGGGGAGGGTCGCCGTCGTCACCGGCGGGACCAGGGGCGTCGGCGCCGGCATCGCCCGGTCGTTCCTCGCGGCGGGGGCGCGGGTCGTCGTCTGCGCGCGCCGGCCGCCTCCGGAACCGGTGTCGGCCGGCGGGCGGAAGGCGGCCTTCACCGCCCTCGACCTGCGCGACCCCGCCGCCGTTGAGGAGTTCTTCGGCTCGGTCGCCCGGCGGTACGGGCGGCTCGACTGCCTGGTCAACAACGCGGGCGGGACCCCGTACCGACTGCTGGGCGGGGGTGAGGGCGAGACCGATGGTGTGGGCGAGGTGCGGCGGCACGCGCGGGTCGTGGAACTCAACCTGCTGGCGCCGCTGACGGCCTCACTGGCGGCGTACCCCTGGCTGAGGCGGGCGGGGGGATCGGTGGTGATGATCGGCAGCGTCAGCGGGACACGGCCCTCCCCGGGGACGGCCGCGTACGGGGCGGCGAAGGCGGGGCTGGAGCACCTGGCCCGGTCCATGGCCGTGGAGTGGGCGCCGGACGTACGGGTGAACTCGCTGGTCCTCGGCATGGTGCGGACCGAACTGGCCCACCTGCACTACGGGGACGAGGCGGGCGTCGCGGCCGTGGGCGCGACCGTGCCGCTGGGGCGGCTGGCGGAGCCCTCGGAGGTGGGGGAGGCGGCCGTCTTCCTGGCCTCCGGCCGGGCCGGATACATCAGCGGGGCCAGCCTGCTGGTGCACGGGGGCGGGGAGCGCCCGGCATTCCTGGCCGCGGCCAACGTCAACGTGGAGAGCGGCAAGGCCGGCGCGGGAAGCGCGGGAAGCGCGGCGAACGCGGAAAGCGAGGAGGGCTGACATGGCAGGCACGGCAGGCATGGCGGGCATGTGCGAGGGCCGAGTCGTGATCGTGACGGGCGCGGGGCGGGGCCTGGGCCGGGCCCACGCGCTGGCCTTCGCGGCGCAGGGGGCGCGGGTCGTGGTCAACGACCTGGGGGTCGGCCTCGACGGACTGCCGGGGCCGGACGGTCCGGCGGCCCGGGTCGTGGCGGAGATCCGGGCGCTGGGCGGGGAGGCGGTGGCGCACGGCGGGGATGTCGCGACGGGCGAGGGCGCCGCCTCGCTCATCGAGACCGCCCTCTCAGCCTTCGGGAGGCTGGACACGCTCGTCAACAACGCCGGTTTCCTGCGCGACCGGATGCTGGTCAACCTGGGCGAGGAGGACTGGGACGCGGTCGTGCGGGTCCACCTGAAGGGGCACTTCCTCCCGCTGCGGTGCGCGGCCCGCTGGTGGCGGGCGCAGGCCAAGGCCGGGCGTCCGGTGGCCGCCCGCGTGGTCAACACCACGTCCGGGGCAGGGCTGTTGGGCTCGGTCGGGCAGGGCAACTACAGCGCGGCCAAGGCGGGCATCCTCGGCCTGACCCTGGTCGCGGCCGCGGAGATGGGACGGTACGGGGTCCAGGTCAACGCCATCGCCCCGGCGGCGCGGACCCGGATGACGGAGGAGACCTTCGCGGGGACCATGGCCGCCCCGGCGGAGGGCGGCTTCGACGCGATGGCCCCGGAGAACGTGTCCCCTCTGGTGGTCTGGCTCGGCGCGGATGCCTCGGCGGGCGTCACGGGCCGCGTCTTCGAGGCGGAGGGCGGCAGGATCACGGTGATGGAGGGCTGGCGTCCCGGCCCCACCGCCGACCGGGGGACCCGCTGGACCCCCGCCGAGGCGGGCGAGGCAGCGGCGAAGCTCCTGTCGGCGGCCGGAACCCCGCTGCCGGTGTACGGGGCTCGCTGAGCCGGTACGGGCCGGGGCCGGGGCCGTACCGGTGCGTCTCCGGGCCGGTACGGGTCCGCTGCCTACCGTACGCGGGCGGGTCGGGCCCGGGGCCGGCCGCTCGGGCAAAGACTGGAACGGCGGAACGGCGGAACGGCGGAGGGCCCGGCCCCCTGGCGAGGGGTCGGGCCCTGGTCCTTCATTCGTGCGCTGAGGTATCACTACCCCGTGCGCCCCGCTGCCGAACCACACCGCCGCATCAACTTGTCCGTCCTCGCCGGACCGCCCGGGTCAGGAGAGCTTGCCGTCGTAGTCCGGCAGCTTGACGGTGCGCTCGGCGTGGCCCCCGACGAGGTCGCTCGGCTTGTTGCCGATGTTGGCGATGATGGTGTAGCCCCGCGCTTCGATCTCGGCGCGCTTGCCCGTCTTGTACGCGCTGACCTCCTCGAACAGGTCCGGCAGGTCCCTGACGTACAGGCCGGAGACCGGGTAGCCGACCGCCTTGAGGTTGTGCTCGGTGAGGGAGTGGATGATCCCGGGGCGGGCGGTGACGAAGAAGACGGCGACGCCGCGCTCGTCGGCGTACCGGGTCAGCTCGCGGACCTTGGCGATCGCGGGGGTCGGGAAGGTCCAGAACCAGTGGAAGTCCGTCTCCAGCGACGTGTTGTCGATGTCGAGGACGAGGGCGGGCTTCTCTCCGGCGGGTGAGGCGGCGATGCGCTGCTCGATGGCGGGGCGGGCCGCGTCGATGACGGCGGCGACGTCGCGCTGCCAGGTGGCGTAATCGATGCCGAGGAGCGCCGCGTTGCCGCCGGGTGCGGACGAGGCCGAGGCCGTGGAGGCCGCGTACGTCCCGTACGGCGCCAGCTGAGTGCCGGTGGCCGGCAGCGTCGCCGTCGCCGGGGCCGCCTGGGCGGCGGTGGCCGGAAGGAGCGTCAGGACGGCCGCCGCGGCGGCCACTGCGATTGCGGCGGTGCGGGGCGTACGGGCCGTGTGGATGCGGCGGTTGATGCGCATGGGGGGCGCTCCTCGGGTCGTGAACTGGCATGTTCACGACCAGGGTCGGGGTGTCCGGAACCCATGTCTACTGGTCGGTAGGAAACTTCTCGTGGCCGCCCGGTGAATCCGCCGCCGGCGATTTGCGCACCGGCACCGGCGGTCGCTGCGGCCCCGGTGGGCGCAGGAGGTTCACGAGTCCTCCGTGGTGGCGGAAAGGCTCGGGCGGCGGGGTGGGTGGAATCGGTCGCTCGCCTTGATGAAGTGCCCGGAGCCTGCGGCCAGTTCCGCCGTGGCCTGCTACGCCATCGGCCGGAAGCCGACCACCGGGCGTGCTTCGGTGGTCGTAGGGCGCGCATGACGGCGGAGGTCGCCCGGTGCGGGTCGTCGGGGGTGGCGAAGGCCGCGTACGGGCAGGTCGTGCAGGCCGCGCTCGTTCGCGTACGCGCGGATCCCACGGGGGCGGCAGGCGCCGGAAGGGGGCGGTGATCGAGGTCCGCGCGGTCCCGCCCGGTAGGGAAATCCGTGCGCCTGGGGGCCGGCCCGCCTGCGGTTCTGCGTCATCGGCTGCCCCGCGCCGCAACCCCTGCCGTCAGCGGCCGAAGTTGGCCAAAAACGCGTTCTTGATGCCCGCCTTACCTCTGATGTGTCATGGACCCGTCATTCACCCAATGGCGCGCACGGCCCAACCCCCCACGAAAGGCAGTGTGTTGACTGTGACCACTCTCGCGCGGTTCATGAAGCGAACCCTCGCCGCCGGCGCGGTGGCCCTCGCGGCCGTCAGCCTCCAGCCCACTTCCGCCACCGCCTCCCCGGCCCCCGTCGTCGGCGGCACCCGCGCCGCCCAGGGCGAATTCCCCTTCATGGTCCGCCTCTCCATGGGCTGCGGAGGCTCCCTCTACACCCAGCAGATCGTCCTGACCGCCGCCCACTGCGTGAACGGCTCCGGCAACAACACCACCATCACCGCCACCGCCGGAGTCGTGGACCTCAGAAGCTCCAGCGCCATCAAGGTCAAATCCACCAAGGTGCTCCAAGCCCCCGGCTACAACGGCCAGGGCAAGGACTGGGCCCTCATCAAACTTGCCCAGCCCATCAACCTGCCCACCCTCAAGATCGCCGAGACCAACGCCTACGACAACGGCACCTTCACCGTCGCGGGCTGGGGAGCCACGCGCGAGGGCGGAAGCCAGCAGCGCTACCTGATGAAGGCCACCGTGCCCTTCGTCTCCGACGCCAGCTGCCAGGCCTCGTACGGCAGCAGCCTCGTCCCCGACGAGGAGATCTGCGCCGGCTTCGACCAGGGCGGAGTCGACACCTGCCAGGGCGACTCCGGCGGCCCCATGTTCCGCCGAGACAACACGAACGCCTGGATCCAGGTCGGCATAGTCAGCTGGGGTCAGGGCTGCGCCAGGCCCGACTACCCCGGCGTCTACACCGAGGTCTCCGCCTTCGCCGACGAGATCAAGACCGCCGCGGCAGGCATGTAGCCCCCACCGTCCTTCCGGCCGCCCGCAAACCGACCGGAAGGACGCCCCCCACCCCGGCTTCGGCCGGGCCCGCCACGGGGCGGCTTCGGCCGCGCCCGGCCGAGGCGATACCTCCCTGCGGTCCCGCCACGGCGCCCGCCCGGCTCGCCCGGCCGCGCCCGGCCGGGGACCCTGGCTGCGCGGTAGCCGGGGGAGTGCGGGGGCCACGGCCGTTCCGGCGAAGCCTGCCGCCCCGGGTGTGCAGGCCCGCACGGGGACCCGTACCGGCCTGCACGAGCCCCCGTAGGGTGCCCGCCCGGCTCGTCCGGCCGCGCCCGACCGGTCCGTCCGGCCCCGGCCGGGGATCCTGGCTGCGCGGTAGCCGGGGAGCGGGGCCGTGGCGGCCCCGGCGAAGCCGGTCGGCCCGCGCGTACCGGCCCGCACGGGGACCCGTACCGGCCCGCACGGGGACCCGTACCGGCCCGCACGAGGACCCGTACCGGCCCGCGCCAGCTCCCGCGCCGCCCCGCACGGGCACCCGTACACCCCGGGCCACCCGCACCGCCCCGCCCGGCGCGCACAGCCCCCGGCGACTCGCTCGCCCCCCGGTCACCCCCCCGAGGCGCGGTCGGGTGGTCACCCGACCCGGGCGGCCCGTGGGCCCCCGACGGGCCGCGTCTCACGGAGCGGCTGGCCGGGGAAGGACTGCCGCGCGCCACGTATTCTCGGGAACCATGAACACCAGCGACATCGACGAGAACGTCACCGCCGAACTCGCCCGCCTGCGGGACAGCATCGACAACATCGACGCGGCCGTCGTCCACATGCTCGCCGAGCGCTTCAAGTGCACCCAGCAGGTCGGCCATCTCAAGGCCAAGCACCAGCTCCCCCCGGCCGATCCGAGTCGCGAGGCCAGCCAGATCACCCGGCTGCGCCAGCTCGCCGAGAACGCCAAGCTCGACCCGGCCTTCGCCGAGAAGCTCCTGAACTTCATCATCGCCGAGGTCATCCGCCACCACGAGACGATCGCGGCGGGCGAAGAGTAGAACCGAGGTCCGGCTGCCCCCTTGCGGCAGCATGGGCCCATGCCCGCATTGACGCGCAACGAAGCGCAGACCCGAGCCCAGCTCCTCGACGTCCACCACTACGCCGTCAGCCTCGACCTCACGCGCGGCGACGAGACCTTCCACTCCTTCGCGGTGATCCGCTTCACCACCCGCACCGCATGCGACACCTTCGTCGAGCTGAAGCCGGAACACCTGAACTCGGCGCTCCTGGACGGCGACCCCGTCCCCGCCCACGCCTTCCAGGACAACCGCCTCCACCTCGCCGGCCTCGCCGAAGGCGCCCACGAGCTGCGCATCGACACCCTCATGCGCTACTCCCGCACCGGCGAAGGCCTGCACCGCTTCACCGACCCCGCGGACGGGGAGACGTACGTCTACACCCAGATGTTCCTGGACGACGTCCAGCGCGTCTTCCCGGCCTTCGACCAGCCCGACCTGAAGGCCGTCTTCGAGTTCACCGTCACCGCCCCCGCACACTGGACCGTCCTCGCCAACGGCATCACCCAGCGCACCCAGCGCACCGGCGGGCAGGACACCGACGACCCGGACGGCGCCGCCATCTGGCAGTCCGCCCCGACACCGCTCATCTCCACCTACCTCGCCGCCGTCGCGGCCGGCCCCTGGCACAGCGTGCGCACCCAGCACGTCGGACTGCCCTTCGCCATCCACTGCCGGCAGTCCCTCGCCCCCCACCTCGACGCCGACGCCGAGGAGATCCTGTCCATCACCACGGACTGCTTCGACCGCTACCACGAGAAGTTCACCGAGCCGTACCCCTTCGACTCCTACGACCAGGCCTTCGTCCCCGAGTTCAACGCGGGCGCCATGGAGAACCCGGGCCTGGTCACCTTCCGCGACGAGTTCATCTACCGGTCCGCCGTCACCGACACCGAGCGGCAGCGCCGCGCCATGGTCATCGCCCACGAGATGGCCCACATGTGGTTCGGCGACCTCGTCACCCTGCGCTGGTTCGACGACATCTGGCTGAACGAATCCTTCGCCGAATACATGGGCTACCAGACCCTCACCGAAGCCACCCGCTTCACCGGCACCTGGACCGACTTCGGCGTCGAACGCAAGTCCTGGGGCTACGACGCCGACCAGCGCCCCTCCACCCACCCCGTCGCCCCCGACCCCGCCGACGTACCCGACACCGCCTCCGCCCTCCTCAACTTCGACGGCATCTCCTACGCCAAGGGCGCCTCCGCCCTGCGCCAACTCGTCGCCTGGCTCGGCGAGAAGGACTTCCTGGCCGGCATCAACACCCACTTCGCCCGCCACAAGTTCACCAACGCCTCCCTCGCCGACTTCGTGGACTCCCTCGCCGCCCACACCGAACGCGACGTCCACGCCTGGGCCGGCATCTGGCTGCGCACCACCGGCATCGACACCCTCACGCCCAGGATCGAGGAGAGCCCCGGCGGCTGGACCCTCACCGTCGAGCGCCAGGGCAGCCGCCCCCACCACATCGCGGCCGGCGCCTACCACCGCGCCCCCGCCGCCGACGCCGTCCTGGAACAGCACGAACTGCTCCACCTCGACGTCCCGTCCGACGAAGTGGTCTCCGTGACCGGCCCGCGCCCCGCGCTGCTCGTCCTCAACGACGGCGACCTCACCTACGCCAAGGTCAGGCTCGACGAGACCTCCGTCGAAACCGCCCTGCGCGGCCTCTCCCGCATCCCCGAACCGCTCACCCGCGCCGTCGTCTGGAACTCCCTGCGCGACATGGTCCGCGACGGGGAACTGGAGCCCGGCGCCTACCTCGCCACCGCCGGAGCGCACCTGCCCCAGGAACGCGACCTGGCCATCGTCCAAGGCGTCCTCGCCTTCGCCCGGACCCAGATCGCCGACCGCTACACCGCCCCCTCCGAGCGGACCGAGGCGCTCACCACCCTCGCCGCGATCGCCCACGACCTGCTGCGGCGCACCGAGGACGGCTCGGAACCCGGACTGCGGCTGACCGCCGTACGCGCCCTCATCGACAGCGCCACCGGCCCCGACCCCCTCATCACCTGGCTCGCCGACGGCACCGTGCCCGGCGGCCCCGAACTCGACCCGGAGCTGCGCTGGCGCATCCTCGCCCGGCTCGCCGTCCTGGGCGCCGTCGATGAGGCCCAGATCGACGCGGCCCTCGCCGCCGACCCCAGCGCCACCGGCGCGGAAGGCGCGGCCCGCTGCCGCGCCGCGCTGCCCTCCGCCGAGGCCAAGGCCGCCGCCTGGAACCGCCTCTTCCATGACGACAGCCTGTCCAACTACCTGTTCAGCGCCACCGCGCAGGGGTTCTGGCAGGCCGAACAAGGCGATCTCGTACGGGAGTACGTACCGCGGTTCTACCGGGAGGCCGTCGCCCTCGGCGCCCGCCGCGGCCCGGCCATCGCCGAGGCAGCGGGCCGCTGGGCGTTCCCGGCCTACGCCGTGGACGAGGCCAACCTCCGGGCGGGCCATGCCTGCCTCACCGATGCGGACGCGGAGATCCTGCCGCTCCTGCGCCGCAAGCTCGTCGACCAGCTGGACGACCTGGCCCGCGCCCTGCGCATCCGCACGGCCTGACCCTCCCGCTCACTCCGGCCCGGACCGGGAACCCCGCCCGCAGCCCCCTCGGGCCCGGGCCCCGGGCCCCCGGCCGCTACGACGGCCGCGCAGGTCCCGGGCCCCCGTTGCCCCCGGCCCCGCCCCCGCCCCGTCGCAGGCGGGGGCCGGAGCCGGGCGGTGCGCGGCGCCCTACCGCCGGACCAGCGCCGTGCTCGGCCCGCACCGGGCCCGCCAGGGCTCCGCCCCCGCCCCCGCCCAGCAGGCGTCGGCCTGAGACCGCCCCCGCCCGGCAGGCTCCGCCCCCCGCCGCCCGCCCGGCAGGCGTCGGCCTGAGACCGCCCCCGCCTGGCGGCCCCCCCCGCCCGCCCGGCAGGCGTCCCCCCACCCCCGCGGGGCAGCCCCCGCCCCGCCGGACCTCCGCCCCCCGCCCGGCAGGCGCCGCCCGAGACCGCCCCCCGCCCGGCAGGGCCCGCCGCAGGAACGTTGATCCGGAACAAACCCCGGCGGTTACCCCATTCGGGTCTGATCGTTGTACCGGCCGGGTGCGCCCGCCCCGCCACCCCGTACGCACGGCACCGCAGGCCCCGACCGCCCCGCCTCGGAGGACCCCACATGACAGCGCCGCCCGGCACACGCACACCACCCCCGCTGCCCCCGCTCGCCGGCGGCCGCGCGGGCGCCGACGCCCTGCGTCCGCTGCTCGACACCGTCCTCGACGCCCTGCGCACCGGAGCCGAGGAACGCGGCGGGCCGCTTCCGCCCGGCGGCCCGGGCCCGCTCGCGGCCCGCGTCCAAGCCGCACTGGGCGACGTACTGCCCGATCACGGAACCGGCGACCACGAAGCGCTACGGACCCTCGTGCACACCCTCGCCGCCGGCGCCGCCGATCCCGCCGACCCCCTCTGCGCGGCCCACCTCCACTGCCCGCCGCTCGCCGTCGCGGCCGCCGCCGACCTCGCCGCCAGCGCCCTCAACCCGTCCCTCGACTCCTGGGACCAGGCCCCCGCCGCCGCCACCCTCGAAGCGCTCCTCACCCGCACCCTCGCCGCCGAGTTCTACGCCACCCCCTACGCCGACGCCCTCGTCACCACCGGCGGCACCGAAGCCAACCAACTGGCCCTGCTCCTCGCCCGCGAACGCCACGGCCCCCGCCTGACCGTCCTGCACGGAGCCAACGCCCACCACTCCGTCCCCCGCGCCGCCTGGCTCCTCGGCCTGCCCCCGGCCGTGGCCCTCCCCACTCCCACCGGAGTGATCCACCCCGGCGCCCTGGCCGACGCCCTGGCCGCCGCCACCCGCCACGGCCCCGTACTCGTCACCGCCACCGCCGGCACCACCGACGCCGGACTCATCGACCCGCTCGACCGCATCGCCGACGTCTGCGACCGCTACCGCGCCGACCTCCACATCGACGCCGCCTACGGGGGCCTGCTCGCCCTCAGCCCCCGCCACCGCGACAAACTCGCCGGACTCGGCCGCGCCCACTCCCTCACCATCGACCTGCACAAACTCGGCTGGCAGCCCGTCGCCGCCGGACTGCTCGCCGTCCCCGACACCGCCCTGCTGGCCCCCCTCGCCCACCAGGCCGACTACCTCAACGCCACCGACGACACCGAAGCCGGCCTGCCCGACCTCCTCGGCCGCTCCCTGCGCACCACCCGCCGCCCCGACGCCCTCAAGATCGCCACCACCCTGCGCGCACTGGGCCGCGACGGCCTCGCCCGGCTCATCGACCGCACCTGCGAACTCGCCCACCACCTCGCCCGGACCCTCGACGCACACCCCGGCTTCGAACTCCACTCGGCGCCCACCATCAGCACCGTCCTCTTCCGGCCCGCCCACGCCGACGACACCCGGCTCGCCACCCTGCGCCGCACCCTCCTGCACGACGGCAGCGCCGTCCTCGGCCGCACCCGGGCCGACGGCCGCCTCTGGCTCAAAGCCACCCTGCTCAACCCCCACACCACGGCGCGGGACCTGGACACCCTCGTCACCCTCCTGGAAGGCAGGACCCCCCGATGACCGCCCACCTCGATACACCCCACGACCTCGTCGGAATCGGCATCGGCCCCTTCAACCTGTCCCTCGCGGCGCTCGCCCACGGCCTGCCGCAGCAAGGAACAGGAGAACTCGCCACCGCCTTCTACGACCAGCGCCGCGACTTCCGCTGGCACCCCGGACTCCTCATCGAGGGAGCCACCCTCCAAGTCCCCTTCCTCGCCGACCTCGTCACCCTCGCCGACCCGGCCAGCCCCTGGAGCTTCCTCAGCTACCTCAAACACAAGGAACGGCTCTTCCCCTTCTACTTCGCCGAGCAGTTCCACATCCAGCGCGCCGAATACGACGCCTACTGCCGCTGGGTCGCCGGCCGCCTCCCCGGCCTCCACTTCGGCCACCACGTCGACGCCGTCCGCTGGAACCCGGAACGCGACCTCTTCGAAGTCGACTTCACCCAGCTCGACGCCGACGGCGAAGTCGAAGCCCTCGGCCGCACCTACACCCGCAACATCGCCCTCGGCATCGGCACCGCACCCTACGTCCCCGAACCCCTGCGCCCCCTCGCCGAAGCCCCCACCGTCCCGGTGATGCACTCCTCCGAGTACCTCGACAACCGCGAGCGCATCCTCGCCGCCGAGCACGTCACCGTCATCGGATCCGGCCAGTCCGGCGCCGAGGTCTTCCTCGACCTGCTGCGCGCCCGCCCCGGCGGCCGCGAACACCTCACCTGGCTGGCCCGGACCCCCGCCTTCGCCCCCATGGAGTACTCGAAGCTCGGCCTCGAACACTTCACCCCCGACTACACCCGCTACTTCCACTCCCTGTCCGAACCCGTCCGCGACCGGCTCGTCCCCGCCCAATGGCAACTCCACAAGGGCATCGACGCCGCCACCATCGCCGCCATCCACGAGGAGCTCTACCGCCGCACCCTCCACGGCGGCTGGCCCGACGCCGTCCTCACCCCCGGCGTGAGCGTCCGTACCGCCGGCCGCGTCGCCACCACCAAAGTCGAACTGCACCTCGAACACCTCGAACAAGGCACCCGGTCCCGCCTCACCACCGACGCCGTGGTCCTCGCCACCGGCTACCGGGAACGCCCCCTCGGCCGACTCCTCGCCGGCCTCGACCCGTACCTGCGCAAGGACTCCTCCGGCCGCCCCCGCATCGACGACCGCTACCGGATGATCCTCGACCCCACCGTCACCGGAAGCGTCTTCGTCCAGAACGGCGAACGCCACACCCACGGCGTCGGAGCCCCCGACCTCGGCCTCGCCGCCTGGCGCAGCGCCGCCATCCTGAACACCCTCACGGGCAAGGAGCCCTACCCCCAGCCGCAGCGCACCGCCTTCACCACCTTCGGCCTCGACCAGCGGGAACGATCCCGCCCCCGGCCGGCGGGCGAACTGCTCCCGCTGGTCGAGTACCCGTAGCCGCCGCCTTCCGGCGGCCCGTGGGCTCCGGCTCGCTCAGAAGACCGGCACGCCCGCCCGGGTCAGCCGCCAGTCCACCGAGGCGAACCGAGCCGGATCGATGCTCCCCTTCGCCTTCACCCACTGGATGATCGTGTTGCGGATCTCGTCCGAATCGGCCCACACCTGCTCGGCCTGCGGCACGTGCGGGAAGTTCCCGCCGCCCGAAGCCCGGTAGTTGTTCACCGCGAGCACGAACCGCGCCGCCGGATCCACCGGCTTGCCCTCGAAGGACAGCCCCGTGATCCGCGAACCGGCCGGCTTCGCGATGTCGATGTCGTACGTGAACCCGTACACGGCGTCGTAGTTGTAGTCCGGCGTGCCCTCGGCGTTCGTCAGCTTCGCCGGGTCCACCGCATCACCGGGAGCCGTCGTCACGTAGTACTTCGCCGAATACTCCAGGTAGTCCTTCAGCTGCGCGCCCGTCAGCAGCCGCGCCTCCAGCGTGTTCTCGAACGGGTACAGGCCCGCCGCGTCCCGCAGCGTCACCTGCCCGGCCGGGATCGCCGCCGTCCGCGAGAAACAGGAGGCCTGCGACAGCACCGGCAGCGCGGCCCACTGGGTGCCCGCCAGAGCCGCCCGCACCGTCTCCGCCTGGACGTGGTTGATCAAGTCGATGACCGCCACGTCCTTGACCGGGCCTTCCGCCGAGGACATGGCCTGCGTCGAGGTGCCGATCACCTGGTTCACGTACGCCACCACCTTGCGGTGCTCGTCCGACAACAGGCCGGTGATCTTCGGATCCTCCGCGACCGTATTGGAGTTCAGCACCTTCGCCGAGACCTTCGCCACCGACCAGCGGCCCTTCGCCCACGTCAGCTCGAAGTCGAACAGCGTCAGCCGCTGCCCCCACTTCAGCGGCTCCGACAGCACGACCTCCTTGCCGGTCGCCTTGTTCGTCACCCGGTACTCCGGTATCTCCGTGTGAGCGTGCCCCACCAGGATCGCGTCGATCCCCGGCACCTGCTCCGCCACCAGCCCCGCCGCGTTCTCGACGTACGGCAACTGGTCACCGTACGAGGAAGTACCGCTCGACCCCGAGTGCGCCGACACGATCACCACATCGGCGCCCAGCGAACGCAGCCGCGGCACGTACTTCGCCGCCTGCTCCTCCAGCCCAGGGAAGCTCATCTTCCCCTGCACGTTGGCCTTGTCCCAGATCGCGATCCCCGGGTTCGTCAGCCCCAGCACCGCCACCTTCACATCCGGCCCGTGCGGCGTCCGCAGCCGGTGCATGCTGTACGGCGGGAAAGCGGGCCGCAGCGTCTTCGCGTCCAGGGCGTTCGCCCCCAGCAGCGGGAAGTCGCACTGCTCCTCGAACTTCCGCAGCACCGGAATGCCGTAGTTGAACTCGTGGTTGCCCAGCGCCGCCGCGTCGTAGCCGATCGCGTTCATCGCCTGGGCCATCGGGTGCACGGGACCCTGCCGCGCCGTGATCGGGTCCACCTTCGCGTAGTAGTACGACAACTGCGTGCCCTGGATGGTGTCACCCGCGTCGATGAGCAGCGTGTTGCACCGCCCCTTCTCCTCGCGCACCTGATTGACCAGGGTGGAGATCTTCGCCAGACCGACGTCGTTGTGTGCCTTGTCGTCGAACTCCTTGTCGGTGAAGTAGTCCCAGTTGAAGACGTTCCCGTGCAGGTCGGTGGTCCCCATCACGGTGAAGGAGTACGTCCGCCGGCGCGGTCCCGGTTGCGCGACGGCGGGCGCGGCGGCCGCCCCTCCCAGCGCTACGGCAGCACCCGTGGCAGCCGAAGTGCCCAGAAAAGTCCTACGATCGAACGGCATGTCATCTCCCTCGTGACGCATAACAACGCGCGTAGATTCTGACCCGCGGTCAACCGGCCGCAACACCCCTCCCAGGTTTCGATCCGGTGACCACCGGACAGGCCGGCCGGTGCCCGCCACCCCGCGCCGGAGCCCCGCACCCGCCGACCCCGCGCCCACAGCCGCAGGCCAGCTCCACTCCCCCTGCTGCCGGGAGGGGATAAGCCGGGCCACTCTTGAATTCATCACGCCATTCCTTCATGACGGATTCCCCGAAACCCCGTTGCGGGAAAACGCCCGGAAATCCCCGGCGCCGGCATCATCGAGCGAGGCTTGAAGAGACGGGCGGGAGCCCGCCCCAGCCCCATTCCAGCAGGGCCGATGCGGTATGATCCCGTGGAACATCGCAGGGCTGGGCTGGCGGCGCAAGTATTTCCAAAAGGGATGTGACGAAGTAAATGAACATGATGCGGGTGCTGCTCGACAGTGAAATTCCCCTCGTGGCCGTCAGCTTCCGCGACAATGACAGCGAGCGACTTGCCAGCGAGGCGAAAGCAGCCGGTATCGACATCGCCGAACTCCGCATCGACAGGTTTGCCCAGACCGACGCCGAGCACGTCCTGGAGCAGATCCGCACCTTCCATTCCCTGCCCGTCCTCGCCACGGTGCGCTCCGCGCAGGAAGGCGGCGACTGGAACGGCACGGAGGAGGAGCGCCTTGAGCTGTTCCGCGCGATGGCCCCCCACGTCGAGGCACTGGACATCGAACTGTCCTCACGAGGAATCCTCGCCGACGTGATCGCCGCGGCCAAGCAGCACGACACCGTGGCGATCGTCTCCTACCACAACTTCGAGCACACCCCCAGCACCGAGGAACTCGAAGCCGTCATCGACGACGCGAAGACCGCCGGCGCCGACATCGTCAAGGTGTCCACCATGGTGACCTCCGAAAGCGACGTGAAGCGGCTCGCCTCCCTGCTGCTCAACGCGGACGCCGACACGGAACTCATCGTCATCGCGATGGGCCCCACCGGCGCCGTCTCCCGCATCTTCTTCCCCGCCCTGGGGTCACGGGTGACCTACTCCTTCATCGGCAGCAGCTCCGCCCCCGGCCAGCTCGACTTCCCGGAGACCTTCGCACTGCTGCGCAAGTTCTACCCGAAGTTCAACGAGCAGAAGATGCTGGAAATGCAGCTTCCCGAAACGGCCTGATCTCAGGAGCACCGGCAGCCTCGCAGCGCCCGGAGCCCGGCAGCCCTCGCAGTCCCGCAGTCCCGCAGTCCCGCAGTCCCGCAGTCCCGCAGTCCCGCAGTCCTACGGCCCCTACAGGCCGCCGCCTTCCCCGAACGAAGCCGCGGCGGCCCCGGCGCGTTCGATCCCACCCCACGCCCGGCGATGACGCACCCTTGCCGGGTCGGCCTCCGATGCGACAGTTTCGGGTATGACCCAAGACGCATCACACCAGCCCTACGGAACCCCCGAAGTACCCCGCGTCGCAGTCCGCGGCGAAGCCCGCATCGAAGTCGACCCCGAGATCGCCCGCATCGGGATCACCGTCAGCGCCCGCGGCACCGACCGGCGGACCGCCCTCGAAGACCTCACCCGACGCAACAACGCCGTCCTCGACCTCATCAAGGGCTACGGCGACCCCGTCGAGAAACTCGAAACCGGCTCCTTCTCCATCACCCCCGAACTGACCCGCCACGGCCGCGGCGAACGCATCCGCGCCTACCACGGCCGCGTCCACATCACCGCCGAACTCAACGACTTCACCACCCTGGGCGAACTCACCACCCGCCTCGCCGACCTCGACCTCACCCAGGTCGACGGCCCCTGGTGGGCCCTGCGACCCACCTCCCCCGCCCACGGACAAGCCCGCCGCCAAGCCGTACTCGAAGCGGTCCAGCGCGCCCGCGAATACGCCGAAGCCCTCGGCGCCCGCCTCGCCGCCCTCGTCGAACTCGCCGACCTCGGCGCCGAGAACGCCGTCACCCTCACCGCGGCCGCCCCCGGCGGCACGATGCGGACCATGGCCTACGGCGGCGCCGAAGACGCCGGCGCCCCGCCGCTCGACCTGGAACCCCAGCGCCAGACCGTCTACGCCCAGGTGAACGCCCGCTTCACCATGACCCCTCCCCAGCTCTGAGCTAGAGAAAAACGCACCACTGGGGGTGCTCATCAGAGCACCCCCATGCACATTCAACAGTTGTCAACAAGCTTTTCCCCAAAGGTTGTTGACTGGACACCCGGAACCAATTTCCTACTCCCTGGTAGGGGCATACGCTCGTCCCATGCGCCGAGCGAAAATCGTATGCACCCTGGGCCCCGCCACCGACTCATACGACCAGATCAAAGCCCTGGTCGAAGCCGGCATGGACATCGCCCGCTTCAACCTCAGCCACGGCACCTACGCCGAACACGAGGAGCGTTACCAGCGCGTACGCAAGGCCTCCGACGAGACCGGCCGCAGCGTCGGCATCCTCGCCGACCTTCAAGGTCCGAAGATCCGCCTCGGCCGCTTCCGAGAAGGACCCGTACTCCTTGAACGCGGCGACGAATTCACCATCACCGTCGAAGACCTCGAAGGCGACCGCCACACCTGCGGCACCACCTACAAGGGACTCGCCGCCGACGTCACCACCGGCGAACGCATCCTCGTAGACGACGGCCGCGTCACCCTCCAGGTCATCGGCATCGACGGCCCCCGCGTCCGCACCCTCGTCATCGAAGGAGGCATGGTCTCCGACCACAAGGGCCTCAACCTCCCCGGCGTCGCCGTCTCCGTCCCCGCCCTCTCCGACAAGGACATCGAAGACCTCCGCTGGGCCCTGAGCACCGGCGCCGACGTCATCGCCCTCTCCTTCGTCCGCAGCGGCCGCGACATCCACGACGTCCACCGCATCATGGCCGAAGAAGGCCGCCGCCTCCCCGTCATCGCCAAGATCGAAAAGCCCCAGGCCGTCGAAAACATCGACGACATCGTCGCCGCCTTCGACGGCATCATGGTCGCCCGCGGCGACCTCGGCGTCGAAATGCCCCTGGAACAAGTCCCCATCGTCCAAAAGCGCGCCGTCAAACTCGCCAAGCGCAACGCCAAGCCCGTCATCGTCGCCACCCAGATGCTCGACTCGATGATCGACAACTCCCGGCCCACCCGCGCCGAAGCCTCCGACGTCGCCAACGCCGTTATCGACGGAACCGACGCCGTCATGCTCTCCGGCGAGACCAGCGTAGGCAAATTCCCCGTCGAAACCGTCCGCACCATGGCCCGCATCGTCGAAGCAGCCGAAGAAGACATCCTCGCCAAGGGCCTCCCCCCGCTCACCGAGCGCAACAAGCCCCGCACCCAAGCCGGCGCCGTAGCCCGCGCCGCCGCCGAAATGGGCGACTTCCTCGGCGCCAAATTCCTCGTCGCCTTCACCCAGAGCGGAGACACCGTCCGCCGGCTCTCCCGCTACCGCTCACCCATCCCCCTCCTCGCCTTCACCCCCGACCCCGCCACCCGCTCCCAACTCAACCTCACCTGGGGCGTCGAAACCTTCCTCGGCCCCCACGTCGACTCCACCGACGCCATGGTCGCCCAGGTGGACGAGGAACTCCTGCGCATCGGCCGCTGCGTCCCCGGCGACGTCGTCGTGATCACCGCCGGCTCGCCCCCCGGCGTCGCCGGATCCACCAACCTCGTCCGCATCCACCACATCGGCGACACCGTCCGCTGAACCCCACACCCCGACCGCACCGCCCCGGCCGCCCCCGGGAGACAAAGCCGCACGGAACGCTCCACTCGACCGCCTCCCAGACCAGCGGCGAGACCCCGCACGCCCTGCATCCGCGGGCGGTCGGCCGCGGCGTCCTTCAGAGGACGCCGCGTCACCCCCCGACGACCTTCCGGTCCGGACGTACCGTGAGCACATGGACCTCGCCCACGCTTCTGGCGGGCCGTCAGCCTAGTCCCCGATGAACCACAGGCAACTGCCCGGCGTCACCGCACAAGACTTCAGCAACGCCTCAAGGTCACCCACCGCCGCCGCCTGCGCCTCATCGGCACACCCCTCCAACAGACCGGCGACCTCCCTGAGCGCCGCCTGCGCCTCCTGCCCGTTGAACAGCGTGTTGCCGTACAGGGCCACCCACCCCAACCGACCGGGACGATCCATCCTGAACGCGCCCAACACTTGCGCCAGCGCCTCACCGTGCTCATACGACCCGTGCAGCAACGTGGTCCGGGACGTGTCCCAGTTGTACCGCGTCGGCCGGGTGGAATGCAGTTCCAGCTCAATGCCCATGATCGCCTCCTCCCCAGAACCCTAGCCAGCCACACGGCGTCCACCCCCCACCGGCTCGGCCCCCAGTCGGCCGAACCTACGGGTGACCGGGCCGAGGCGGCCGCCGCACAACCAGCCGTCAGCCGGCGAAACCCGGGACCACCAGGCCCGACTCGTACGCGATCACGACCGCATGCGTCCGGTTCTGCGCGCCCAACTTGGTCAGAACGTTCCCCACATGGCTCTTGACCGTCTCAAGGCTCACCCCGAGTGACTGCGCGATCTCCGGATTGGACAGCCCCGTGGCCATCAGCCGCAGAACCTCCTCCTCCCGGCCCGTCAAGGCGGCCTGCGGCAGGGCCTCGGCGGAACCCAGCGGGCGGGGAGCGACCATACGCCCCAGCGCGGCCGGGAACAGGACCGCCTCGCCCACCGCCACCACCCGGACCGCCTCGGCGATCCGGCGCACCGGCAGACGCTTGAGCACGAACCCACTGGCGCCCGCGCTCAGGGCGGCCGTGACGTAGCCGTCATTCTCGAAGGTGGTGATCACCACCACCTTCGGCGGATCGGCCGCTTCGGCCAGCAGCTGGCGCGTGGCCTCGATCCCATTGCGACGCGGCATCCGGACATCCATCAGCACCACGTCCGGCCGCAAGCTCAGCGCCCGTTCGACCGCCTCCACACCGTCGGCGGCCTCGCCGACCACCGCGATCCCCGGCTGCGCGGCGAGCAGCACGCGCAGGCCACTGCGGGTCACCTCGTCGTCGTCCGCGATCAGCAGCGTGACGTCCGGACCGGTGACGTCCGGCCCGGCCGCTGCGGGCCCGGCCGGTGCCGAGAGGGTTACGCCTCCCACCCCGTCCGACCCGCTCACGCCGACGCCCGCACCGGCAACCGGACCACCAGCCGCCAATGCCCCGTCCCATCCGCACCCGCCTCGAACTCACCGTGCAGCAACCGGACACGCTCAGCCAATCCCGGCAGACCATGCCCTGAGCTCCGAAAACCACCCCGCCCCGGACCAGGCCCCGTCCGATCCCCGATCCGATTGACCACCGCCAGATCCACACCACCCGGCCCCACCGCCACCCGCACCCCGATCGGACCACCCGCCCCGTGCCGCAGCGCGTTCGTCAGCCCCTCCTGAAGAATCCGGTACGCCGCCCGCGAGAGCGTCCCCTGCACCTGCCCCAACTCACCCGACAACTCAGGCTCCACCACCGCCCCCGCGTGCCGCAAACGGTCCAACAGCTCCGACAGGTCACCCAAAGTCCGAGCCGGCGCCGTCCCCGACTGCTCCTCGCGCAGCACACCCAGTACGTAATCCAAATCCTCCAGCGCCACCCGCGTCGACTCCTCAATGCTGCGCATGGCCGCCCGCGCCGCCACCGGATCGGCCGAAAGCAACTCACCCGCCACAGCCGCCTGAATGGTCGCCGCCGTCAACGTGTGCCCGATCGAGTCGTGCAACTCGTGAGCGATCCGATTGCGTTCCGCCAACAGCAGCTCCCGCTCGGCCGCCAACGCCAGCCGTTCAGCCGCCGACGGCCCCAACAACCGCGGCGCCGACCACCGCAGCGCCTTCGTCATCAGCACGCACACCCCCACCGCCAGCAGAACGCACACCGCCCCCACCACCCAGCTCCACCCGCCCGACACCCGCACCGACATGCCGAACAGACCCGCCCGCACCTCCCCGCCCAGCCAGTTCCCCGGCAGCGAAAGGCCCATGACCAACAACACCCCGCCCGCCAACGCCCCCATCCACCCGACAGCCGCGTGCAACACCAGCCAAAACGGAGTCCGCCAGCGATCAAGCCCACCCGAACCAGAAGCCCCGCGACCGGCCACCGGATCCGGCAACGGCACCCGCAGCAACCGACGGGCAGACACCACCATCGCCCGCCGCACCGGACGCGCCAGCCCCACCACCCCCACCAGTACCGCCCACAGCAACAGCACCAGCACGACCTGCACGCCCTCGGGCACGAACGGCCGCGACAACGCCGGCAACAGCGCGAGCGGCAACAACGGAAGGCTCGCCAGCGCCCCGCACAAGGCGAACAGCACACCCGAATACGTGGAGCCGCGCAGCAGCGGCCCGATTCCCCTGATCATGGCCGCCAGTATCACCGGGCAGCCCACCGGCAGCCTCCCCCGATCGGGGGAGCAGCTTCCCCCACCTTCCCGCGATGCGCACACAGGCCCCCGGGAACCAGGATCGTGCTCCAACCAACCAACGATCCCCCAGGAGCCGACCCATGCACACCCAGACCCCGCAAAGCCCCGATTCCCCGACCCGCCAGCAGACCGGCAGGCGACGACGAGCCGCGGCCGCCGCAGCCGCCGTGGCCGCCGCGGCCATCGGCGTCATGACACTCGGCGCCCTCGCCCCACCCGCCGCCACCACCCCCGCCACCAGGCCCGACGCCGTCCAGCAAGCCCTGAACACACTGGTACGCGACGACGCCATGCCCGCCGCGCTGGCCACCGTCCAAGACCGCAACGGCCACACCCGCACCTACACCGCCGGAGTCGGCGACCTCACCACCGGCACAAAAGTACCCAAGGACGGCCACATACGGATCGGCAGCAACACCAAGACCTTCACCGCCGTCGTCATCCTGCAACTCGTCAGCGAAGGAAAGATCCACCTCGACGCCACCGTCGACACCTACCTGCCCGACCTCGTCCGCGGAGAAGGCATCGACGGACGCCACATCACCGTCCGCCAACTCCTCCAGCACACCAGCGGACTCCCCGAATACAGCGCCCACTTCAAAGACGACGAAATCCGAAACCGGTACTTCGAACCCCGCGAACTACTCGACATCGCCCTCCGCAACAAGGCCCACACCGCCCCCGGCACGACATGGGCCTACAGCAACACCAACTACCTCCTCGCCGGCCTCATCATCCAGAAAACCACCGGCCGCCCCCTCGCCGAAGAAATCGACCGACGCATCATCAAACCGGCCGGACTACGCCACACCTACTTCCCCGCCCCCGGCGAGACCACCATCCGAAAGCCCCACCCCCACGGATACCACCGCACCACGGCCGACGGACCGCTGCACGACTACACGCAGATGGACCCCTCCGCAGGCTGGGCCGCAGGCCAGCTCATCTCCACCAACTCCGACCTCAACCGCTTCCTCACCGCACTCCTCACCGGCCGCCTCCTCCCCGCCGCCCAACTCGCCGAGATGCGCACCACCATCCCCGCCGGCACCACCGGCCTCCGCTACGGACTGGGACTCACGAGCCGGCCACTGTCCTGCGGCGGCGTCTACTGGGGCCACGGCGGCGACATCGCCGGATACGAAACCCGAGGCGGCGCCACCGACGACGGCCGCGCCGCCAACCTCACCGTCACCAGCATCCCGACGGACAAGACCGCCACGGAACACGTCAACGACGCCGTCGACAAGGCCCTGTGCGGCTGAACCAGACCCCAGCACAAACAGACGACCCCAACCCGATGACCTGGAAACCACCCAGGCCACCCCAACAACCACCCACCGACTGGTCAGGAATTGACCCATGAGCCGACCGACACGGCCAGGACCACACCCGCCCGCCGCACAACAACGCAGCCGACGACGCACCCCACTCGTCACACCCGCGATGGCCATCGGCCTCATGACACTAGGCGCCCTCGCTCCACCCCCCACCGCCACCGCCAAGCCCGACACCATCCAGCACAGCCTGAACACGTTCGTACGCGACCACGGGACACCCGCCGCACTCGCAAGCGTCCAAAACCGTCACGGCCACACCCGCACCCACACCGCAGGCCTCGGCAACCTGACCACCCGCGAACCCGTACCCGCCGACGGACAAGTCCGCATCGGCAGCAACACCAAAACCTTCGTCGCGGTCATCGCCCTCCAACTCGCCGCCGAACAAAAAATCGACCTGGACGCCACCATCGACACCTACCTACCCGACCTCGTCCGAGGGCAAGGCATCGACGGACGCCACATCACCGTCCGCCAACTCCTCCAACACACCAGCGGACTCCCCAACTACACCGACCACCTCGGAGACGACATCCGCCCCTACGACCCCCACCAACTACTCACCACAGCCCTCCAGCACCCGGCCGACTTCACCCCCGGCACACGGTGGAAATACAGCAACACCAACTACGTACTCGCCGGCCTGCTCATCCAGAAAATCACCGGCCACCCCCTGCCCGAAGAGATCAACCGGCGCATCATCAAGCCGACCGGACTACGCCACACCTACTTCCCCGCCCCCCGCGACGCCACCATCCACGAACCCCACCCCCACGGCTACCACCGGGCAACGGCCGACACACCACCGCACGACATCACGGAGATCGACCCCTCCTGGGCCTGGGCGGCAGGCCAAATGATCTCCACCAACACCGACCTCAACCGCTTCTTCACCGCACTCCTCAACGGCCGCCTCCTGCCCCCCGCCCAGCTCACCCAAATGCGCACCACCATCCCCGCCGAAACCACCTTCGGCCCCGGCGCCCGCTACGGACTCGGACTCGTCAGCAGGCCCCTACCCTGCGGCGGCCTCTCCTGGGGCCACGGCGGCAGCTTCCCCGGCTACGAAACCCGGGGCGGCGCCACCGACGACGGCCGCGCCACCAACGTCGCCGTCACCATGCAACTCACCGACGAGGCGGGCCGGAGGGGCCTCGAACGCGCGGTGGACAGCGCCCTCTGCCGCTGAACCCCGCCGAGTGCGTCCTGGGCACAACAACCGCTGGACCCGGACAAGTCCCGGCTAGTGCTTCGGCCCGATGTGCGCATCCATCAGAGCGACGGACGCCCTGCGCGCGATCGACACGTTGAACGGGTCACTGCCCCGCGCGAGGACCGTCCACTCGACACCGACCTGGGTGAGCGTGTCGGTACAGAGCTTCCGGATGTCGTCCGACTTGTTCGTGAAGAAGTACCGGGGGTACTCATACCGCTTCCGCTCCCCGCCGACCAGGCGGGTCGTCCAGTTGGTGATCCGGCACCCGTCCGAGTGGATGAGCCCCCGGATGAACTCCCACGGGTGAGCGTCAACGATCTCCTGCTGCCAGCCTTCGAGGACGATGCGCCGCTCGTGCTTCTTACCGGGCCCGTGCTGCGGGAACAGGCAGGTCAAGTGTTTCGAGTACACCTTGACGTTCTGGCATCCGGTTCTCTGCACACGGCATACCCGATTGAAGGGGAGCACCTGTCGTACGGCTTGTTCAGCGAGGCTTATGAGTCCAGGCCAACCGTCACAGCAGGTGATCATGAGGCTGGGCACGCGATGGTCCGAGTACTGGCTTATGTGGCCGTCCCCGAGATACAGGCCCAGAAGATAGGCGTAGGCCCGCGCGTCAAGGGGGCTGGAATGGCAGCGTGGGCAGTCCGGCTGGTGAGGACCGGGGCACTCGCCCCGCTTGGCTCGGTCTACGTGCTCCCAGTAGCTGATCGTGCCCAGCGGCACATTGAGGCGGCGACCGACCTCGGCATTCGGCGTGCCGCCGCGCAATAGGGTGAGGGCCTTTTGCCGCACCTCAAGGCTGTGGAGTTGCATGGCTCTACTGTGCGTGAACATGCGTGGCAGTGCGTAGCAAAAAGCGAACGTTCACGCGAAGGTGAACGTCCGCTTTGGGGCATTGTGCCGGGTGCGGGACTCGAACCCGCAAGCCCTCACGGGCAGATGTGTTTGAGACATCCGTGTATGCCATTCCACCAACCCGGCAGGGTCGCACGTCGGAGTGTACCGGGTGACCATGCGGCGGCGCTCCTAGGTAGGCTCATCCAAGCAGCACAGCCCCGCAAAGAGGAGCCCTCCGTGACCGCCGAGCACGAGTCGACGCCCACGCCCGACGCCGACCAGCCGCACGTTCCGCCGCTGACGACGCGTGTCGTCATCGCCGAGGACGAGGCGCTCATTCGTCTTGACCTCAAGGAGATGCTCGAAGAGGAGGGGTACTCCGTCGTCGGGGAGGCCGGGGACGGGCAGACGGCCGTGGAGCTGGCGCGGGAGCACCGGCCGGACCTGGTCATCCTGGATGTGAAGATGCCCGTCCTGGACGGGATCTCCGCCGCGGAGAAGATCGCGGAGGAGTCCATCGCCCCGGTGCTGATGCTGACCGCGTTCTCGCAGCGCGACCTGGTCGAGCGGGCGCGGGACGCCGGGGCCATGGCGTACCTGGTGAAGCCGTTCAGCAAGAGTGACGTGGTGCCGGCCATCGAGATGGCGGTGTCGCGGTTCGCGGAGCTGCGGGCGTTGGAGAAGGAGGTCGCGGATCTTTCGCTGCGGCTGGAGACGCGGAAGCTGGTCGACCGGGCCAAGAGCATTCTGCAGACGCAGTACGGGCTGAGTGAGCCGGCGGCGTTCCGTTGGATTCAGAAGACGTCGATGGACCGGCGGATGTCGATGCAGCAGGTTGCCGAGGCGGTCATCGAGGATGCCGAGGAGAAGAAGAACGCTGCCAAGGGGTAGCGGGGCGTGCCGGTGCGCCGGTGGTCTTTGATGGCGTGGTGCAGGTGTGAGGCCCGTCTCCCCCCGAGGGGAGGCGGGCCTCACGTGTGGGTGGTGCGTGGTGGTTCAGTCCTCGCCGAGGTAGGCCTTGCGGACGTCCTCGTTGTGGAGGAGGTCTTGGCCGGTGCCGGAGAGCACGATCTTGCCGATTTCCATGACGTGTGCCTGGTCGGCCAGGGAGAGTGCGGCCTGGGCGTTCTGCTCGACGAGCAGGATGGTGGTGCCGGTGGCCTTGAGTTCGGCGATGGTGGCCATGATCTTCTGCATCATGAGGGGGGAGAGGCCCATGGAGGGCTCGTCCAGCATGAGCAGTTTGGGCTGGCACATGAGGGCGCGGCCCATGGCGAGCATTTGCTGTTCGCCGCCCGAGAGGGTGCCGGCGGCCTGCTTGCGACGTTCGCCCAGGATGGGGAAGAGGTCGTAGGCGCGCTGGATGTCCTTTTCGATGCCTTCTTTGTCGGTGCGGAGGAAGGCTCCGAGCTGGAGGTTTTCGGCGATCGTCAGCCGGGGGAAGATGTGGCGTCCCTCGGGGGAGTGGGCCAGCTTCATGGAGACGATCTTGTGGGCGGGGACGCCGGCGAGGGGCTTGCCGTCGAAGGTGATGGTGCCCGCGGTGGGTTTGAGGAGCCCGGAGAGGGTGCGCAGGGTGGTGGTCTTGCCGGCGCCGTTGGTGCCGACGAGGCAGACGATTTCGCCTTCGTTGACTTCGAAGGAGATTCCCTTGACGGCTTCGATCTTGCCGTAGGCGACTTTGAGGTCTTCGACCTTGAGCAGTGCGGTCACTTGGCCTCTCCTTCCGTGCTGGTGGTGCTGGTGGTGCTGTCCGCTTCGGCGTGGGCTTCGGCGGCTTCGACCTCGGCGACTTCTTCTTCGCCCGGGGCGCCCTCGAAGGGGGTGCCGAGGTAGGCGGCGATGACGCGTTCGTCGCCCTGGACTTCCGCGGCGGTGCCTTCGATGAGCTTTTCGCCTTGGACGAGGCAGGCGACGCGGTCGCAGAGGTTGAAGATGAAGCGCATGTCGTGCTCGATGACGAGGACGGCGATGCCCATGTCGCGGATGGCGAAGATGAGTTCTTCGGCCGCCCGGGTTTCCTGCGGGTTCATGCCGGCGGTGGGCTCGTCGAGGAGGATGAGGCCGGGGTCGCTGGCGAGGGCGCGGGCGATTTCGAGCTTGCGCTGTTCGCCGTAGGGGAGGTTTTTGGCGAGGTGGCCGGCCTTGTGCTGGAGGCCGATGAACTCCAGGAGTTCCATGGCGCGTGCTTCGCTGGCGGCTTCGGCTTTTTTGAAGCCGGGGCCGCGCAGGAGGGCGGACCAGAGGCCTTCCTTGGTGCGGGTGTGGCGTCCGACGAGGACGTTTTCCAGCACGGTCATGTTGTGGAAGAGCCGGATGTTCTGGAAGGTGCGGGCGACGCCTGCTGCGGTGACCTTGTGGGGTGTGGGCGGCAGGACGGTGCCCTTGTAGCTGACGGTGCCTTCGGTGGGGACGTACAGCCCGGTGAGGCAGTTGAAGAAGGTGGTCTTGCCGGCGCCGTTGGGGCCGATGAGGCCGACGATCTCGCCGGCGTTGACCTTGAGGTCGACGCCCTTGACGGCGGTGAGGCCGCCGAAGCGCATGGTGACGCCGCTGGCTTCGAGGACGGTGGTCGTGGTGGTGGTGTCTGTGGTGGTCATGGTGTTCACGCCCCCGCCTTGGCGGTGGCCGGGTCCGTGGGGGCCTGGCCAGCGGTGTCGTCGTGGTACTCGAGTTGCGCGCGCTTGTTGGCGATGAGGCCTTCGGGGCGGAAGCGCATGAGCAGGATGAGGGCGATGCCGAAGGCGAGGAGCTGGTAGTCCTGGAGGAAGGCCAGTTTCGCCGGGATCAGGAAGAGGAGTGCGGCGCCGAGGATGGGGCCGCGGATGGTGCCCATGCCGCCGAGGATGACGGCGGCGAGGAGGAACGCGGAGTTCGGCGGGACGGGTCCGGCGAAGACGTAGTTCTCGGGGACGACCGTGGTGTTGACGTGTGCTTGGACGGTGCCGGCGAGGCCGGCGAGGGTGGCGCCGAGGGCGAAGGCGATGAGCTTGACCTTGAAGCCGTTGATGCCCATGGCTTCGGCGGCGGTCTCGTCTTCGCGGATGGCGACCCAGGCGCGGCCGATGCGGCTGTTGCCGGCTCGGGCGAAGACCAGGACGACCAGGGCCATGACGAGCAGCATCAGGAAGTAGTAGTTGGCGTAGGCGCCGAGGGTGATGCCGAGGACGTCGTGGGATTCCCCGAAGTTCCACCCGAAGAGGTCGAGGTGGGGGATGTTGGGGATGCCGTTGGGGCCGTTGGTGATGTCCGGGCCGGAGGTGCCGTCGAGGTTGCCCATGGCGATGCGGAAGATTTCTCCGAAGCCGAGGGTGACGATGGCGAGGTAGTCGCCGCGCAGGCGGAGGGTGGGTGCGCCGATGACCACGCCGAAGATGAGGGAGGCGAGGGCGCCGACGATGACCGCTGCCCAGAAGGGGAGGTGGATGCCGAAGGCGGAGGCGGTGCTTCCGGAGACGAGGGCGGCGGCGTAGGCGCCGACGCCGAGGAAGGCGACGTAGCCGAGGTCGAGGAGGCCGGCGAGGCCGACGACGACGTTGAGGCCGAGGGCGACGGTCGCGAAGATCAGGATGTTGACCGCGATGAGGGTGTAGGTGTCGCCGCTCTGCTGGATGAAGGGGAAGGCGATCGCGGCGGCGGCGGTCCCGATGAGGGTGACCTGGCGGTTGTTCGCGGTGAGGGTGCCGAGTCGGTCGAAGAGGCCGGCTTTGAGCAGGGCGAAGGCCGCGAAGCCGACGATGATCAGGTAGGTGACGAAGAGCTGCGGTTCTTTGTCGTCGGTGTCGATGCCGAAGGTGACGGCGTAGAGGCCGAGGGCGAAGACGCCGGTGATGATGAGGATTTCGGCCCAGGAGGGCAGCTTTTTGGCGGGGGCTGCCTTGTGGCTGTCGTCGGGGAGCTTGTGCGCGGCGAGGGCTGGGATGAGCGAGCCGACGAGGGCGACGAGGGCGCCGGGTTCGAGGTGGACGACTCCGCCGAGGACCCAGGCGATGGAGAGGACGGTGAACCAGGTGCCGGCGAGGGTGCCGAGCGCGAGGATCAACAGGGGCTTGCGGGCGCCGGTGGGGGTGAGCCAGCGCAGGCCCTTGATGCCGAGTGCGGAGAGCGCGTAGGCGAGGGTGAGGGCGGCGCTGACGAGGCTGAGGAATTGGATGGGGGCCGGGCTGCCGTAGTAGGTGAGGTCACCCGGGAATTCGGCGGTCCAGGTCCATGCGAGGAAGACGCTGATGGCGGTGAGGAGGCTGCCGCCGATGACCGTGTACAGGAGCGTGGTGGGGGCGGGGCCCTGCTTCGCGGTGTCGGTCTGCGGGGTGGTGTTGGTGGTCATGGTTCTCACGCCCGATCCGCGACGCGCTCGCCGAGCAGGCCTTGTGGCCGCACGAGGAGGACGACGATGAGGAGTACGAACGCCCAGACGTTGGACCAGGCTCCACCGCCGAGCTGCTGCATGCCGGGGATCTCTTCGATGTAGGCGATCGAGAGTGCTTCGGCGAGTCCGAGGACGACGCCGCCGACCATGGCGCCGTAGATGTTGCCGATGCCGCCGAGGACGGCTGCGGTGAAGGCCTTGAGGCCGAGGATGAAGCCCATTTCGAAGTTGATCTGGCCCTTGTCGACGCCGTAGGCGACGGCGGCGACGGCGGCGAACGCGGCACCGATGGCGAAGGCCATGACGATGATGCGGTCGGTGTTGATGCCCATCAGCTTCGCGGTGTCGGGGTCCTGTGCGGTGGCTTGCATGGCGCGGCCGCTGCGGCTCTTGGAGACGAAGACGCCGAGGGCGAGCATGCACAGGGGGGCGAGGATGAGGACGAAGGCGTCTGCGCGCTGGATCGCGAGGCTGTCGGTGATCTTGAAGGATGCGCCCGTGAATTCGGGGAAGCTGACTGCCTTCTTGGCGTCCGGGTAGAACTGCCAGACGAGTTGCTGGAGCGCGATCGAGAGGCCGATTGCGGTGATGAGGGGAGCGAGCCGGGGGGCGCTGCGCAGGGGGCGGTAGGCGAAGCGTTCGGCTGCGGTGGCTACGGCGACGGAGGCGAGTGCCCCTCCGATGATCATGATGGGTATCGCGATCAGCAGGGAGGTGCCGGTCGGGAGGAGGGCGTAGGCGCTGAGTGCGCCGAAGCCGCCGATCATGAATATCTCGCCGTGGGCGAAGTTGATGAGCTGGACGATGCCGTAGACCATGGTGTACCCGATGGCGATGAGGCCATAGAGAGCACCGAGGGCCAGGCCGTTGGCCAGCTGTTGCGGCAGTTCGTGCACCGCAGGGCCTCCGATGAGCGTGTCGGATAAGACTCCGCGCGAGGGCGCTGTTTGCGCCCTCGCGCGGCGTGGTTTAGGTGTTACGCGTGTTGCGGATGGTGCTGGGTGCTACGGGCTTACTCGTTGAAGGTGTCGCTCTTGACGTCGACCCACTTGCCGCCCTCGACCTTGTAGACGGTGAGCTGCTTGTTGGTGGTGTCGCCGTACTGGTCGAAGGCGACCTTGCCGGTGACGCCCTCGAAGGAGACCTTGCCGAGTGCCTCGACGACCTTGGCGCGGGCGTCGGCGGGGAGCTTGCCGCCGTTGGCGGCGGCGACGGCCTTGACGGCCTGGACCAGGGCCCAGCCGGCGTCGTAGGAGTAGCCACCGTAGGCGGCGTAGGGGTCCTTGTAGCCGGCGGCCTGGTAGTCCGCGATGAAGGTCTTCGCGGTGGGGAGCTTCTCGACCGGGAAGCCGATGGAGGTGGAGAGGTCGCCTTCGTTGGCCTCACCGGAGGCGCTGATGAAGGCGGGGTCCTGGATGCCGTCGCCGCCCATGAGGGGGACGTTGGCGCCGGTCTTCTTGATCTGGTCGGCGAGCAGGCCGCCCTCGGGGTACTGGCCGCCGAAGTAGACGGAGTCGGCGCCGGAGGACTTGACCTTGTCGGCGGTGGAGGAGAAGTCGGTCTCCTTCACGGTGACGTGGTCGGTGCCGACGACCTCGCCGCCGAGCTTCTTGAACTCGTCGGAGAAGATCGCGGCGAGGCCGGCGCCGTAGGTCTGCTTGTCGTCGACGACGAAGACCTTCTTCTTGCCGGCGTCCTTGAAGAGGTACTGGGCGGCGAACTTGCCCTGGACCACGTCTGTGGCGGCGGTGCGGAAGTAGGTCTCGAAGGGGCGCTTGAACTCGCCCTTGCCCCAGTTGTCGCCCTGGCTGAGCGCCGGGTTGGTGTTGGCGGGGGAGACCTGGGCCAGCTTGGCGGAGGCGAAGACGCCCTGCATCTGCTGGGCGACGCCGGAGTTCAGCGGGCCGACGACGCCGAGGACGTCCTTGTTGCCGACGAGCTTGGTGGCGTTGGCCTGGCCGGAGGCGGGGACGGCCTGGTCGTCGAGGGCCTCGACCTTGAACTCGATGCCCGGGACCTCGTTGTTCTTGTTGGCCGTCTTGGCCGCGAGGTCGACGGAGTTCTTGATGCCCTGTCCGAGCGCGGAGAGCGAACCGGTGAGGGGGGCGTCCACGCCGATGACGACGACGGTCTTCTTGCCGCCGCTGTTGTCGGTGGAGCCTCCGTCGCGCGATCCGCAAGCGGTGAGGGTCAGTGCTCCCGTGGTGATCACGGTGGTGAGGACGAGCAAAGAACGGTGTCGCACGATTCTTCCTTTCCCTGGCGCGGCCCCCTCTGTGGAGGTGCCGTTTGGTCGCCGGGCCGCACTGGGAGGTCCACGGCCGTGCTGATTCGCGCTCTGCGGCGCGGTGACTGGCCGTGACTCTAGGCCCGAGGTGGCGGAGCGGGGAGCGGGGAAAGAATGATGTGACGCTCTTGTTATGCCAAGGCCGAGAATGTGCGCTGGGAGTGTGGACAAATCGGGCGTTTTGCGACGTCAGAGAATGTCCGCATGGTGAGAATCGACTGCTCCTCTAAGGGGCTTGAGGCCTCCATGCACCTGTCTTTGATCAAATTCGGCCGAATGTGGCCGAGCGTGTCCGAAAAAATTCGACGGGTGGCATTTCCCCATGGAAAAAGAGGATTACGGATGGCGTTGGCGTGACGCAAAGTGACGGAAAGCGGTGATCCGCAGGGCCGCACCGAGCGCGCCCCGGGGGCGAAAGGGGCCTCGACCTGCGGTTCCTTCCCCGCGTCCCGGCGTCCCGGCTGACCGGTACGCGGACATCGCGCGCGGGATTCCGGTGACCCGGCTCACGTCGCGCGAGGCCCGGTCCCGGAGCTCGCGGTGGCGCCGCCGCGCTCCGCGCAGCGCTGCGCCGTGAACCGGTCGATCAGCTCAAGTGCCTTGTCCCGCCCGGCGGTTCGCTCTTCCGCGCGCCCGGCCGCGACGGCGTCCTCGTGGATCGCGTACTGCTCGTTGGACAACCCCTTCTGTTCCCAGTCCAGACCGGACCACTTGGTGCCCATGAGGGTCTCTTTCGCCCAGTAGGACACGAGAGTTGTGCAGATCTGTACGGGCGAGGACGGGGTGGGCGCGGGGGAGGAGCCGGCCGTGGCCGATGGGGCGGAGCGGGAGCATCCGGACAAGATCAGCGCGGCGAGGAGGGCGTGGGCGGCGCACCGGAGCGTGGTGCGTGGCGGGATCCCCATGAGGGGAAGGTAGGCGGTCACCATCGGTGACACAACAGAAGGACGCCGAAAAGTGTGCGGACTGGCCGATTCCGGTCGGCGGCCCGCGGACGGGTGCGTGCCCGGGTGGGATGGCGGACGGACGGACGGGAGCGGGCGGGCCCGAGCACGGGCACGACCCCCGGCAAGCGGCGCAGGCCCGCACCCCGCCGCGTGGGCGGGGTGCGGGCCTGCCGGGAGCTGTGACGTGACCGCGACGAGGGGCAGGGGCAGGGGCGCGGTCAGGCGGAGGCGGGGCCCTGCGCCGCCGGGCCGGCGGCGCGCAGCAGGCAGGTCAGCCGGGCGGTGCAGACCCGCCGGTCCTGCTCGTCGCTGATCACGATCTCGTAGGTGGCGGTGGAGCGGCCGCGGTGCACGGGGGTGGCGACGCCGGTGACGAGGCCGGAGCGGGCGCCCCGGTGGTGGGTGCAGTTCAGGTCCACCCCGACGGCGATCTTGGTGACGCCACCGTGCAGCATCGCGCCGATCGAGCCGAGGGTCTCGGCCAGGACGGCGGAGGCCCCGCCGTGCAGCAGCCCGTACGGCTGGGTGTTGCCCTCGACCGGCATGGTGCCCACCACCCGCTCGGCCGAGGCCTCCAGGATGCGGACGTCCATCCGCTCGCCGAGGTGTCCTGCCGAGAACAGCGCGGGCAGGTCGATGCCCAGGGCCGCGTACTCGTCGAGGACTTCCTGCGGGAACTTCACGGTCTGCTGCTCGCCCATGGGCCGGCTCCGTTCGTCAACGCTCGTTAACCATCTTGTCCTGAGGTCGTTCTATCAGGCCGGTTCGAAGCGCACGACGACGGACTTGCTCGCAGGGGTGTTGCTGGTGTCCGCGGTGGAGTCGAGCGGGACCAGCACATTGGTTTCCGGGTAGTACGCGGCGGCGCAGCCGCGGGCCGTGGGGTAGTGCACGACGCGGAAGCCGGGCGCGCGCCGCTCCACGCCGTCCTTCCACTCGCTGACCAGGTCGGTGTACGCGCCGTCGGCCAGCCCGAGTTCCGCCGCGTCCTCGGGGTTGACCATGACGACACGGCGGCCGCCGGTGATGCCGCGGTAGCGGTCGTCGAGGCCGTAGATCGTGGTGTTGTACTGGTCGTGGCTGCGCAGGGTCTGCAGGAGCAGCCGTCCCGCCGGAACCCGGGGGTACTCGACGGGCGCCGCGGTGAAGTTCGCCTTGCCGGTCTTGGTGGGGAAGCGGCGCTCGTCGCGCGGGGCGTGCGGCAGGGTGAAGCCGCCTGGGCGGGCGGCGCGGGCGTTGAAGTCCTCGAAGCCGGGGACCACGCGGGAGATCCGGTCGCGGATGGCCCCGTAGTCCTGCTCGAACTCCTCCCACGGCGTCTTCGATGCCTCGCCGAGGACCGCGCGGGCCATCCGGGCCACGATCGCGGGCTCGGAGAGCAGGTGGGGGCCGGCGGGGGTGAGGTTGCCGCGGGAGGCGTGGACCATTCCCATGGAGTCCTCGACGGTGACGAACCGCGCGGTCCGCTTCTTGCCCGGGGCCGCGGGCCCGAGGTCCTTGTCGGTACGGCCGAGGGTGGGCAGGATCAGGGCGCGCCGGCCGGTGACCGCGTGGGAGCGGTTGAGTTTGGTCGAGACGTGCACGGTCAGGGAGGCGCGGCGGATCGCGGCCTCGGTGACCTCGGTGTCGGGGGTCGCGCCGACGAAGTTGCCGCCCATGGCGAAGAGCACCTTGGCCCGGCCGTCGCGCAGGGCCTGGATGGAGCGGACCACGTCGAAGCCGTGGTGCCGGGGCGAGGTGATGCCGAATTCCTCGTCGAGGGCGTCGAGGAAGGCGGGTGCGGGCCGCTCGAAGATGCCCATCGTGCGGTCGCCCTGGACGTTGGAGTGGCCGCGGACGGGGCACACGCCGGCGCCGGGGCGGCCGATGGCGCCGCGCAGCAGGAGGAGGTTGACGACCTCGCGGATGGTGGCGACGGCGTGCTTGTGCTGGGTGAGGCCCATCGCCCAGCAGACGATGGTGCGCTCGGAGGCGAGGATCATGGCGAGGGCGCGCTCGATGTCGGGCCGGGTCAGGCCGGTGGCGGTGAGCGTCTCGTCCCAGTCGGCTTGGCGTGCTGCGGCGGCGAACTCCTCGTATCCGTGGGTGTGTTCGCGGATGAAAGCGTCGTCGGTGGCTCCGTCGCTCTCGATGACGAGCTTGTTGAGGAGGCGGAAGAGGGCCTGGTCGCCGCCGATGCGGATCTGCAGGAACAGGTCGTTCAGGGCGGTGCCCTTGATCATGCCGAGGGGGCGCTGGGGGTTCTTGAACCGCTCCATGCCGGCCTCGGGCAGCGGATTCACCGAGATGATCTTCGCGCCGGCGGACTTGGCCTGTTCCAGGGCCGAGAGCATGCGCGGGTGGTTGGTGCCCGGGTTCTGTCCCGCGACGATGATCAGGTCGGCCTGGTGGAGGTCTTCGAGGGAGACGCTGCCCTTGCCGACGCCGATCGTCTCGTTCAGTGCGGAGCCGGAGGACTCGTGGCACATGTTGGAGCAGTCGGGGAGGTTGTTGGTGCCGAACTCGCGGGCGAAGAGCTGGAAGAGGAACGCGGCCTCGTTGCTCGTACGGCCCGAGGTGTAGAAGAGGGCCTCATCGGGGGAGTCCAGTGCGGTCAGCTCCTCCGCGATGATCGCGAAGGCCCGCTCCCAGCTGATCGGCTCGTACCGCTCGGCGCCCTCGGAGGGGACCCCTCTTTCCAGGTACACGGGCTGGGTGATGCGCCCCTGCTGGCCGAGCCAGTAGCCGGAGCGGCCGGCCAGGTCCGCGAGCGGGTGGGCGGCGAAGAACGCGGGGGTCACCCGGCGCAGGGTGGCTTCCTCCGCGACGGCCTTGGCGCCGTTCTCGCAGAATTCGGCGGTGTGCCGCTTGTCTCCCTCGGGCCAGGCGCAGCCGGGGCAGTCGAAGCCGTCCTTCTGATTGACCTTGAGCAGGGTGCGGGCGGTGCGCGCCAGGCCCATCTGCTGCTGCGCGATCTTCAGGGTGTGCCCGATGGCGGGCAGCCCGGCGGCCGCGTGCTGCGGGGGCGCGACCTGCGGCGCGTCCTGTACCGGATCACCTGCGGGCGGCTTGGCGGCCATGGCGCTCCCCTTCGAGCTTCCGGTTCCAGCTTGCGGTTCGGGCTTGCGGTTCAGGCTTGCGGGCAGCGCGGCGGCGTTGCCGCGTGTCCGGTGCGTATCCGGCGCGTATCCGGCGTACACGTCCGATCCTGCCACGCGCCGCTGACATCGAGGACGGGGCGCCGGCATCGGGGGCCGGGCGACGGCCCGTCCGGGATTGTCGGTGCGGACGCCTAGGATCGGAGGCGTGGCAGAGACAGCATCGAAGAAGACCGACCAGACGACCGCAGCGGACCGCCCCCGCCTGATGCTCATGGACGGGCACTCCCTGGCGTACCGGGCGTTCTTCGCGCTGCCCGCGGAGAATTTCACGACCGCGACGGGCCAGCCGACCAACGCCATCTACGGCTTCGCGTCGATGCTGGCGAACACGCTGCGCGACGAGGCGCCCACGCATTTCGCGGTGGCGTTCGACGTGTCGCGCAAGACGTGGCGCTCGACGGAGTTCCCCGAGTACAAGGCGAACCGCTCCAAGACCCCCGACGAGTTCAAGGGGCAGGTCGAGCTGATCGGCGAGCTGCTCGACGCGATGCACGTGCCGCGGTTCGCGATCGACGGCTTCGAGGCCGATGACGTGATCGCCACGCTGGCGACGCAGGCGGAGGCGCTGGGCTTCGAGGTGCTGATCGTCACCGGCGACCGGGACTCCTTCCAGCTGGTCTCCGAGCACACCACCGTGCTGTATCCGACCAAGGGCGTCTCCGAGCTCACCCGGTTCACCCCGGAGAAGGTCGAGGAGAAGTACGGCCTCACCCCCCAGCAGTATCCGGACTTCGCGGCGCTGCGCGGCGACCCGTCCGACAACCTGCCCGGCATCCCGGGCGTCGGCGAGAAGACCGCCGCCAAGTGGATCACCCAGTTCGGGTCGTTCGCGCAGCTGGTGGAGCGCGCCGAGGAGGTCAAGGGCAAGGCCGGGCAGAACTTCCGGGACCACCTGGAGGCCGTGAAGCTCAACCGGGTCCTGACCGAGATGGTCAGGGACGTGGAGCTGCCCAAGACCCCGGCGGACCTCACGCGCCTGCCGTACGACCGGTCCGCCGTGACCGGGGTGCTGGACGTACTGGAGATCCGCAACACCTCGCTGCGCGAGCGGCTGCTGGCCGTGGACCCGGGCGCCGCCGCGGAGCAGGAGGCGCCGGCCCCGGCGCCCGGCGTGGAACTGGACGGCTCGGTCCTCGGCGCGGGTGAGCTCGCGCCGTGGCTGGAGGCGCACGGCGGCGGGCCGCTGGGCATCTCCACCGTGGACAGCTGGGCGCTGGGGCAGGGCAATGTCAGCGAGATCGGGCTGGCCGCGGCCGGGGGAGCGGCGGCCTGGTTCGATCCCTCCGAGCTGGACGAGGCCGACGAGCGGGCCTTCGCGGCCTGGGCCGCCGATCCGGCGAAGCCGAAGGTGGTGCACAACGCCAAGGGCCTGATGCGGGTCTTCCCGGAGCACGGCTGGAGCCTCGCGGGCGTCACCATGGACACCGCGCTCGCCGCCTACCTGGTCAAGCCGGGCCGCCGGTCCTTCGCGCTGGACGTGCTGTCCATGGAGTACCTGCACCGGGAGCTGGCTCCGGCCGCCGCCGACGGGCAGCTGGCCTTCGGCGCCGACGACACGGCCGAGGCGCAGGCGCTGATGGGGCAGGCCCGCGCGGTCCTGGACCTGGGCGAGGCCTTCACCGGGAAGCTCGCCGAGGTGGGCGCGGTCGAGCTGCTGCACGACATGGAGCTGCCGACGTCAGAGCTGCTCGCCCGCATGGAGCGGGCCGGCATCGCCGCCGACCGCGACCACCTGGAAGCCATGGAGCAGCAGTTCGCGGGAGCGGTGCAGCAGGCGGTGAAGGAGGCGCACGCGGCGGTCGGTCACGAGTTCAACCTCGGCTCGCCCAAGCAGCTCCAAGAGGTCTTCTTCGGTGAGCTGGACCTGCCGAAGACGAAGAAGACCAAGACCGGTTACACCACGGACGCGGACGCCCTGGCGTGGCTGGCCACGCAGACCGACCACGAGCTTCCGGTGATCATGCTGCGCCACCGTGAGCAGGCCAAGCTGCGCGTCACCGTCGAGGGCCTGGTCAAGACCATCGGCGCCGACGGCCGGGTGCACACCAGCTTCAGCCAGACCGTCGCCGCGACCGGACGCCTGTCGTCCACCGATCCGAACCTGCAGAACGTGCCGGTGCGCACGGACGAGGGCCGCGCCATCCGCCGCGGGTTCGTCGTCGGCGAGGGCTTCGAGTCGCTGATGACGGCCGACTACAGCCAGATCGAGCTGCGCGTCATGGCGCACCTCTCCGAGGACGAGGGCCTGATCGAGGCGTTCGCCACCGGCGAGGACCTGCACACCACGGTCGCCTCCCAGGTGTTCGGGGTGGAGCGGTCCGCGGTCGACCCCGAGATGCGGCGCAAGATCAAGGCCATGTCGTACGGGCTGGCGTACGGGCTCTCCGCCTTCGGTCTCGCCCAGCAGTTGAACATCGAGCCCGCCGAGGCACGCGGTCTGATGGAGACGTACTTCGAGCGGTTCGGCGGCGTGCGGGACTACCTGCGCCGCGTCGTGGACGAGGCCCGGGCGACCGGATACACGGCGACGATCTTCGGCCGGCGCCGGTACCTGCCCGACCTCAACAGCGACAACCGCCAGCGCCGGGAGTCCGCCGAGCGGATGGCGCTCAACGCCCCGATCCAGGGCACCGCGGCCGACATCGTCAAGGTCGCGATGCTCCGCGTGGACAAGGCGATCACCGAGGCGGGGCTGAAGTCGCGGATCCTGCTCCAGGTCCATGACGAAATCGTGCTGGAGATCGCCCCGGGCGAGCGGAAGCAGGTCGAGGAACTGGTGCGCCGCGAGATGGGCGCCGCCGTGGAACTGCGGGCCGCGCTGGACGTGTCCGTGGGCGTCGGCCCCGACTGGGAGTCCGCCGCGCACTGACCCGCGCAGCCGACTGCGCCCCCCGATCCGCGCACTGCCTACGCCGTGCCTGCGCTCTGATCCCGCGCAGGCACGGCTTGCGCGGATCGGGGCCCGTGCCGTGCCCCGGCTCTGCTTCGGAGCTCCTTTGACGACAGGAGCTACGCGGGGACGGGCGTGCGCGCGTCGTCGTCCTGCGCCGCGCCTCCGCCCCCGTCCTCGCCGTCCGGGCGCCGGCCGCGCCGGTGGCGCAGGCGTACGAGCACCCCGTACAGCAGGAGGGACACGGCGAGGCCGCCGCCCGCGCCGAAGCAGACGGTGGGGATGATGTCGAGCGGCGTCCGGATCCGGTCGAAGAACGTGAACCAGCGGATCACGCGCAGCGTGACCCCGGCCGCCACGCACACCAGGATCAGGACGGCGGCGCCCCAGAGTTCGGCGCGGCCGAGCACCGGCACGGACGCGGGGACGGGAGAGTCCGGCAGCCGCCGCAGGGCGGTTACCGTGAACCAGAGCAGCGCGCCCGCCGCGACCGCCGAACTGCCGTACTGGAGGTACGAGTAGAGCGGCAGGCCGAAGGCCAGGGGCCGCCCCAGATCGGGCAGCGCGTTCGTCCCCCAGCGGTCCAGGTGCGTGAAGCTGTCCCACACGAGGTGCGTCAGGGAGCCGGCGACCGCCGAGACGTAGAACCAGAGCGCGAGTGATGCCGGTCGGCGGGTACGCCAGTGCTCACCCCGGACGAAGGCGTGCACACGGCCCTGCCAGCCGCGCGGCAGGAGCGCGGTCAGAGGTTCGCGCAGCAGCAGCCAGCACGCCGCGAGGGCGGCCGTCAGGACCGCGTCGGCGGTGAGCACGCCCGGCAGCGAGTGCGTGAAGTCGCCGTACCGCATGAAGCCCGGAACGACGGCGTCCGCGAAGTACAAGGTGTCCGGCGCGAAGGAGCCGAGGACCAGCGCCGAGGCCACCAGCGGCCCCCGGGCCCGCCCGGTCCGGCGCAGGACCGGCAGTACGGCGGCCGCATGGCTGAGGGTGAACGGCATGGCACCTCGCGTTGATCTGAAACGGCCCGGAAGGCCCGAAAAGGGCCGAACGGTCCGCGTTCCGGACAGTATGCGTGAGCCGCCCAGGGCGCGGGGACGGGTGAACTCCGTCCTCCGGCCCGCGCCCCGTGCGTCGTCGCGAGTGAGGCCTGCGGCGCCCGGCGGCTCGCACATTCGGACGTCCCCCGCGCGAACGCGGTTCCGCCGCCCCGCTCTGCGCCCTGACGGCCACCTCGCAGGCTCCGGCCGCCGCCGGCCGCGCGGACCGGGGCGCCCGGGCTTCGGGGGCGGGTCCCGGGCAGGGGGTCGCCGGCGGCCGTCAAGTCGCGCGCGGAGCCCAGCCCGAGGGCCCAGGCCGTTCTCATCTCGGCCCCGCGTTGCTACGGTGCCTGCGCCCTGACGCCCTATCAGTTCCGGAGGCCGGTATGCGCGCGTTCGCCGCCGCCGTCGGCGGGCTCGTCCTCGCCGTGCTCCTCGTCCTCGCCGTCACGGCGCTCGGGGCGCCCGAGGGTGAGACCTCCCCCAAGCCCCTGCTCACCACCGCGCCCGCCGCGCCCGGAAAGTAGAGGAGGGCCCGGCGATGCGACGCACAGCGAGCCTTGTCCTGCTGGCCCTAGCCGTCTTCTGCGCAGCCCTCGCCCCGCTGCTGCGCTGGTACGCGTACCCCCGCCTCGCCCAGATTCCGGCCGGCCAGTACCAGGAGATGGTCCTTGAGGCCAAGGACGCGACCCTCATCGACTACCACGACGGCATGAAGCCCAAAAAAGTCGACAAGGTGACGATCGTCCAGACCCTCAAGGGCAACGTGGAAGCCTCGCGGGAGATCGAGGCGAGCGCGGGCAAGGACGTCGTCGTCTGGGACACGCTGTCGCACATCATCGGCCCCGACGGGAAGATGGTCTCTCAGATCCCCGAGCGCTACATCTTCGACGCGCACACCCAGGATCCGGTGCACGCCACCGGAGAGATGGTCGACGGGGATCCGGTCAAGCGCGAGGGCATCGAGTTCAAGTGGCCGTTCTTCACCGATCCGCGCGACTACCTCTACTTCGACGCGCAGACCCGTACGGCGTCGCCGATCCACTTCGTCGGCTCGCGGAAGTTCCGCGGCATGGACGTCTACTACTTCGAGCAGACCATTCCGTGGACCAAGGTCGCCATGCCGAAGAAGATGCCGATCGAGGGCATCGACCCGGCGACGATCGAAGAGACCACCGGCACCAGCCTCTGGTACACGGCCAAGGTGATGTTCTGGGTCGACCCGGTGACCGGTGCGCCCGTCAACGCCGAGCAGGACATCCGGCAGGAGATGCGCGGCGGCATCGCGGCGAGCGGACCTGACGGCAAGCTCACCGCCTTCGCCGGGCACGTGAAGATGCGCGAGGACTACAGCAGGTACACGCTCGACCTGGTCAAGTCGAACCGTACGAAGGTCCTCGCGCTGCACACGTACGCGCCGGCCGGCCTGGCGGCCGGCGGCCTCGCGCTGCTCGCCCTGTCGCTGTGGCTGGAGGCCCGCGGCCGGCGCGTACGCGAGGAACCCGCGGAACGCGTACGGGAGGAACCCGGGCAACGCGGACGCCACGAACCCGGGGACGGGGTCAGCGCCTGAGCCGGGCGTTCGTGTGGCGGGTGGGCTCCGCGGTCGCCGGGTCCTCGGGCCACGGGTGCTTGGGGTAGCGGCCCCGCAGTTCGGCCCGTACGGCGCGGTAGCCGCCCTGCCAGAAGGAGGCGAGGTCGGCGGTGACGGCAGCGGGGCGCCCGGCGGGCGACAACAGGTGCACGAGCACCGGTACGCCGGCCACCCGCGGAGTCTCCGCCAGCCCGAACAACTCCTGGAGTTTCACGGCGAGCACGGGCTGTCCGGCCGAGTAGTCCACCCGGATCCGGGAGCCGCTCGGGACCGGGAGCCGTTCCGGAGCCAACTCGTCCAGCCGGCCCGCCTCCCCGGTGGCCCACGGCAGCAGCCGGTTCAGGGCCTGCCCGGCATCGATCCGCCCGAGGTCGGCGCGGCGCCGGGCCCGGGACAGTTCCGGCTCCAGCCAGTCGTCGGCCCGCTCCAGCAGCGCGCCGTCGTCCTCCACGTCGGGCCAGCCGCCGCCGAGCGTCCGGTGCAGGAACCGCAGCCGGGCCCGCAGCGCCAGCGCGTCCTGGGACCAGCGCAGCAGGCCCAGGCCCTCGGCGCGGAGCCCGTCGAGCAGGGCCGCCCGCACCCGCCGCGGGTCGGGGTCGCGCAGCGGCCGCACGGCCAGCTCGATCGCCCCGAGGCGCTGTGCCGAACGCGCGAGGACCTCCCCGCCCTCCCAGCGCACCTCTGCGCCCTCCGTCCGCAGGTGGGCGGCGGCGGCCAGGGCGGTCTCCTCGTCCAGTACGGCGGCCAGCCGGACCCGCGCGGAGGCCGCGTGCGGGGCCCGGTCGGCGACGGCGACGGCCAGCCAGGGCGCGCTGCGCAGCCGCGACCCTTCGCCGAGCTCGGCCCCGGTTCCGGAGGCCATGAGGAAGGCTCCGTCGCCCTTGGCCTTCGCCACCCGCTCGGGGAAGGCGAGCGCGGCGACGAGACCGGCGGCGGCGTCATCGGGGACGGCATCCGCACCGGGGCCGCGGCCCCGGCCGGGCGCCTCGAACGCCGGCGCGGCCCGATCTCGGCCGGCGCCGTCCGCCTGGCGCCGCCTTCCCCGCAGGGCGGTGCCGGCTTCGCCCGGGTCAGGGGTGCCTACTTCGCCCGGGGCAGCGGTGCGGGCGGCCGGGGGCGCGGCCCCGGTTCCGGGAAGGGGCGGGGCGGGGGAGAGCCCCGCCGGGTCCTGCGCGGCGCGCTCCAGGCGCCGGACCTCCGCGCGCCAGCGCGCCGCGTAGCCGTCGGCGCCCCGGCGGGCCGTGCGCCACGCCGCGGCCAGGTCGTCGCCGTACTCCCGCGGCGGCTCCTCGCTGAGCAGGGCCACCACCTCCGCCGCCGGCCGCGCCCCCAGCGTCCGCGCGCCGTCCAGGAGGGCGCGCGCCAGCCGGGGGTGGAGGCCCAGGCGGGACATCGCGAGCCCGCGCGGGGTGGGCCGTCCCGCCGCGTCCACCGCCCCCACCGCGACCAGTACCTCCCGCGCCGCCGCCATCGCACCGGCCGGCGGCGGGTCCAGCAGTGCCAGGCCGGCCGCGTCCGGGTCGCCCCAGCAGGCGGCCTGGAGGGCGAACTGCGCCAGGTCGGCGATGCGGATCTCCGGTGCGGGGAACGCGGGCAGGCGGCCGTCCTCGGCCTCCGTCCAGCACCGGTACACCGTGCCCGGCGCCTCCCGCCCCGCCCGGCCCGCCCGCTGGCGCCCGGCCGCGCGGGAGGCCCGTACGGTCGCCAGCGCGCCCAGGCCCCGCGCGTGGTCGACGCGCGGCTCGCGGGCCAGCCCGGAATCCACCACCACGCGTACGCCGGGCACGGTCAGGCTCGACTCGGCCACCGCCGTCGCCAGGATCACCCGCCGGTGGTCCGCCGGCGTCAGCACGGCGTCCTGCACGGCCGCCGGGGCCCGGCCGTGGATCTGGAGCACCTCCGCGTCCACGTCGCCCAGCTGCCCGGCGACGCGGGCGATCTCCCCGACACCGGGGAGGAAGCACAGGACGTCGCCGGAACGTTCCGCCAGCGCCCGCCGCACCACCGAGGCCACGTGCGCCAGCTGCGCAGGATCCACCCGCAGGCCGTGGGGCGGCCGGACCGGCCTGGCCGGAGGAGCCCAGACGGTCTCCACCGGATACGAGACGCCCGCGGCCTCCACGACCGGCGCACCGCCGGGACGGCCCAGGCCGCCCGGACCGCCGTGCCAGCCCTGGCCGAGCACCCGGGACCATCCGGCCGCGTCGGTCGTCGCCGAAGCCGCGACGAGGCGCAGCTCCGGCCGCAGGGTCTCGCGTACGTCCAGGAGGAAGGCGGCGACCGTATCGGCGTCCAGGTGCCGCTCGTGGCACTCGTCCAGGACGACGACATCGACGCCGGACAGCTCCTGGTCGCGTTGCAGGCGCTGCAGCAGAACCCCGGTGGTGACCACCTCCACCGCGGTCCGCGCCCCCACCACCCGCTCGCCCCGGACCGTGAAGCCGATCGAGGCGCCGACCTGCTCGCCCAGCAGCCAGGCCATCCGGCGGGCGGCGGCCCGGGCGGCGATCCGCCGGGGCTCGGCGACCACGACCCGGCGGCGGGGTCCGTCCCCCACCAGTCCCGCCAGCACCAGCGGCACCAGCGTGGTCTTGCCGGTGCCGGGCGGGGCGCAGAGCACCGCGGTGCCGTGGCCGTCGAGCGCCGAGACGAGCGCCGGCAGGGCCTCCCGTACCGCAAGGGCGTCGAGCTCGCGGTGGCGGATCACGTCGGTTCCTCCGCCCGGCCCCCGGCCGGGAGGGCCGTCTCGCTCCGCTCGCAGACGAAGATCGCCGTGCCGGGGATCAGGTTGCCGCGCAGCGGGGACCAGCCGCCCCACTCCTGGCTGTTCCATTCGGGCCACTCCGGCTCGACCAGGTCGACCAGGCGGAAGCCGCCCGCCACCACGTCGCGGATCCGGTCGCCGAGCGTGCGGTGGTGCTCGACGTACACGGCGCGCCCCTGCTCGTCCTGCTCGACGTACGGGGTCCGGTCGAAGTAGGAGGCGGCCACGGTGAGCCCCTCGGGACCGGGCTCGTCCGGGAAGGCCCACCGGATGGGGTGGGTGACCGAGAAGACCCAGCGGCCGCCCGGGCGCAGGACGCGGTGCACCTCGCGCATGACGTTCACCGGGTCGGCTACGAAGGGGACGGCGCCGTAGGCGGAGCAGGCGAGGTCGAAGGAGCCGTCGCGGAAGGGCAGCCTGCCAGCGTCCGCCTCGACCAGGGGCACGTCGTCGCCGATGCGCAGGGCGTGCTGGAGCTGGCGGTGGGAGAGGTCGAGGGCGACCGGGCGGGCGCCCCGCGCCGCCAGCCAGCGCGAGCACTGCGCGGCGCCGGCGCCGATCTCCAGGACGTCCTTGCCCTTCAGGGAGGCGGCGGGGCCGAGCAGGGCCGCGTCCGCCTCGTCCAGCCCTTCCGGCCCCCACACGAAGCGGTCGTCGCCGAGGAAGGGGCCGTGCTCGCTCTGGTACTCGTCGGCGTTGCGGTCCCACCAGCCCCGGCTGGCGCGGCTGCTCTCCGCTTCCCCCGCCTCCCGGCGCGTGGCCTCGGCGTCGTCCTCGGGGCCGACACCGGCCCCGTAGGCGTCCTGGGGGGCGTAGTCCTCTTGGTTCATGGGGCCCGTCGTCGTAGTCTGCGAATGGTCGGCGCGTGTCGGCCGGTGTCTGTGGAACAGACGGAGAAGGGCCATCAGGGCCTTCCCGCCTACGAATTGTGCCGGTTATCCGGCGATCTGCCCGGCGTGCGGGCCTTCGCGCATTGACCCTGTCCGGCTGCCCCCGTATGCTACAAGTTGCGCTGCGAGCCTGTGCTCCTCAGACCTAGCAGGCTGCGCTTGCATCTGTTGATGTCCCCTCGGTTTTCGAGGCCCTCCGCGCTGCGCGGAATGGGGGTCTCCTTGGCTGTCCGGCTTCGGTGGATGCCGATAAGGGCTCCGGCGTAGCAGTACCTACGACTTTCTGTCCGTAACCGGAGCCCTTTCCCACATGACGAGCAGCACCGAGACCACCGCCACCACTCCGCAGGTTGCGGTCAACGACATCGGCGACGCGGACGCGTTCCTCGCGGCGATCGACGAGACGATCAAGTACTTCAACGATGGCGACATCGTCGACGGCGTCATCGTCAAGGTTGACCGGGACGAGGTTCTCCTCGACATCGGTTACAAGACCGAAGGTGTCATCCCGAGCCGCGAGCTCTCGATCAAGCACGACGTCGACCCGAACGAGGTCGTCAAGGTCGGTGACGAGATCGAGGCCCTGGTCCTCCAGAAGGAGGACAAGGAAGGCCGCCTGATCCTCTCGAAGAAGCGCGCTCAGTACGAGCGTGCCTGGGGCACCATCGAGAAGATCAAGGAAGAAGACGGCATCGTCACCGGTACCGTCATCGAGGTCGTCAAGGGTGGTCTCATCCTCGACATCGGCCTCCGCGGCTTCCTGCCGGCCTCTCTCGTCGAGATGCGTCGTGTCCGCGACCTCCAGCCCTACGTGGGCAAGGAGCTCGAGGCGAAGATCATCGAGCTGGACAAGAACCGCAACAACGTGGTCCTGTCCCGCCGCGCCTGGCTCGAGCAGACCCAGTCCGAGGTTCGCCAGACGTTCCTCACCACCCTGCAGAAGGGTCAGGTCCGCTCCGGCGTCGTTTCCTCGATCGTCAACTTCGGTGCCTTCGTGGACCTGGGTGGCGTCGACGGTCTCGTCCACGTCTCCGAGCTGTCCTGGAAGCACATCGACCACCCGTCCGAGGTTGTCGAGGTCGGCCAGGAAGTCACCGTCGAGGTCCTCGACGTGGACATGGACCGCGAGCGCGTCTCCCTGTCGCTGAAGGCGACGCAGGAAGACCCGTGGCAGCAGTTCGCCCGGACGCACCAGATCGGTCAGGTCGTCCCGGGTAAGGTCACCAAGCTGGTTCCGTTCGGCGCGTTCGTCCGCGTGGACGAGGGCATCGAGGGTCTGGTCCACATCTCCGAGCTGGCCGAGCGCCACGTGGAGATCCCGGAGCAGGTCGTCCAGGTCAACGACGAGATCTTCGTCAAGGTCATCGACATCGACCTTGAGCGTCGCCGGATCTCGCTGTCGCTGAAGCAGGCCAACGAGTCCTTCGGTACCGACCCGGCGTCGGTCGAGTTCGACCCGACCCTGTACGGCATGGCCGCGTCTTACGACGACCAGGGGAACTACATCTACCCCGAGGGCTTCGACCCCGAGACCAACGACTGGCTCGAGGGCTTCGAGAAGCAGCGCGAGGCCTGGGAGGCCCAGTACGCCGAGGCGCAGCAGCGCTTCGAGCAGCACCAGGCCCAGGTCATCAAGAGCCGCGAGGCCGACGAGGCCGCTGCTGCCGAGGGTGCTGCCGCCCCGGCCGCCGCGAGCAACGCCGGTGCGGGCATCTCGGGTGGTTCCTACTCCTCGGAGTCGGACGAGACCTCCGGCGCCCTGGCTTCGGACGAGGCCCTGGCCGCGCTCCGCGAGAAGCTGGCCGGCGGCCAGAGCTGATCGCAGCGCGCATCACACTCCGGTGTGAGCTGAGCTGAGCTGAAAACGGTAAGGCCCGTCCCCTCAGGGGGGCGGGCCTTACCGCGTTGTGGATGCACGCGTTCCGGTGAATGCGGCCAACTGGGGAATGGTCAGGCCCCCTTGGACGTTCTGTGCAGAGAACGCGGCGAGGAGGAGTGGTGACTGTGCTTGATCCACAAGGTTTGTACGAATGGGATGCCAAGGGCCTGGCGGTGGCGGACCTGGCCCTTGCCCAGGACTCGGCCGGGCTGGTCATGCTCTACCACTTCGAGGGGTACATAGACGCCGGTGAGGCAGGGGAGCAGATCGTCGAGCGGCTCCTCGACACCCTGCCCCACCAAGTCGTCGCCCGGTTCGACGCGGACCGGCTGGTGGACTACCGGGCCCGCCGGCCGCTGCTGACCTTCCAGCGCGACCACTGGAGCGAGTTCGAAGAGCCCCGGCTGGAGGTGCGCCTCGTCCAGGACGCCACCGGTGCGCCGTTCCTGCTGCTGTCGGGCCCCGAGCCCGATGTGGAATGGGAGCGCTTCGCCGTTGCCGTCCGGCAGATCGTCGAGCGCCTCGGGGTCCGGCTCTCCGTCAACTTCCACGGCATCCCGATGGGTGTCCCGCACACCCGGCCCGTCGGCATCACCCCGCACGGCAACCGGACGGACCTGATGCCCGGCCACCGCAGCCCCTTCGAAGAGGCGCAGGTGCCCGGCAGCGCGGAGTCCTTGGTGGAGTTCCGCCTCGGCCAGGCAGGGCACGACGTGCTGGGTGTCGCCGCGCACGTACCGCACTACGTCGCGCGCTCGCCGTACCCGGACGCCGCGCTGACGGTGCTGGAAGCGATCACGGCGGCGACCGGGCTGGTCCTGCCGGCGGTGGCGCACGGGCTGCGCACCGAGGCACACCGCACGCAGACGGAGATCGACCGGCAGATCCGGGAGGGCGATGAGGAACTCGTCGCCCTGGTACAGGGCCTGGAGCACCAGTACGACGCGGCGGCCGGGGCCGAGACCCGGGGCAACATGATGGCCGAGCCGGCGGAGATCCCGTCGGCGGAGGAGATCGGCCGCGAGTTCGAGCGCTTCCTCGCGGAGCGCGAGGGCGAAGGCTGACGCCGGACGGCCCGGGTGGCGGAGTCGTATGCGGGGCCCGGCGCCGGGGGCCGTCGTACGGGCGCCCGGCGTCGGCCACGGGGACCCGACTAAGCTGCGAGCCATGCTGAAAGTGGGCCTGACGGGCGGAATCGGAGCCGGCAAGAGCGAGGTCTCGCGGCTGCTGGCGGGGTACGGGGCGGTCATCGTGGACGCCGACCGGATCGCGCGGGAGGTCGTCGCCCCCGGCACGCCCGGGCTCGCGGCAGTCGTGGCGGCCTTCGGGGAGTCGGTGCTGACCGCCGACGGGGACCTGGACCGGCAGAAACTGGGGTCGATCGTCTTCGCCGACCCGGAGCTGCTCCGGCGTCTGAACGCGATCGTGCACCCGCTGGTCGGGGCGCGGTCGGCCGAGCTGGAAGTCGCCGCGGGGCCGGACGCGATCGTGGTGCACGACGTACCCCTGCTCGCCGAGAACGGCCTCGCCTCGTTGTACGACCTGGTGGTCGTGGTGGACGCGGCGCCGAAGACGCAGCTCGCCCGGCTGACCGCCCTGCGCGGCATGACCGAGGAGGAGGCGCGGGCCCGGATGGCCGCCCAGGCCACGCGGGCGCAGCGGCTGGCGGTGGCCACGCTCGTGATCGACAACGACGGGCCGCTGGAGGCGCTGGAGCCGCAGGTGCGCAAGGTGTGGGAGGAACTCACCGTGCGGGCGCGGCTCCAGGAGCGGACCGCGGGAGACGCGGGCGGCGGCTGCGGGGCCTGACGTGCCCACGGAAATAGCGGCCGGGGCGGGGGGCGTTGAACAGGCCTGGAGAGGGAAGGAAGAGAACGTGTCCGACATTACGCCGCAGCCTTCGTCGTCATCGCCTTCGCCGTCGGGTTCCGCGAGTCCGGAGACGCACGTCATCGACTACCGGGCCGCCGAGCACCTGCTCGCCGCCCGCGACCCGCGGGGCGCGGTCAAACTGCTCGACTCGGTGATAGCGGCCCACCCGGAGAACACGGCGGCCCGGCTGCTGCGCGCCCGCGCCTTCTTCGCGGCCGCCCAGCTGCGACCCGCGGCGCTGGAGTTCGAGCTCGTACTGGAGCGGGAGCCGGACAACGCCTTCGCCCACTTCGCGCTGGCCCGTACCCATGAGCGCTCGGGGCGGCCCGAGCAGGCGCGCAAGCACTTCCGGCTGGCCGCTGCGCTCGACCCGCAGCCGGAGTACCTGCAGGCGGCCCGCTTCGAGGCCTGACCCGGACCGGCCGGCCAGAGCCGAACCGGCGGCCTGGCCTGGCCCGGGCTCGACGGCTCCGGCGCCCGGTCACCGCGCCCCGGGTGGCTCGTACGGAGGGACGTCGCGACCGGGCTGGTAGTGCGGCCCCTGATGGATGTGGCGGACCACCACGGCCAGGTCCACGACGGCCAGTACCGCGACCACCGCGCAGGCGGCCGCCCACCCCGGACGGTCGGCCAGGACGAAGGCGGTCGCCCCCGCCGAGGCCCAGATCAGACCCCACAGACTCAGCCAGAACCGCAGCCGCAGCGGACTGCGGGCGGTGACCGGCTCGTTTCCGGAACGCATGACCATCGCCTCGCACGCTTGCTTCAGCTCCGTCGCATGCCTCACGTCCATGGTGGCACCGGCACGGCCCCACCGGGGAGGCGGCGGCGAGACGGCTCAGGGGTTCACGAGTTCAGCTTGTGCACGGCCCGGGTCGTCGTCTTCTTGAAGCCGGCGACCGGGGCGTGGCTCAGGTCGCCCATCTGGCGTCCCCGTCGCCGGCCCTCGTCCGGGCCCATCCCCGGTGTCCATCTCGACGTATCCCCAGGTCAGCGGCGTTGTCAGTGGCCGCACCTAGACTCGTGGCAGAAGAAATCCGCATCGGTCGGGAAACGGTCGGGAAGCGGTCGGGAAAGGGGGGAAGCAGTGACAACGCACCTACAGCACCAGCACCGGCACCAGGATCAGCGACACCCGCAGCACCAGCCGTCGCAGTCGCCGCTGCGGGCAGACGCCACGGCTCTGCTGCGCCACGCCGCCGTCTTCCTGCCCGCGGCCGTGCCGAGGGAGGGGCGGGTCGCCTTCTGGTCGCCCGAGGGGGACGTCCTGCCCGAGGTGGGGACACCGGGATCGCTGACGGTCGTGCGCCCCCACGGTGACGGGGTCCGCAGCCGGAGCGTGCCCGCCGTGACCCTGTCCGTCACCGCCGCCCTGCCGCTCTTCGCCCAGGCGCCCCGCAGCCCTGCCGCGCATCCCGCCACCCGGGCCTGGGGCACCGCCGCCGTGCAGGCGCTCACCTTGGTCGCCCGTGGCCGACTGCTCCCCGGGATCACACCCGACGGCGTCGACGCCTGGCGGGCGGGACCGCTGGACGCCGCGGATGTGGATCATCTCCGCGCGGTCGCCTCCGCGATGCCGCACGAGGGGTATGCGACCCCCCTCCCGGGGCGCCGTCCGCTGCGGCTGCCCCAACCGGAGGCGCTGGTCCGCTCGTTCCTCGACGCCGTCGCGGACAGCCTGCCCCGTACCCCGGCCGCGCCCGTCGCCGCCGGACTGCCCTTCGCCGCGCGGGAGCCGCAGCGGGTGTCCGGGATGGGGGAGTGGGCCGCGCAGGTGGCGGCCGGAGCCGACACCGGCGTGGGCATCTCGCTCCGGCTCGACCTGTCCTCCTCGCGCCTCTTCGACGAGGCCGAGGAGGACGACGGTCTCCGGCGGGCGGGGGCCGCCGTCGTACAGGTGCACAGCCTCGCCGACCCGACGCTGATCACCGATGCGGGGCCGCTGTGGGCCGGCGCCGCAGGAGCCGGCTTCGGTCCCCGGGCCCGGATCGATGCCGTGCTCGCGCTGCGTCGGGCCGCCCGGACCTGGCCGCCGCTGCTGCGCCTGCTCGACCAGCCCGCGCCGGACGTCCTTGCCCTCTCGGACCCGGAGCTCGAAGACCTGCTGGGCGTGGCCGCCACCCGCCTCGCGGAGGCAGGGGTCCCGGTCCACTGGCCGCGCGAGCTGGCCCGGACCCTGTCGGCGACCGCCGTCATACGGTCCACCGCGCCGGGGTCCGCCACCGACGGCACCGCCTTCTTCGACGCGGAGCACCTCTTCGCCTTCTCCTGGGAGCTGGCGCTCGGCGGTGACCGGCTCACCCCGGGGGAGATGGACGCGCTCGCGCAGGCCCACCGGCCCGTGGTGCGGCTGCGCGACCAGTGGGTGCGGGTCGATCCGGAGCTGGTGCGCAAGGCTCGCAAGCGGGAGCTGGGCCTGCTGGACCCGGTGGCAGCGCTGGCCACCGTACTGTCGGGGACGGCGGAGATCGACGGGGAAGCGGTCGAGGCGGTTCCGGTGGGGGCGCTGGCAGCGCTGCGCGAGCGGCTGACGGGCGAGCTCGCCCCGCTTCCGCAGCCCGCCGGGCTCAAGGCCACCCTGCGCGACTACCAGGCGCGCGGCCTGGCCTGGCTGGACCTGATGACCTCGCTCGGCCTCGGCGGCTGCCTCGCCGACGACATGGGCCTGGGCAAGACCGTCACGCTGATCGCGCTGCACCTGCACCGGGACCGCCCCGAGCCGACGCTCGTGGTCTGTCCGGCGTCGCTGCTGGGCAACTGGCAGCGGGAGATCGAGAAGTTCGCCCCCGGCACGCCCGTGCGCCGCTTCCACGGCGGCAGCCGCAGCCTCGACGGCCTGGCGGGCGGCTTCGTACTCACCACGTACGGGACGATGCGTGCCAGCGCCCCCCAACTGGCCGGGCAGCGCTGGGGCATGGTCGTCGCCGATGAGGCGCAGCACGTCAAGAACCCGCATTCGGCGACGGCGAAGGCGCTGCGCACCGTACCGGCGCCCGCCCGGGTGGCCCTGACCGGGACCCCGGTGGAGAACAACCTCTCCGAGCTGTGGGCCCTGCTCGACTGGACGACGCCCGGGCTGCTCGGCCCGCTCACCGCCTTCCGCGCCCGCCACGCCCGCCCCGTGGAGCACCAGCAGGAGGAGGACGGCGGAAATGAGGCGGCCGTGGCCCGACTGGCCGCTCTCGTACGGCCGTTCCTGCTGCGGCGCAAGAAGTCCGACCCCGGCATCGCACCGGAGCTGCCGCCGAAGACGGAGACGGACCACCCGGTCGCCCTGACCCGCGAACAGGTCTCGCTCTACCGGGCCGCGGTGGACGAGGCGATGGCGGTGATCGAGGCGAGCGAGGGCATCGAGCGGCGCGGCATGATCATGAAGCTGCTGGCCTCGCTCAAGCAGATCTGCAACCACCCGGCGCAGTATCTGAAAGAGCAGGAGGTGAAGGGAGGGCAGCTGCGCATCGCGCACCGCTCGGGCAAACTCGCCCTGCTGGACGAGCTCCTCGACACGATCCTGGCCGAGGGCGGCTCGGTGCTCGTCTTCACCCAGTACGTGACGATGGCCCGCATCATCGAGCGGCACTTGACCGACCGCGGGATCTCCCACCAGCTCCTGCACGGCGGGACGCCGGTGCCCCGCCGCGAGGAACTGGTGGACCGCTTCCAGGCGGGCGAGGTCCCCGTCTTCCTGCTGTCCCTGAAGGCGGCGGGCACCGGGCTGAATCTGACCCGGGCCGGCCATGTCATCCACTTCGACCGCTGGTGGAACCCGGCCGTCGAGGAGCAGGCCACCGACCGCGCCTACCGGATCGGCCAGACCCAGCCCGTCCAGGTGCACCGGATCATCGCCGAAGGCACCGTGGAGGACCGGATCGCCGAGATGCTGGAGGCCAAGCGGGCCCTGGCCGATGCCGTCCTCGGCTCCGGCGAGTCGGCGCTCACCGAGCTGACCGACCGCGAGCTGGCCGACCTCGTATCGCTCCGGAGGCCCGCATGATCACCGCGCGGGACGACCGCCGCCGCACCTTCGAGACCGTGCCCCCCGGGGTGGAGGCGGCGAGCTGGTGGGGCCGGGCCTGGGTGGCGGCGCTGGAAGAGGCCTCCCACGATGCGGGCCGTCTGGCCCGGGGCCGTGCGTACGCCGCCGAGGGCCACGTCGATGCCGTCACCGTCACCCCGGGCAGGATCGTGGCGTACGTCCGGGGCAGCCGGGCCCGCCCGTACCGCACCGAGCTGGTCCTGCCCGCCTTCGAGGACTCCGAGTGGAGCGAGCTCCTGGAGGCGACGGCGGCCGATCCCGCGGCGCTCGCCGCGCTCCTGGAGCGGGAGGTCCCGCAGAGCCTCGCGGGGACGATCCTGCCCGGCGTGGGCGAGCTCGTCGCGCACTGCTCCTGCCCGGACTTCGGGCGTCCGCCGTGCAAGCACGCGGCCGCCCTCTGCTACCGGGCGGCCCGCCTCCTCGACGAGGACCCGCTCGTCCTGCTGCTCCTGCGCGGCCGGGGAGAGCGCGAGCTCCTCGAAGAGCTCGCCCGCCGCAATGCCGCCCACGCCGCCCGCGAACAGCCCGACACCGCACCCGACTTCCCGGGCGTCCCGGCCCGCGAGGCGCTCGCCCGAACCAGTCTGCCGCTGCTGCCCGCCCCGCTCGCCGCGCCCGCCGCCGCGGGGCTCCCGCCCAGCTACCCGGCCGATCCCGCCGCCCCCGACCCGCTGGCCCTGGACCAGCTCGCCTCCGACGCCGCCGCCCGCGCCCTCGCCCTTCTCACCACCGCCGAGGACCCCATCGCCGGGCTGTCCCTGTGGCAGGACGCCGTCCGGCTGGCCTCCGCGCACGCCACCGCGGGCCTCACCGGGGCGGCCCGCACCCTCTACCGGGATCTGGCGCGCGCCACCGGCCGCACCACCACCGACCTCGCCCGCGCCGCCGCGGCCTGGCGCCAGGGCGGCCGGGCCGCGCTCGCCGCTCTGGAGGAGCCCTGGGACCCTCCCGCAGGCCCCTTCGACCGGGCCCGCCCGGCGCTCCTCGCGGCGTCCCAGGGCTCCTTCCGCCCCGACCGCAACCGCCTCACGGCGAGCACCCGCCAACTGCGCCTGGGCCGCGACGCCCTCTGGTACGCCTACGAATCCCGCCCGGGCGATGACGACTGGTGGCCGGCGGGCCGCCCCTCCACCGACCCGGTCACCGCTCTGCGGCACTGATCCCGGTGGCCCAGCGGGCCAGGGTGTCGAAGTCGCGCTCGCGCAGGCCGTGGCGCGGGTGGATGCGCAGCAGGAGCGCCGGGGCCGGGTGGTGGGTGGCGATCCAGGCGCGGTCGCGGGCATTGATCATGTCGTCCACCCAGGCGAAGGGGCGGCCCGCCGCCCACTCCACGAGGGCGCGGGTCTTCCAGGAGAGTCCTTCGGGGTCGTGGGCGAAGAGTTCCGGCCATTCGATGACAGGAAGATCACCGGGAAGTCCTATGTGCGGGGCGATCATCGTGTTGGCCTGGTGCATCCAGGTCGTGGCCCAGGCGAGCTCGAAGGGCAGGGCTCCCAACCGGGCGCCGTGCGCGGGGTGGAGGCGGACCCGCAGGCCTCGCCGAGCGCTCCGGGAACCGGGGGCGCGGCGGGACATCCAGATGGCCGGACGCATCCGGTGACTGGTGTAACCGTGCAGGCCGGCGAGGGTGGACCGGAAGGGGTTGAGGGGGCCGTCCACGTCAAGCAGGAGCAGTGGGAGCCGTGAGCGGTCAGTCATGAAATAGGCAGTACCCAGTACACGATGGAGTGAAATGCCTACCGGGCCTATAACCCGAATGGGTTCAGCGCGTTGTCTCCGGTGCGGGTGCAACACCCGTGAACTCCTCCGGAAGGCGGGAAAACTGATGCGTCACAGTCGTCGGAATGGCTTGATCGCGGCGGTCGTTGCGGGAGGTGGGCTGGCGGTCGCCGGTGTCGGCGGATTCGCCTACGCCGACGCGGAGGCGGGCGCAGTGGCCGCGGGCTCGCCGGGGCTGCTCTCGGGGAATCTGGTGCAACTGCCCGTGCACTCCCCGGTCAATGTGTGCGGCAACACCGTGAACGTGGTCGGTCTGCTGAACCCGGCGGCCGGGAACCGCTGTGCCAACGAGGCGCCGGGCGGTGGCGGCAAGCCGGGCCACAAGTCCTCGCAGTCGTCGGGGCAGCCGTCGTCGCAGTCTTCGAAGCAGGGCGGGGGCAACGGCGGGGGAGCCGTGGCCGAAGGACGCGGAAAGGATTCGCCCGGGCTGCTGTCCGGCAACGGTCTCCAGCTCCCCATCGACGTGCCCGTCAATGTCAGCGGGAACGCGGTGAGCGTCGTCGGGGTCGGCAACAGCTCCAGCGGCAACACCTCCGTCAACGGCCCCGCGCCCAGCGTCGCCAAGCCGACGCAGCCCCCCGCCGTCGGGCAGCCGGTGGCCCCGACGCTCCCGCCGACGCCGCCGCGGCACACCTCGGCCCTCGCGGAGACCGGCGCCGACGGCCTCGGCTACCTCCTGCCCGGCGGCGGAGCGCTGATGCTCGGCGGTGTGCTGCTCTACCGCCGGTTCCGCCTGAACTAGGCCTCTTCCGTGCTGGCATGACGCGCCATTCGGTCCCCAGGGGTGTGGGCTGGAAGAGGGTCGGAGACCGGCCGCGCACGTGCGGGGATGGGGATGGGGATGTTAGCTTCCTTCCCGTGGTGGAGCACCAGGACGAGACCAGGGCGGCCTACGACGGGATCGTCGAGCTGTACGCGTCGCTGTTCGCCGACCGGCTGGAGGGGCAGCCGTTCGCGCGGGCCATGATCGGCACCTTCGCCGAGCTGGTGCGCGGGACGGGGAACCTGCGGGCAGCCGACGTCGGGTGCGGGCCCGGACATCTGACGGCCATGCTGCACGATCTGGGGCTGGACGCCTTCGGGCTCGACCTCTCCCCGGCCATGGTCGACCACGCCCGGCGGGCCCATCCGGCGCTGCGGTTCGACGAGGCGCGGATGGAGGCCCTCCCCGTCGAGGACGGCGCCCTCGGTGGCGTGCTGGCCCATTACTCGATGATCCACACTCCGCCCGCGGAACTGCCCGACCTACTCGCCGAGCAGGCGCGTGTCCTGGCGCCTGGGGGCCTGCTCCTGGCCTCCTTCTTCGCGACCGAGGGACCGGAGCCGGTCCGCTTCGACCACAAGGTGACGCCCGCCTATAGCTGGCCGGTGGACCGGCTCGCCGAGCTGCTGGCCGGGGCCGGGCTCGTCCCCTTCGCCCGGCTGCTCCACGACCCGGCCTCCGCACGCGGCTTCCTCGACGCCCACTTGCTGGCCCGCCTGCCCCAGCACATGCCTGTGGCGGGCGGGGCGGAGTAGATCATCCTTGTGGATGAGGACCTTCCGAAGCGCCACGACCTGCCCGATCGGGAGCAGGTCCCGTACGCCACCCGTCCAAGATGGCGTCGATCTGGGCGGCCAGGCGGGCGCGGGCGGCGAAGCGCGGGACCCCTGCCATCAGGAGGGCGTCGTACCCGGTGTCGGTGTGCCGTACGGCGGCTCGTACCGCCATCGAGACGGCCAGTTCGTCCAGGGCGCGGCCGGCCGCGCTGCGGCCCACCCGGCCGCTGCCGCGCACCGAGGCATGGGTGGCGATGGCCAGTGCCCGATCGGCCGGGCAGCCGGGGAACAGTCGCCGTATCTCGGCGGTGAAGGCCGCCGTGAAGCGGGTGTCCTCGGCCGCGCGGCGCAGCCGGTCGCGCTCCCGCCGGCGGGCCCGCGCCTCGGAGTCCAGAAGGCAGGCACGCTCCGCGCGGGCCAGGGCGGCCTCCTCGACCAGGAGCCCCTGACGCTCGTAGCGGCGCCGGCGTTTGTGGAAGCGGACGACGACGGCCGAGAGGGAACTGGCCTCGCGAGCCCGGCGGGTGAGCGCGGCATCGCCGCGCGGCAGGTAGATCAGATGTCCGAGATCGGCGCAGTCCAGACAGCGCGGCACGCCGACCTCGCGGACGAGGTGCCGCAGCGGGCCCTGTCGGCACTGGGCGCAGTGGATCTGCTTCAGCGACTCGAAGACCACGAGGCTCATACAGAGGTGATACCGCCGCTGCGGCCGTATATCACCTGGTGAGGAGCGGCAGTTGATGTTTCACAAACTCTTCCCGGATGGCTTGATCTCCTTCTACCGTGGCCCGAGTGGACGATGATCCGTCCACAGAGGAGGGCTCATGAGTGTGCGACAGGCGACCGTCGACCGGTTCGCGGGGGCCTGTGTCGCCGAGCACGGCGCGGGGCGGGAAATAGTCATCGCGCCCGGTGCTTGCACCGGATGGCACTACCACCGGGTCCAGTTGGACGCGGTCGTCAGATCCGGCACGCTAACGCGGGTCCTGCACGACGAGACGGTCGAGGTGCACCCGGCCGGGGCCACCTTCGTGGAGCCCGCGGGCATCCTCCACACCCACCTGGGCCACAACCTCGGCACCGAGCCGGTCGTCCTCTACGTGACTCCGCTCCTCCCCGAGGGCACTCCCTTCTCCATACCCACCCCGGCCCCGCCGGGCGTCACACCGGCGGTCTGCCGGGACCATGCTCCGTGAACCCGGGAGAACCGGTCCGCCGTCCCGGCTCCGCCACTACCGGGGCAGCATGCAGACGGCACTCCCACCGCGGCACTCACACGAGCCGGCGTATCTCTCCGCGCACGCGGTAGAAACCACCCGAAGCCGCATGCAGCCCGTCCACGACATAGCGGGCGCCGACCTCCCGGATCCCCAGCGGGAACTGCACGTTCCAGGAGGAGTTGAAGCCGCCCGACACCACCTGGACCCGCATCCGGCCACCCCGCTGGACACACTCCACGACCACCGCACCCGCGGGCGCCGCGGACACCGAGACCGTCGCCACCGCCGAGGCCGAAGCGGCCGGCGTGTACACGGGCAGGGCCGCCGCCGACTTCACGTCCAGCGGGGCCGGCACCGAACCCTGCTGCGCCGCGGCGATGGCCGCCTCGCTCGCGTCCACGCAGACCAGTGAGCCGTCCGTCGTGACCAGGTAGAGCCGCTCCTCCAGATATTGCATCGACAGCGCGGACCCGCCGCCCGTGCCGAGCTTCCACAGCCGGCGTCCGTCGGCGTCGAAGCAGTACACGGAGGAGGCGAGGTCGCCGGCGAAGACGTGCCTGCCGTCGGGGGAGGTCGCGCACGAGTACACCGCCGCGTCACACCGGTACGAGGCCTCTACCGCGCCGGTGGCCTTCGACAGCCGCTGCACGGTGTTGCGCCCGGTACCCGCATACACCGCGTCCTCCTCCTGCCAGCCGAAGAGCACCGAGCCGTTCGTCGCCGTGTGCCACAACTGGCCTCCCCCGTCCGGGGCGTAGGCCGTGACGCCCTGGCTGTGTCCGTGGTAGACGGCCCGCTCGTCGGCCCGGACCATCCAGGCGTTCGAGCCGGCCGATCTCCGCGACCACTGGAACTCGTCCTCGTGGTCGATGACGGTCAGACCGCCGCTGCGGTCGGACACGTGGAGCACGCCCTCGCGGATGTCGAGCCAGAAGATGTCCACATCCGCCGCAATGTCGTAGGCGCCGAAGGGCACCTTCGACGACAGGTCGTAGACCGTGCCGTCGTCACAGCCCGCGTATATCCAGAACTCGTCCGCCACCAGGCACTTCACCCCGTCGGGCAGCGAGTACCGGGCCAGCACCTCACCGCCGTGGCTCAGCGTGTGGACATCGCCCGCCTGGTTGCCGACCCAGCAGCGGTCCTCGTCCACATGGATCCCGAAGGCCGCCGAGCCGGTGCGGAAACGCCACAGCACCGGGGCGAGCGCCCGCGCCGTCGAAGGTGCCGAGGTGACCTGGCGGCGGGTCACCGAGCGGGCGACGCGCTGTCCCCGCACGGCAGGCTCGTACCCCTTGCGCAGCTTCTCGCCGATCTTCTTCGCGGCGGCCGCCCGCGCCTTGTCGGCGGTGGGGAAGGAGGAGTTCTGCAGCTGGCCCTCGGCGCCGATGCGCCCGTACCGCACGGAGACGGTGGCGCCGTCGACCGTCACCTCGTAGAACTTGTGCGCGCCGCCGTCGTCCTGCGACAGCTCCAGATACGTCGTCTCCCGAGCCATGACAGACCCCTCCCCAAAGGCCGGGCCGCCGGCTTCTTTCCGCCGGTGATCCCTTGTGAAAGACGCTAAGGGTCACCACTGACAATGGGATCGTGCAGCTGGAAGCGATCACATGGCAGCGAATGGCGGAGCGGCTCGCCGCTCACCTCGACGACCGGGGGCCGGGGCCCGGGCCGGGGCGGGATCCGGGCCGGGATCCGGGCCGGGAGGCTGCCGCGGGCCAGGACACCTGGCAGCGGGTGGGCGTCGACGGCGCACCGGCGGCCGGCACCGGTGTCCTCGCCGGACACCTCGCCGCCGCGCTGCGCCTGCGCGGGCGTTCGGTGCTGGTCGTCCCGGTCGAGGGCTTCCTGCGGCCGGCCTCCCTCCGCTTCGAGTTCGGCCGTCAGGACGTGGACTCGTACCTCGGTGGCTGGTACGACACCGCCGCCCTGTGGCGCGAGGTGTTCGGTCCGACGGATCCCGGTGGCACCGGACGCGTGCTGCCCGACCTCTGGGATCCGGTGACCGACCGGGCGACCCGCAGCCCGTACGTCGAACTCCCGCCGGGCGGCGTGCTGATCGTGCACGGCCCGTTGCTGCTGGGCCACTGGTTCCCCTTCGACCTGAGCCTCCACGTCCGGCTCTCCCCGGGGGCGCTCGCCCGCCGGACGGAGGAGTCCGCGCGCTGGACGCTGCCCGCCTTCGCGCGGTACGAGGCCGACACCGACCCGGCTTCGATCGCCGACGCGCTGGTCAGGGCCGACGACCCCCGCCATCCGGCCTGGACCGGAATCCGCGGTTAGCCTGCGGCACGAGCGGAGGACCGGCGCGCGCCGCCGCCACCGGCCTGCCGGGCCACGGGTGGCGGCCGTTGGGCCCGGCTGGGCCCGAGCCCGGCCAGCCCGGCCCGGGATAGGCCCGCGCCAGGCCTGCCAGGGCGGGCCAGGCCCGCCGGGGCTGAGTCGGCTCAGCCCCGGCCCAGTCCGGCTCAGGCCCGGCGCAAGCGGCGCCGGGGCCGTAGCCGAGCCCCACCCATCCGGCTCAGGTCGGCTTCGGCCCGGCCCGGCCTGGCCTGGGCCGCAGCGGGTAGGCCCGCGGTCGGTGCGGGGAATACGCGCGTGCGGCCGGTTCTGGACCTGCTGGGCTCAGGGCGGCGACTGCCGGTCCAGGTGGGCCGGGCCCGGCCCAAGCCCCCGCGGAGGCCACAAGCCGAGGCCCTCCCGTCCGGCTCAGGTCGGCTCCGGCCAAGCCGGGCCTGGGCCGCATGCGTCGGTAAGCGCGCCCTGGGCCTGACCGGGCCCGGCTCAAGTGCTGCCGAGGCTCACCCCTCCGGCTCCGGCCCAGCCTCGCCTCAGCCGGAATGCCGGTCAGCGTGCGGGCGGTGCCGGGTCTGACCGGCCCGGGGGTGTGCTGTGAGCCGGGGTGGGCCCCGCCGCGCGGGGTTATGGGCGGCCGCCCAGGCGGGTGACCGCCTGGGCCGCCGCGCGGCAGCCTGCCCGGGCGGCTTCCGCCGGGTCCGCGCCCGCCAGCCTGGCCGCGAGGAAGCCGCCGGTGAAGGCGTCCCCCGCACCCGTGGTGTCCACCGCCTCGGCCGCTTCGGCGGCCACCTCGGCGGTGATCCGGCCGTCCTCGGCGATCAGCGCCCCCGCCGCCCCCCGGGTCACCACCACCAGCGGCACCCTCCGGCTCAGCTCCGCCGCGGAGCGCGCCGGCCCGGCCCGCTCCGGAAGGCCGGCCAGCAGCCGCGCCTCGTCCTCGTTCGGCAGCAGTACCCCGACCCCCTCGGTGGCGGCGAGGAACCGCTCAGTGCCCAGCCCGGCCAGGAAGCCGGCCGAGGCGGGATCCACGCTCACCGGCACCCCCCGCGCGCGGGCCGCCCGTAGCGCGACCCGGGCCACTTCCCGGCTGCTGTCGGCGAAGAACAGATAACCGGACAGGTGGAGATGGGCCACGCCGTCCAGCAGGGAGGGCGTCCAGTCGGCGGGGCAGAGCCGTAGCGCGGCGCCGCTGTCGGTCAGGAAGGTACGCTCCGCGTCCTTGCCGACCAGCGCGACCACCGTCCCCGTCGGCTCCTCCGGGTCCACCACCAGCCGCGGACACACCCCGGCTGCGAGCAGCGCCCGCTCGTGCCACCGCGCCGATTCGGCGCCCACCCGCGCGAGGAGCCGTACCTCCACGGAGCCCGTCCGGGCCGCCCAGCAGGCGGCGTTGGCTCCGGCGCCACCCGGCAGGGTGCGGATGCGGGCGGCCGTGTCGGTGGCCGGAGCCAGTGGTTCCGGATGCACCGCGACCACGTCCGTCACCACATCGCCGACCACCAGGAGGGCCCCCGTCACGGACGCGCCGCCCAGGCCCCCGCGATCCGTGCCCCGAGCCGCACATTGCCCCGGACCGCCGCCAGGTTGGCCTCCAGCGAGGCCCCACCGGTGGCCCGTACCAGGAACCCCAGCAGGAACGGTGTCACCGCCTGCCCCGTGATCCCCCGCTCCCGGCACGCGGCGAGCGCCTCCGCCAGCACCCGGTCGTGCAGTTCCGGATCCAACTGCTCCGCCTCGGCCACCGGGTTCGCCACCAGCAGCCCGCAGTCCGGGCCGCCGAGCTCGTCCTGAGCGGCCATCACCGCGGCGACCTCCTCCGGCCGATGGACGGTCCAGTCCACCGGCTCACCGGAATCGGCCAGGTAGAAGCCGGGGAAACGTTCCGTCCCGTAGCCGAGCACCCCCACCCCCAGCGTCTCCAGCCGCTGCAGCGTGGCCGGCACGTCCAGGATCGACTTCACTCCCGCGCACACCACCGTGATCCGCGTCCGGGCGAGCAACGAGAGGTCCGCCGACTCGTCCTGCGTCTGTGCCCACTCCCGGTGTACGCCGCCCAGTCCGCCCGTGGCGAAGACCCGCAGGCCGGCCCGAGCGGCGAGGAAGGCCGTCGCGGACACCGTCGTCGCCCCGGTCGCCCCCGCCGCGAGCGCGGGTGCCAGATCCCGGTGGCCGAGCTTGCGCACGCCCTCTCCGGCCGCGATCCGCTCCAGCTGCGCCTTGTCGAGGCCCGCGTACGCCACCCCGTCCACCACCGCGATCGTCGCCGGAACCGCGCCCTCCGCCCGGACCAGCGCCTCCAGTTCCCCGCCCACCGCCAGATTGCGGGGCCGGGGAAGACCGTGCGCGATGATTGTCGACTCCAGGGCCACCACGGGGCGCCGCCGGGCGAGTGCCTCGCGTACCTCTTCCGACAGGACGGGGACCTCGGATGCTGTGTGCTGTGACATGTCCCCATCCATGGCACCGGATTCGTGCCGCCAAACCCCCTTCCGCCACGCCCGTGTCAGCCGCCCCTCCGCGCAGCGGGTTCACACGATCAGCCGCCGACGCCCTTCCCGGGCAGCGGGTGCCGGCGTGCGGTGAACAGGGCCAGCGCCGCCATCGGGAGCAGCAGCGCGGCGCCGATCGCGTTCAGCCAGCCGTAGCCGGCCTGGGACATGATCAGACCGGAAGCCGCGCCGCCCACGCCGGCCGTCGTGTTCATCGTGAGGTCGCTCAGCCCCTGTACGGCGGCCCGTGCGGCCTGCGGCACCGAATCGGTCAGCAGCGCGGAGCCGGCCACCAGCCCGGCCGACCAGCCGAGGCCCAGCAGGAACAGGCCGAGTGCGGTCTGGCCGTGGTTCGGCCCGGCGGTACCGGCCAGCAGGGCGGCGACCGAGAGGAGTCCGGCGGCCAGACCGATCACCGACAGCCGGCCGATCCGGTCGGCGAGCCAGCCCATGACGGGCGAGAAGGCGAACATGCCGGCGATGTGCCCGCTGATCACGAGGCCGATGAGCTCCAGCCCGGCGCCGTGGTGGCCGAGGTCTACCGGGGTCATCACCATGATCGAGACCATGGTGGTGTGGGACACCGCCACCGTGACCAGGGCGAGCCGGGCCCGTGGGGAGGCCTTGACCGCCGCCACTCCCGCGCGCAGTGAGCGACCCTCGCGGGTCTGCTCCTCGGCCCCGGCCAGTGCCCGGGCCGTCAGGAGCGGGTCCGGCCGCAGGAATACGGCGATGAGGGCGGCGGTGAGCAGGAAGATCACGGCGGCCCACACGAACGGGCCCGCCACCTCGGGTACGGAGGTACCCGCGAAGCCGTGGCTGGCCGGGGCGGAGAGGTTGGGGCCGAGCACCGCACCGATGGTGGTGGCCCACACGACGACGGAGATTGCCCGCGCCCGGTGGTCCGGGGCGGCGAGGTCGGCGGCGGCGAAGCGGCACTGGAGGTTGGCGGAGGAGGCGGCGCCGAAGGCGGCCATGCCGAGCAGCAGGAGCGGGAAGTTGTCCACGACGGCGGACAGCACGACGAGGGCGGCTCCGGCCGCGCCGATCAAGTACGCGAGAACCAGCCCGGGACGGCGGCCCCGGGCGGTCATCAGGGCGGCGAGGGGCAGGGAGAGCAGCGCGGTGCCGATGACCGAGGCCGTGGAGGCGAAACCGGACATGGCTTCGGTGCCGCTGACCTCGGTCGCGAGCACGGGGGCCAGGGCGATGCTGATGGGCACGCCGAGGCCCCCGAGTATCTGGCTGGCTATGAGCACGCCGGAGGTGCGGCGGCGCAGCCGGGGGAGATCCGCGAGAGCGATCGGCGGAGCCGGCCGGCCGGTGCCGTGCGAGGTGGTCATGCGCCGCACCCCTTCGAGGGGTGCGGTGCGCGAACGGACGCGGTGAGGCCGTGGAGGCCGTGGGCGGCGGCAGCAGTAGTCACCGCGGCAGTTTCCCACCCCTTACCGCCCGGCGGAACCGAGAATCGGCGACTGATCGCGAACCACCGGAATCGCGAACCACCGGATCCGACCCGGCCTCCGGCCCCGTCCGACCTCCCCGGCCGGGGGACCGGCCACCTGGCGCCGCAGCGATACGCGACGCACGCACCGCCAGGCAGGGGACGCACCGCACCACCGGGGAGGGAACCGGGACGCGGACACCGTCAGGCGAGGGGTCGAGTGGCGGGTGCGGGGGACGGGGCGGCCGGGACGGGGCATCGGGGTGGGACCGTTCAGAACAGGGGCTGCGGGAGGACGCCTTCCAGCGCCAGCAGCCGCCGCTTCGTCTCGACCCCGCCACCGAAGCCGCCTATTCCGCCGCCGTTCTCCACGACCCGGTGACAGGCCACCACCAGCGGCAGAGGGTTCGAGCCCATGGCATTGCCCACCGCCTGGGCCGCGCCGGGCTGACCGACGCGCCCGGCGAGCTCCCCGTACCCGACGACCGCTCCGTACGGCACCGAACGGTCGAGCTCCCGCAGCACCTGCCGGTTGAAGCCGGAGCTGAGCCGCCAGTCCAGCGGCAGCTCGAACCGCCGGAGCGAACCGGCGAAGTACGCGGCGAGCTGGCGTATCGGCTCGGCCAGCAGGATCTCCTCGCCCGGAGTCGGCCGGCGGGCGTCGGCGCCGAGGCGGGAGACGAGCCGGCCGATCATCGCGTCGACCCGCTCCGGCTCGGCATGGAACTCGACCCGGACCAGACCCTCCGGGGTCGCGGCCAGGAGCAGGGGACCGATGTCGCTCGCGACGACGGTCCATTCGAGGCGCGGCCCGCGAGGCCGCTCGGTGCTGTCCACCCGTCCACCGTACGGGCAGGCACGGACAACGCCGCTGCGCGCCGGTCCTGACCCCTGACCCCGACCCACACCGACCCACACCGACCGACGCCCGCCCCGTGCCACCCACCGCGCCCCGCGGCCGGCCGACGACTCCGGACAGCGGTGGGGTGACCGCGGCGCCGCTTCACCCCGTGGCGAAACCGCCGACCGCGTCCCGGATGACGTCCGGGGCGTTCGTGATGATCCCGTCCACACCCATGTCCCGCACCTTCCGGGCCGTCGCCGCGTCGTCGACGATCCAGGTGTCCACCTCCATCGCCTTGCCGTGGGCCCCCCGCAGCCCGTGCACGGCCGCCACCCACTCGGCCGAGATCGTGGTGTGCCACGGGTTGATCCGGTCGGTGAACTCCGCGTACGACGGCAGCTCCGCCGCCGCCGGAGTGCCCAGGAAGGCGGTCACGAGATCCGGGCGCAGGTCGTGCACGAGGCGCACGCTGTCCGCGCTGAAACTCTGCACGATCAGGCGATGGACCACATGCTGCTCATCGAGCCAGCCGGCCTCCTCCAGCACGCGCAGGGTCTGCCGCTCGATCCCCGGGTAGAGCTCCGGCCTCTTGATCTCCAGCAGCAGCCGCTGCTGGTTGCGCTGGACCCGTTCGAGGTACTGGCGCAGGGTCGGAACCCGGGTGCCCGCGTACCCCTCGCCGAACCAGCTGCCCGCGTCCAGGAGTGCGATCTCCGCCGCCGTGAAATCCCTGACCCGCCATGGCCGGCGGTCCGGGAACAGCGTCTCGACGTCGGTGGTCCGGGCCAGGGTGTCGTCGTGGATCACGACCAGCTCCCCGTCCTTGGTGCGCTGGACGTCGTTCTCGACCCAGGTGAACCCCATCAGCATCGCGAGGTCGACCGCGGGGAGGGTGTTCTCCGGAGCGTAGGCGGAGGCCCCGCGGTGGGCGTAGACGACGGGTCCCGTCAGCGCGCCCGGACCGGCGGCGGCGTCCGAGGCGGCAGCGACCGCGTCCGAACCGGCAGCGGCCGCGTCCGAACCGGCAGCGACCGCGCCGGAGCGGGCGGCGGCGGTGCCGGCCGCACTTCCCAGCACGGTGAGCGTGAGCCCGAGGACGGCGGCCGCGGCCGCGGTGACGGGTCGGATGTACATGTGCGTTCTCCTCGGGTCGTGAGTCCTGCTCCCGGCCTCAAACGGGCCCGGGACGGCGGACGTTGCGGCAGAGGTTGCGGCAGACGGGCGGCAGAGGTGACGGCAGAGGTGGCGGATGACGATGCGGCAGAGGTGGCGGCGGGTAAGCGAAGGCGCCGGCGCGCAGGGCGCCGGCGCCGTCGGTTTCCGGGATCCGGGATGTGGACGATGCACTCACCGCGATCATGGGGGTGAAGATCACCCGGCCGCCACCGAACTACGACAAACGGACCAGGGTGGCGCCACCGCCGGGTATAGGGCCGTGCGGATACGTGAGTGTCAGTGGGGGGTCGTACGGTTGACTCATGCGGCCCGTATCGAAGATCGAACGCACGGTGGCACCTTTCGAGGTCGTCAGCCCCTACCAGCCCAGCGGCGACCAGCCGGCGGCCATCGCCGAGCTGGAGAAGCGCATCCGTGCAGGTGAGAAGGATGTCGTCCTGCTCGGTGCGACCGGCACCGGCAAGTCGGCGACCACCGCCTGGATGATCGAGAAGCTCCAGCGCCCCACCTTGGTGATGGCACCGAACAAGACGCTCGCCGCCCAGCTGGCGAACGAGTTCCGCGAGCTCCTGCCGAACAACGCCGTTGAATACTTCGTGTCGTACTACGACTACTACCAGCCCGAGGCCTACGTACCGCAGTCCGACACGTACATCGAGAAGGACTCCTCGATCAATGAGGAGGTGGAGCGGCTGCGCCACTCCGCCACCAACTCGCTCCTGACCCGGCGGGACGTTATCGTCGTCGCCTCCGTGTCGTGCATCTACGGCCTCGGCACCCCGCAGGAGTACGTCGACCGGATGGTCTCCCTCAAGGTGGGCGAGGAGATCGACCGGGACCAGCTGCTGCGCCGCTTCGTGGACATCCAGTACACGCGCAACGACCTGGCCTTCACCCGAGGCACCTTCCGGGTGCGCGGCGACACCATCGAGATCTTCCCGGTCTACGAGGAACTGGCCGTCCGCATCGAGATGTTCGGCGACGAGATCGAGGCCCTCTCCACCCTGCACCCGCTGACGGGCGAGGTCATCAGCGAGGACCGCGAGCTGTACGTCTTCCCCGCCAGCCACTACGTCGCCGGCCCCGAGCGCATGGAGAAGGCGATCGCCGGCATCGAAGCCGAGCTGGCCGGGCGTCTGGCCGAGCTGGAGAAGCAGGGCAAGATGCTGGAGGCCCAGCGGCTGCGCATGCGCACCACCTACGACCTGGAGATGATGCGGCAGATCGGGTCGTGCTCCGGCATCGAGAACTACTCGCTGCACATGGACGACCGCGAGCGCGGCTCCGCGCCCAACACCCTCATCGACTACTTCCCCGAGGACTTCCTCCTCGTCATCGACGAGTCGCACGTCACCGTGCCGCAGATCGGCGCCATGTACGAGGGCGACGCCTCGCGCAAGCGGACCCTGGTCGACCACGGATTCCGGCTGCCGTCGGCGCTGGACAACCGGCCGCTGAAGTGGGAGGAGTTCCAGGAGCGGATCGGCCAGACCGTCTACCTGTCGGCGACTCCGGGCAAGTACGAGCTCTCGCGCGGCGACGGCTTCGTGGAGCAGATCATCCGCCCCACCGGGCTCATCGACCCGGAGGTCGTCGTCAAGCCGACCGAGGGCCAGATCGACGACCTGGTCCACGAGATCCGCGAGCGCGTCGAGAAGAACGAGCGGACGCTCGTCACCACCCTCACCAAGAAGATGGCCGAGGACCTCACCGACTACTTCCTGGAGCTCGGGATCCAGGTCCGCTACCTGCACAGCGACGTGGACACCCTGCGCCGCATCGAGCTGCTGCGCGAACTGCGGGCCGGCGAGTACGACGTCCTGGTCGGCATCAACCTGCTGCGCGAGGGCCTCGACCTGCCCGAGGTGTCGCTGGTCGCGATCCTCGACGCCGACAAGCAGGGCTTCCTGCGCTCCGGCACCTCGCTCATCCAGACCATCGGCCGGGCGGCGCGCAACGTGTCGGGCCAGGTCCACATGTACGCGGACACCATCACCCCGGCGATGGCCCAGGCGATCGACGAGACGAACCGGCGCCGGGAGAAGCAGGTCGCCTACAACACCGCCCACGGGATCGATCCCCAGCCGCTGCGCAAGAAGATCAACGACATCGTCGCCACCATCGCCCGCGAGGAGCTCGACACCGAGGAGCTCCTCGGCACCGGCTACCGGCAGGCGAAGGACGGCAAGGCCGCCAAGGCTCCGGTGCCGGCGCTCGGCGGAAAGGCGGCCGCACACGTCAAGGCAGGTGCCAAGGGCGCCAAGGGCGGCAAGCGAGCGCAGCCGGCCGAGGTGCTGACCGACCGGCCCGCCGCGGAACTGGCCGCCCTCATCGAGCAGATGACCGAACGCATGCGCGGCGCCGCGGCGGAGTTGCAGTTCGAGGTGGCGGCCCGGATCCGGGACGAGGTGAGCGAGCTGAAGAAGGAGCTGCGGCAGATGAAGGAAGCGGGCCTCGCCTGACCGGGGGCCTGTCAGTAGGGTTGGGCTACGGCCGCGGGTACACGGTCACGCGCTCGTTATTGGGGCGGGCTATGGAGAGGGGACAGCGAGTGACGGTCAACATGACCAAGGGTCAGGCGATCAGTCTGCAGAAGGCGGACGGGGGCACGCTGACCGCGGTCCGGATGGGCCTCGGCTGGCAGGCGGCGAAGCGCCGCGGACTGTTCGGCTCCCGGACCCGGGAGATCGACCTGGACGCGTCGGCGGTGCTGTTCGCCGACAAGCAGCCCGTGGACGTCGTCTTCTTCCGGCACCTGCAGAGCGACGACGGCTCGGTCCGCCACACCGGTGACAACCTCGTCGGCGGTGTCGGCCAGGGCGGCGACGACGAGGCGATCCTCGTGGACCTCCAGCGCGTTCCGGTCCACATCGACCAGATCGTCTTCACGGTGAACTCGTTCACCGGCCAGACCTTCCAGGAGGTGCAGAACGCGTTCTGCCGCATCGTGGACGAGACCAACGGCCAGGAGATGGCCCGCTACACCCTCGACGGCGGCGGGCAGTACACCGCGCAGATCATGGCGAAGGTCTCCCGCGTGGGCACCGGCTGGCAGATGACGGCCCTGGGCAACCCGGCCAACGGCCGCACCTTCCAGGACTTGATGCCGGCGATCCTGCCGCACCTGTAACAGCTTCACCGTACGGACTCACCCCGTACGGACTCACCTCGTACGGATCCACGGTGGTACGGATCCACCCCGTACGGATACACGCGCACGGAACAAGAGAAAAGGCACGGGGGAGGGCTGCACGATGACGGCCGAACTGGTCCGGGGGCAGAACCACCCCGTGTCCCACAGCCGGGTGGAGATCAGGGTCTCGGCGGGCACACCCGTGCTCGCCCTGGCCTCGTTCACCGACGGGCAAGGCCGGTTCTCCGGTCGCGAGGTACTCGCCCATCCGGGCGCACGGTCCCTCCCCGGGGTGCTGGCGCCCGGGGAGCCCGCCGGCCGGCACACCTTCGCCGTCGACCTCGACGCCGTCGCGCAGGACGTCCACCGCGTCGGCGTGCTGCTCGTCCTGCCGCCCGGCGGCCCGGTGAACTTCGGCGCGGTCCCGGCCTCGTACGTGGCCGTGGCCGACCCGGAGGGCGCCGAGCTCGCCGGGTACACCCTGACGGGGCTGGACGCCGAGACCGCCGTGGTGGCCCTGGAGCTGTACCGGCGCCAAGGCGCATGGAAGGTCCGGGCCGTGGGCCAGGGGTACGCCGGAGGGCTCGGCGCCCTGCTGGCCGACGGCGGAATGGCCGCGCCCGACGCCACTGCCCTGGCCGCTGCCGCGCTGCACACCGCCACGCAGGCGGCGCGCGAACGTCCGGTCCCGGCGGCCATGCCGGCGGCGACCTCCCCGCGCGGAGCCGGCACCCAGCAGGACCCCACCGCGACGGCTCCGGCCGCCGCCGCGCCGAGCGCCGCGCCGAACACCGCCCCCGGAACCGCCCCCGCTGCCGGAAGCGACGGCGCCGGTTCTCCCCCCACCCTCAGCTACGTGCACCCCAGCCGCCGCCGCACCAGCACCGAGCCGCCCGAACCCGCACCGCGCGCGGCCCCTCCGGCGCAGCCGGGCCTTCCGCCGGTGCCCGTCGCCGGAGACGCCGGCGGCTGGTCCATGGAGGAGCGGCTCTACAACCAGGTCTGGGGCATGTTCGAGGACCTGGCCCGCTCGGTCGCGGCCTACCGCAGCGCCGTCGAGTTCGCCGACTCCCGCATGGACCGCGAGCTCGACGAGGCCCTGTCCGACCCCCGCCACCGCCTCGGCGGCTCCGGCAGCGCCGCCCGCGACACCGCCCGGGCCCGCCGCGACGAGCTCGCCGCGCAGGCCAAGGCCGTCCTCGACCGGGACCTCGCCCAGCTGACCGCCGAGTGCGAGGTGGTCGAGCCCGCGCTGCCGGCGGCGTACGCCCGGTGGGACAACCCGGTGTGGCACGGCCACCGGATACCCGGCGAGAGCCCCCTGGCGCTGCGCCTCGGGGACCTCCACCTGCCCGAGCGGCCCGCTCTGCGCATTCCCATGCTGGTCCGCGTGCCGCTGGAGCGCGGCCTGTGGATCGACAACGGCCGCACCGGCTCCGAGGCCGCGATGACCATGGACACCGACCCGCTGCGCCGCGCCGCCATGGACATGGCCGTCGCGCTCGCCGTGCGGCTGCTCGCGGTCCACCCCGGCGACCGGTTCTCCGTCCACGTCATCGACGCGGCCGGCGCCGGATCGGCCTCGCTGGCGCCGCTCGTGCGCTCCGGGGTGCTGGCCGGGCCGCCCGCCGCCGGTGCCGCCGGGGTCACCCGGAAGCTGGCGGACCTGACCCGGCGGGTGGACCTCGTACAGATGGCCCTGCGCGCCGGTGCCCCGGAGGACCTGCCTCCCGATCTGGACACGGCCGAGCAGCTGCTGATCGTGCACGACTTCCCGCACGGCTTCGACGACCGCGCCGTCACCCGGCTGCGCTACCTGGCCGATGAGGGTCCGGCCGTCGGCGTGCACCTGCTGATGGTCGCGGACCGTGACGAGGCCTCGGCCTACGGGCCGCTGCTGGACCCCCTGTGGCGTTCGCTCATGCGGCTGTCGCCGGTTGCGGACAGTCACCTGGCCGATCCGTGGGTCGGCCACGCCTGGACCTTCGAGCCGGACCTGCCGCCGCGGGGCAGCCGGGTGCTGGACCAGGCACTGGACCGGGTGGCGGAGGCCCGGCGCACGGCTCGCTCCTGAGGCTTGGGAAGGGGGAGCGCGGGCAAGAGGGGCACAGGGGCAGCTGGATCAGCTCGGACAGCAGGGGCTCCGGGTAGCGGCGAGGAGCGGGCAGAGAAAGCCTTCCTGACCTCTCCCTGACCATTACTTGGGTATCCCTTTACCTGCGGCGGTTCCAGCCGGTACCCTGGCAGCGCGGAGGGGAGTATTCCTGCTTTCCTGCTACGGCGTGCCCGTCAATACGGACCCCAACCGGTCCCGGGGCGTCGGCCCACGGCCTCCAGGCCGCCCGGGTGGAAGAGACCTCCGGCAGCGATGACGCTGACGAAGTGCTGAGCCATCTGCCGGAGGCATCTCAACCGTGGACGTTTCGTGGACCCTGTGGGCGCTGACCATTCTTGGTCTGATCCTTCTCATCGGCGCCGATTTCTTCATCGGCCGCAAACCGCACGACGTATCGATCAAGGAAGCCGGTACCTGGACGGTCGTCTGGGTCGTCCTCGCCGTACTCTTCGGCCTCGGCCTGTGGTTCTTCGGTAACGGCCAGGCCTCCCAGGAGTTCTTTGCGGGCTACATCACCGAGAAGTCCCTGAGCGTGGACAACCTCTTCGTCTTCGTCCTGATCATGGCGAAGTTCTCGGTGCCCTCCCACCTCCAGCAGCGCGTCCTGCTGGTGGGCGTGCTGATGGCCCTGGTGCTGCGCGCGATCTTCATCGCGGCCGGCGCGGCCATCATCGCCAGCTTCTCCTGGGTCTTCTACATCTTCGGCGCCTTCCTGATCTACACCGCCTGGAAGCTGATCCAGGAGGCGCGCAAGGGCGAGGAGGACGAAGAGTTCGAGGAGAACCGTCTCCTCAAGTCCGTGGAGAGGAAGTTCGGCGTCGCCGACAAGTACCACGGCACCAAGCTCTTCATCCAGAACAACGGCAAGCGCGTCCTGACCCCCCTGGCGGTCGTCATGCTCGCCATCGGCAGCACCGACCTGCTGTTCGCCCTGGACTCGATTCCCGCGATCTTCGGCCTCACCCAGGACCCGTACATCGTCTTCACCGCCAACGCCTTCGCCCTCATGGGTCTGCGCCAGCTGTACTTCCTCATCGGCGGACTGCTCAAGAAGCTCGTCCACCTCAGCTACGGCCTGTCCGTCATCCTCGGATTCATCGGCGTCAAGCTCGTGCTGCACGCCCTGCACGAGTCGGGGGTGCACGTCCCGGTGATCTCCATCCCGGTCTCCCTCGGCGTCATCTGCGCCGTCCTGGTGATCACCACGATCACCAGCCTGATGGCCTCGAAGAAGCAGGCGGCCGCCGAGGCCGCCGCCCGCCCGGAGAGCATCGACGCCTAACCGGTACGCGTCACCGGCTCGCGTCACCCGTACGCGCCGGCGTGCGCTTACGGACCCACGCGCGAGGATGCGGGGGCGGCCGCTTCGGCCGCCCCCGTCGCCTTGTCCTGGGCCGCCCGCTTCCCCACCACGACCGGACTGGTCTCGGGCAGGAGCGCGAAGCAGCCGAGGCTGACCAGTGCGATCGCGCTCAGGTACACCGCCACGCCCCACGGCGGACCGGAGCCCTCCGCCAGCGCCGTCGCCATGATCGGGGTCAGCGCCCCGCCCAGCACACCGCCCAGGTTGTAACCGACGGCCGCGCCCGTGCAGCGGATCCGCGGCGGGTACAGCTCCGGCAGGTACGCGCCGACCACCGCGAACATCGTCACCATCCCCAGCAGGGCGCCGACGAAGCCCAGCGTCATCAGCAGCGGGTCGGCCGTACGCAACAGCGCCACCAGCGGGAACATCCACAGCGCGCAAGCCGCACAGCCGGCCAGGCACAGGGGGCGCCGGCCGTGGCGGTCGCCCAGCACCGCCACCAGCGGGGTCACCAGCCCCTTGACCGCGACCGCCGCCATGATGCAGGCCAGCACCACCGTGCGGTCCACGGCCAGGCGCTCGGTGGCGTACGCGAGGGACCAGGTCGTCACCGTGTAGAAGACGGCGTACCCGACGGCCAGCGCGCCCCCGGTCAGCAGGAGCAGCCGCCAGTGGCCCCGTACGACCTCGGCCAGCGGGGCATCGGCCCGGCGCCCGGTCTCGGCCAGCGCGCGGAACTGCGGGGTCTCCTCCACCGAGCGGCGCAGCCACAGCCCGGCGAACGCCAGCAGCCCGGCCGCCCAGAACGGCACCCGCCAGCCCCAGGAGGTGAACTGGGCATCGGTCAGGGTCGCGGACAGGGCCAGGACCATGCCGTTGGCCAGCAGGAAACCCACCGCCGGGCCGATCTGCGGGAAGCTCGACCACAGGCCGCGCCGCCGTTCGGGGGCGTGCTCGGCGGTCAGCAGGACCGCCCCACCCCACTCGCCGCCGAGACCGAGGCCCTGCAGGAAGCGGAGCAGGAGCAGCAGGACGGGGGCCGCCGCGCCGATCGAGGCGTACGTCGGCACGCAGCCGACGGCCACCGTGGCGAGGCCGGTGAGCAGCAGGGAGCCGAGGAGCACCGGGCGGCGGCCGTAGCGGTCGCCGATGTGGCCGAAGACCGCCGAGCCCAGCGGCCGGGCGAGGAAGCCGACGCCGAAGGTGCCGAAGGCGGCGAGGGTCCCGGCGAGCGGGGAGAAGGAGGGGAAGAAGAGCGGTCCGAGCACGAGGGCGGCGGCCGTGCCGTAGATGAAGAAGTCGTAGAACTCGATGGCGGTGCCGGCGAGCGAGGCTACGGCGAGCCGCAGCATGCCGGGCCGGCCGGATCCGGCCGCCGCGGAGGGGTCAGCCGCGGCGGGTGTCGGGACGGAGGGGGGATCTTGTTGCATGGTGCAGCAGATACCCCCTCCCCGGCCCCGCGGGAGGTGCATTCGGCCACGATCGACCGGAAGGTGTGCGCGTCGTACCGGAATTGACCCCCGGGGGGACTACCAGCCGCGCTCGCGCCACTGCGCCAGGTGCGGCCGCTCGGCGCCGAGGGTCGTGTCGTTGCCGTGGCCGGGGTAGACCCAGGTCTCGTCCGGGAGCTGGTCGAACAGCTTGTGCCGCACGTCGTCGAGCAGCCGCGCGAAGGCCCCGGCATCGCCCCACGTGTTGCCGACGCCCCCGGGGAAGAGGCAGTCACCGGTGAAGACGTGCGGGTGCCCGTGGGGGTCGTCGTAGATCAGGGCGATCGAGCCGGGGGTGTGGCCGACCAGGTGCCGCGCGGTCAGCTCCACCCGCCCGACGCGTACGGTGTCCCCGTCCTCGACCGGGACATCGGTCGGCACCGGGATGCCCTCGGCGTCGTGGACGCCCGCGTAGGTGGTGGCCCCGGTCGCCTCGACCACGGCCCGGAGGGCGCTCCAGTGGTCCTCGTGCCGGTGGGTGGTGACGACGGACGCGATGCCGTCGTCGCCGATCAGGCTGAGCAGCGTGTCCGCGTCGGCGGCCGCGTCGATGAGGAGCTGCTCGCCGGTGGCCCGGCAGCGCAGCAGGTAGGCGTTGTTGTTCATCGGGCCCACAGCGACCTTCGAAATCATCAGGTCCGCGAGTTCGTGCACGTCGGCCGGGCCGCCGACCTTGACCGCTCCGCTGTACGTCATGTGCCGATCCTAGGCCCTGTCGTCAACGTCCCTCCTGGCCCGAGCCACTTTGACGACAGGACCTATAGGCGTCGCGTCAGAGCGTGGGGAGTGCGGGGAGCCCGCCGCCCGTGATGGTCAGGGAGGTGCCCTTGTCGCCGCGGCCGGACAGCCAGGCCAGCAGCCCGGCCGGGGTGCCGGACACGGTGACGGCCGGGTCCCCGGCGGAGCCGGTGCGCCAGGTGCGTCCGTCGGTCGCGGCCAGGGCCGTCGGCGGTACCTCGGGACGGGCCGACCAGCGGTCGGCGAGGAAGGCGATCTCCCGGGCGGTGAACTCCTCCGGGAGGTCGGAGAGCTCGTAGCCGATGTTCAGGTCGACGTGGTGCAGCTCGACCTCGACCAGCCGGCGGAAGGGCACGTTGGCGGCGAGATCCGTCACACCGTTGCGCAGCTCGACGGTGCGGGACCAGTCCTGGGGGCGCTCCGCGACGGCGAGGAAGCGGGCCGCGGAATCACGGACGTCCGTAAGGTGTTCTTCCAGAGTCCGGCCGGCGTCGCGCTCGATGTCCGCGTCGCGTGCGGTGGCGCTCTCGTACATCGGGCGTCCCTCGAAGACGTTCACGAGGGCGTCCGCGTTGCGTGCCAGGTGGGCCAGGATGTGGCCTCGGCTCCAGCCCGGGAGGTGTGACTCCTCGGCGAGGGCGGCCTTGTCCAGTTTCGCGACCGCGGTCAGCAGCCGGTCGGTGGCCTCATGTACGGATCGCAGGTCGTGCACATGATCAGTCATGGCTTCGAGCCTAGTGGTTCGAGGCCTGCGGCCACACGATCGGGTGAAGCGGTCTGCCGGGTGCCGTAAATCGAATGCGCGTGCTATACGCTCGGAAGTCCACTCTCCAACTCCATCGCAGAGGCGCCCCCCATACCCTGGGACGGGGGCCCGTGCCCCCCGCTCTCTCAAGAAAGGTGCGGACCGGCGTGACCGACCGTCTCATCGTTCGTGGCGCTCGCGAGCACAACCTCAAAAACGTCTCGCTCGACCTGCCCCGCGACTCCCTCATCGTCTTCACCGGACTGTCCGGGTCGGGCAAGTCCTCCCTGGCCTTCGACACCATCTTCGCCGAGGGGCAGCGCCGCTACGTCGAGTCGCTCTCCTCCTACGCCCGGCAGTTCCTGGGGCAGATGGACAAGCCCGACGTCGACTTCATCGAAGGCCTCTCCCCGGCCGTCTCCATCGACCAGAAGTCCACCTCGCGCAACCCGCGCTCCACCGTGGGCACCATCACGGAGGTCTACGACTACCTCCGGCTGCTCTTCGCGCGCATCGGCAAGCCGCACTGCCCCGAGTGCAGCCGCCCCATCTCGCGCCAGTCGCCGCAGGCGATCGTGGACCGGGTGCTCGCCCTTCCCGAGGGCAGCCGCTTCCAGGTGCTCTCGCCGCTGGTGCGCGAGCGCAAGGGCGAGTTCGTCGATCTCTTCTCCGACCTCCAGACCAAGGGCTACAGCCGGGCGCGGGTGGACGGGGAGACGATCCAGCTCTCCGAGCCGCCGACGCTGAAGAAGCAGGAGAAGCACACCATCGAGGTGGTCATCGACCGCCTCACCGTCAAGGAGAGCGCCAAGCGCAGGCTCACCGACTCGGTGGAGACCGCCCTCGGCCTCTCCGGCGGCATGGTCATCCTGGACTTCGTCGACCTCGCCGAGGACGATCCCGAGCGCGAGCGGATGTTCTCCGAGCACCTCTACTGTCCGTACGACGACCTGTCCTTCGAGGAGCTGGAGCCCCGCTCCTTCTCCTTCAACTCGCCTTTCGGCGCCTGCCCCGAGTGCACCGGTATCGGTACGCGCATGGAGGTGGACCCGGAGCTGATCATTCCGGACGAGGACAAGTCCCTGGACGAGGGCGCGGTCTCGCCGTGGTCCCTCGGCCACACCAAGGACTACTTCCAGCGGCTGATCGGCGCACTCGCCGCCGAGCTGGGCTTCCGTACGGACATCCCGTGGGCCGGGCTGCCGCAGCGCGCCAAGAAGGCCCTGCTGTACGGGCACAAGACGCAGATCGAAGTCCGCTACCGCAACCGGTACGGGCGCGAGCGCGCCTACACCACGGCCTTCGAGGGCGCGGTGCCGTTCGTCAAGCGGCGGCACTCCGAATCGGAGAGCGACGCCAGCCGCGAGCGCTTCGAGGGCTACATGCGCGAGGTGCCCTGCCCGACCTGTGAGGGCACCCGCCTCAAGCCGATCGTGCTCGCGGTGACGGTGATGGAGAAGTCCATCGCCCAGGTCGCCGCCATGTCGATCAGCGAGTGCGCGGACTTCCTCGGGCGGATGCGCCTCGATGCCCGCGACAAGAAGATCGCCGAGCGGGTCCTGAAGGAGGTCAACGAGAGGCTGCGCTTCCTCGTGGACGTCGGCCTGGACTACCTCTCGCTCAACCGCGCCGCCGGCACCTTGTCGGGAGGCGAGGCGCAGCGCATCCGGCTCGCCACGCAGATCGGCTCCGGCCTGGTCGGCGTGCTGTACGTGCTGGACGAGCCCTCCATCGGCCTGCACCAGCGCGACAACCACCGGCTCATCGAGACGCTGGTCCGGCTGCGCGACATGGGCAACACGCTGATCGTGGTCGAGCACGACGAGGACACCATCAAGGTGGCCGACTGGGTCGTGGACATCGGCCCCGGCGCGGGCGAGCACGGCGGCAAGGTGGTGCACAGCGGCTCGCTGAAGGACCTGCTGAAGAACTCCGAGTCGATGACCGGGCAGTACCTGTCCGGGAAGCGGTCGATCGCGCTGCCGGAGGCCCGCCGTCCCGTCGACGGGGAGCGCAAGCTCACCGTCCACGGCGCCCGGGAGAACAACCTCCAGGACATCGACGTGTCCTTCCCGCTGGGTGTGCTCACGGCCGTGACCGGTGTGTCGGGCTCGGGCAAGTCGACGCTGGTCAACGACATCCTCTACACGCATCTGGCCCGCGAGCTGAACGGCGCCCGGTCCGTTCCGGGGCGCCACACCCGGGTCGACGGCGACGACCTGGTCGACAAGGTCGTCCATGTCGACCAGTCGCCGATCGGCCGGACCCCGCGGTCCAACCCGGCCACGTACACCGGCGTCTTCGACCACGTGCGCAAGCTGTTCGCGGAGACGATGGAGGCGAAGGTGCGCGGCTACCTGCCGGGCCGCTTCTCCTTCAACGTCAAGGGCGGCCGGTGCGAGAACTGCTCCGGTGACGGCACGATCAAGATCGAGATGAACTTCCTGCCGGACGTCTACGTCCCGTGCGAGGTGTGCCACGGCGCCCGGTACAACCGGGAGACGCTGGAGGTCCACTACAAGGGCAAGTCCATCGCGGAAGTCCTGAACATGCCGATCGAGGAGGCGCTGGACTTCTTCGACGCGGTGCCGACGATCTCGCGCCACCTGCGGACGCTGAACGAGGTCGGGCTCGGCTATGTCCGGCTCGGCCAGTCCGCGCCGACGCTGTCGGGCGGCGAGGCGCAGCGCGTCAAGCTGGCCTCCGAACTGCAGAAGCGGTCGACGGGCCGGACGGTGTACGTGCTGGACGAGCCGACGACGGGCCTGCACTTCGAGGACATCTCGAAGCTCATCAAGGTGCTGTCGGGGCTGGTGGACAAGGGCAACTCGGTGATCGTCATCGAGCACAACATGGACGTCATCAAGACCGCGGACTGGGTCATCGACATGGGCCCGGAAGGCGGTTACGGCGGCGGCCTGGTGGTCGCCGAGGGGACGCCGGAGCAGGTCGCCTCGGTGGGCGCGAGCCACACGGGCAAGTTCCTGCGGGACATCCTGGGCGCGGACCGGGTCTCGGACGCGGGCTCGCCTCCGGCGCGGACCGCGGTCGCGAAAAAGGCCCCGGCGAAGAAGGCCGCCGCCGCGAAGAAGGTGCCGGCTCCGGCCCGGAAGGCGACGGCGCGGGCCCGCAAGGCGTAGCCGCCGGGCTGAGGGGGAGGGCCCGGCGGGTGCCGGACCCCCTCCCGGCCCGGCGGACGGGCCCTGCGCCGCCGCGTGGCCCGCGAGGTGCGGTCGAGGACCGTCGAGGTCTTAGACCCCGAAACCGAGTCCCGGCCCGGGCGGGCCGGCCTCCGGGGGCGGGGGCGTCGACCGTACGGGTCCGGTCGGGGGACGCCCGTTGCTCCGGGGGACCCCCATCTGCCACAAGTGGGCGCCGGGCGCGCCGCGGCCCGGTGCCGGCGCGGGGGAGACCGTCCGGTCCTCACCCGCCGCCCGCTCGGCGCCCGCGGTGTGCTCGGCGGGCGCCGTCTGTTCGGGGGCCGGGGGAGCCGTCACCGGGGCGGTTGGCGCCGGGGTCTTCCAGCGTTCCGGCACGGACGACAACCGCTGGACCGTCCCACCGTCCCCGTCCCGCGCCTGCGCGAGCGCCCGCGCGCGGAGCGCGCTCTGCCGGGCGATGGGCGAGAAGCCGGGCGCGGCGTTGCCCGTCTCGGCCGGCAGAGCGCGCACGCCCATGTTGTTCAGATCCTGCTGGATACCGGTCTCGGGGGCGAAGACCTTGCGCGGCAGCTGCCAGGACGCCGCACCGTCCACGTCCACCCGGTGCTCCCGGCCGCCCACGGCGAAGCTGAGACCGTAGCCGATGTACTGATCGTCCTTGTCGAACAGCAGATCCCCGTTGATCTCTCCGCCCTTGACCCGCACCTCGTCCGCGAGAACCTGCACGGCGGCGGGCAGCGGATTCGTGCGGCCGAGACTGGCGACGTAGCCGTCCGCATCGACCGTCCTGTGCTCCTTCGCCTCGCCCTCGCCCACCGTGTACGACATCCGGAAACGGGTCCGCCCGTCTTCGCCACGGACCGTCTCGACCTCCCCCACGTCAGCGTTGCCGAACTCCAGCCGCCCCTCACCCGCGGGCCCGTACTTCTGCTCCATGGCCCCGAACTGGACCTGGTGCCTCAGGGCCGCCGGCGGCGGGCGCCCCACCACCGTGACCGTCGCAGTGGGGTTCTCCCGCAGGATGATCTCCGCGTTGGCGACCCCGGTCCCCCCTGAACCGGCGATGATCCAGTGCTGGGCGTCGCCTGCGTCGAACCGGTTCTCGGCGACCTCGTCACCCATCAGCACTCGCCCGGGCGCCTCCTCGCGGGCGGCCTCCCACTTGCGGGTCGCCTCCAGAACGGTGAAGCAGTTCTGGATACGGACGGCGGGCTCGCCGTCCTGCCCGGCCTGGAGGGCGTCCTTGAGCGGCGACTCCTCCAGGGCGGCCAGTACGGTCCGGGTGTCCACGCCGCCCCGTTCGGCCTTGACCAGCCGCTCACGCAACTCCTGCGCACCGGCAACCCCCTGCCCCTGCAACTCCAGCAGCCGCTCACCGACCAGTCGCAGGGCCTCGCTGCGGCTCTCCACCCCGTACCTGCCACGGACGGTTCCGGGTACGAGCTCCGGCGGCAGGCCGGTCGCCACACTCGGCACCCCGTCGCAGGCCACCTGCAGCGGTTTGTCGCCCGGTGCGCCGTCCTTTCCGAACGCGTATATCTCGGCGAGGAGTTCACCGTTCTTGCCCAGCCGCAGCCGCGCCTGCCCGTTGACTACGTCGCCCTGGGAGGCCAACTGGTCCTCCCACAGCCGCACCGCCTCGACGGGGACCCGGTGCCGGGGATCGTCCACGGTCCCGTACGGGTCCACTCCCATCCACTGCGCCAGGTCGCGGTCCTGGTCCGCCGACTGCACGATCCCGGCCCCGGGGTCCAGGTGCCACCGCCCGGCGGCATCGACCAGCAGCGCTTCCGGATCGCGGCCGCTGAGGCTCGCCCCGCCGCCGATCACCACCCTGCGGAGCGGGGTCTCGCCGGCCGCGCGCTGTGCCTCCAGCTGCTGCACGGTCCGCTCACTGATGTGCTCCCGCCACGCCGCCCACTCAGCGGCCGCCCTGCCCAACTGGTCGCGGGGCAGCGGAAGCCCGTTCTGGTCGTAGCCGGGCATCGGCATGGTGACCTCTCGCCGGCCGATGAAGGCCTCGACCTGGCGCTGGGCCCGCAGGGCCGCGTCACGGGAGGCCTGGAGCGCGGTGGCGTCGGCGGGGGCGAGCTGCTCGATGGGGCGGGCGAGGTCGTCGAGAAGACTCACGGAATCGAGGGAGAGCGAGTCGTACGACAACTGGTAGCGATGGTCTGCTGCGATCCTGTGCCCGAGGAAGGCGTCCTCGTCGCTCATGGCGACGGTCGGTCGGAGCCCGTACGGGTCGAGCAGTGCCGAGAACTGCGCACGCGCATCCGTCTGTTGTTGCGGGGAAAGGGAAGGGTCTCCGCTCCGCTCGGCGAGCCAGTTGAGCTCTCCTACGCGCCCCCTGTCCGCTGCGGACAGTTCGCGGCTCACCGGGAGCTCGGCTCCTTCCCGCAGAAAGTCTTCCCGTACCGGGGTCAGGCCCTCGGCCGCCCGTTCACGGACGGCAGTGAGCTCACCGAGTTCGTGTGCGAGTACCCGTCCCAGCATCTCGGTCGGAAGACGGTCGGAGACACGGATGACGTAATTCTGTGAGGTCGTGTTGGTCGCTGTGTCGGCGATCCTCCCCGCCTCCAGCGGAACGGCATCCACCCAGATCCTCGGGGATTTGCCCTGGCCGCCGTCCTGAAGATCGAAATACTGACGCCCGTCCTCGGTCCGACCCGCTTGAAGGGAGCGCAGCCTATCGCCGAGGACAACGGCGGCCACCGCACTCATGTCACGTTGCGCCGCCGACACGAGTTCTTCCTGGTGCGCGTGTGCGCGCGGAGCCAGCGTGCCCATCACCAGCCGGGGGTCGACCGACCTGTCCATGTGATGCCCCTCCCCGGGCCCTGCCGTATGCACCTCGTACAACAGACTTTAGGATCATGTCATGTTGAGAGCCCGTTCCCCGTTGGAAGCGCACCTGTACATGGACCTGCACCCGTGCGAGTGCGGGGGCTCCGACTTCGAGCGTCGGCACCATCTGGAGCAGCACGGTGGCGACATCGCCGCGGTGTATGAGGGCGCATGTCGGCAGTGCGGTCGCGACCGGGGCTTCACCTTCGTGATGGCGGACGAGATCCCTCCGCCGCCGCCCGCCTTCGGCGGCCCTGAGCCGTCCCAGATCATCGATCCCGGTGAATTCGCGGAGGTTGTGCGGCGCCTGTCCGAACGTGCGGCGCTTGCGATGCTCAATTCACCCCACTCCGAGCACCACAAGCACCGGGGCGCTGCGGCCTATGCACTGGCAGCCCTCGACGAGGTCTTCAAGTTCCTGCCTCCGGGCGAGGACGCGATCCCCGCTTCCGCCTTCACCTCCGAAGTTGGCAGGGCCCGCTACGAGCGAGAGCCGGGAAAGTTCCGTCGCGACATCCTTGAGATCGAGCTGCGCCTCACACGCAAGATCCTTGCCAACATCGACAGGGTCAGCAGCCCACCCCGCGGTACTGACCCCCAGACGTGATCAGCCCCGCCGACTGCGGCCGTGACCTTCAAGGGGCATGTCATGTTGAGAGCCCGTTCCTCGTTGGAAGCGCACCTGTACATGGACCTGCACCCGTGCGCGTGCGGGGGCTCCGACTTCGAGCGTCGGCACCATCTGGAGCAGCACGGTGACGACATCGCCGCGGTGTACGAGGGCGCATGTCGGCAGTGCGACCGCAACCGGGGCTTCACCTTCGTGATGGCGGACGAGATCCCGCCGCCGCCGCCCGCCTTCGGCGGCTCTGAGCCGTCTCAGATCATCGACCCGGGTGAGTTCGTGGACGTCGCCTACCGTATTTCCCGGAGTGCGGGGCTCGGGCTGCTCAACTCACCTGATTCCGAGCATCACAAGTACCGCAGTGCCGTGGTTCACGCACTGGCTGCCTTTGAAGAGGTCGCCAAGTTCATTCCTCCGGGTCAGGACGCGATCCCCGCATCCGCCTTCACCTCCGAAGTGGGCAGGGCCCGCTACGAGAGGGAGCCAGCAAAGTTCCATCGTCGCATTATCGAAATGGACATTCGCCTCACACGCCAGATCCTCGCCAATATTGACGAGGTCAGCAGCCCACCTCACGGCACAGGCCCCAAGGCGTGATGAGCCCGGCCGGATGGCCGGGGCCGTGACCTTCAAGGGGCATGTCATGTTGAGAGCCCGTTCCTCGTTGGAAGCACACCTGTACATGGATCTGCACCCGTGCGAGTGCGGGGGCTCCGACTTCGAGCGCCGGCACCATCTGGAGCAGTACGGAAACGACCTCGCCGCGGTGTACGAGGGCGCATGCGCGCAGTGCGGTGGCAGTCGGGGCTTCACCTTCGTGATGGCTGAAGAGATCCCCCGCCCCCGCCCGCCTTCGGCGGTCCTGAACCGTCCCAGATCATCGACCCCGGTGAGTTCTCGGAGGTTACGGACCGCGTCTGCCGACGAGCCGGACTCGCGATGCTCAACTCGCCCGAATCCGAGCATCACAAGCACCGCGGCGCGATGGCCTACGCAGTGGCCGCCATCGAGGAAGTCCTCAAGTTTCTCCCTCCTGGTCAGGACGCCATCCCTGCATCCGCGTTCAGCTCCGAAGTGGGCAAAGCCCGCTATGAGAGGGACCCGGGGAAGTTCGACCGCGACATTCTCGAAATAGAGCTCCGTCTCACACGCAAAGTCCTCACCGACATCGACAGGGTCAGCACCCCACCCCCCGGCACAAACCCCCCGGCTTGATCAGTCCGACCCCTCAAGCTCCGCCGCGTACGGCGGCTCCGCCCCTGCCCGCGTACACGTCAGGGCCGCCGCGTGGGCCGCGTAGGCCAGTACGTCCGGCCAGTCCACCGGGCCCCGCGCGCCCGAAAGTCGGTGCAGCAGGGCGGCGTTCACGGTGTCGCCTGCGCCGATCGTGTCCGCCACCGCGACCCGGCGGGCCGCCGCCGTGTGCTCCGCGCCCTCCCGCGTCCACACCGTCAGCCCGGCCGCGCCGCGGGTCAGCACCACCGCCGACGGTCCCGCCGCCAGCCAGTCCCCGGGCCGGCCGCCCAGCCAGCCGGCGTCCTCCTCCGACAGCTTGAGGACGGAGGCGTACGGCAGCAGCCGCTCCAAAAAACGAGCGCGGTACACCGCCGGGTCCCCGATCAGCGCCGGCCGGATGTTGGGGTCCAGCAGCGTCAGCAGACCGCGCCGGGACTCCCGGCGCAGCAGGTCCTGGTACGCGCTCGCGCCCGGCTCCAGGACCAGCGAGCAGGTACCGAGTGCCAGGGCGCTCACGTGCGCCGGAAGGGCGGAGGGCAGGGTGAACAGCCGGTCGGCCGTGCCCTCGACGTAGAACCCGTACGAGGCCGAGCCGTCCGGGGCGAGCGACGGCACGGCCAGGGTGGTCGGCTCGGGCCCGCGCTGGACCAGGGAGAGATCCACCCCGGCCGCCCGCAGCCCCGCGAGCAGGCTCTCGCCGAAGCCGTCCGCCGAGACCCGCGAGCAGAAGGCCACCTCGGCGCCGAGCCGCCCGAGCGCCAGCGCGGTGTTGTACGGTCCCCCGCCCGGCCTCGGCAGCAGCGCGCCCGGCGGCGACGCCACGGGCACCAGGTCGATGAGGGCTTCTCCGCCGACGACGATCACGCGGGGGAAGCTACCCCATCCGCCGGCGGTATCGTCGGACGGGCCCCTTGCCCCACCCCGCACGCGCCCCGCCGGGCACGCCCCACCCCACCCCACGCGCCCCACCCCCCACGCCAGGAGAGCCCGCATGTCCGCGCCCCGCCCCGCCGCCCGCCGTACCGTCCTCAAGGGCGCCGCGCTCGCCGGGGCCGCCGGCGCCGCGGGGACCCTCACGGCCTGCTCCACCGAGACCAACAGCGGCGGCGGCACCCCGGCGACCCCCACCGCTCCGGTCGAGCTGGGTGACGCGGCCGCGGTGCCGGTCGGCGGGGCGAAGCTGTTCCGGGAGCGGAAGCTGATCGTCAGCTGCGCGGCGGAGGGCCAGTACAAGGCCTTCAGCGCCCAGTGCACGCACGCCGGCTGCGTCCTGGACAAGATCGTCGAAGGTGAGGGGAACTGCCCCTGCCACGGCAGCCGCTTCGACGTGACGACCGGGCAGGTGCTGCGCGGCCCGGCCACGGACGCGCTGCCCGCCGTCCCGGTCAGGGCCGAGGGCGGCAAGCTCATCGCGGGCTGACCCGCCGCCCGCCCCACGACACGACTGCTCGCCGCACGCCCCGGCTACTCCCAGTCCCAGCCGATCCCGATGATCCCCCGGTGCACCGACTGCTCCACCAGGTGCACCGCCCGGTGCCGGCCGCTCGGCGTCAGGTCCGTGAGGCCGGTGCGCGGTGCCCGCGGGCCGGTGCGGGCGAAGCGGCGGCAGCGCACGGGCAGCGCCGCCTCGTCGAACCGCACCTGGAGCATGTACTGGCCGCCGGCGTAGCTGAAGCCGCGCACGTACTCGCTGCTGCGCGCGCCGGTGCCGTCCTCGACGCCGTAGCCGAAGACGTACGTGTCCCCGCGCCGCAGCCGGGCGTCGAAGAGCAGTTCCGCGACCACCACACCGGCCTCCTGGCAGGACCGGACGCGGCCCGTGCGGCAGTTCTCGTACGCCGTCACCTCCACCCGGGACGCGTCACAGCCGGGGTCGCCGTGGTGGATGGCGAGGTAGCGGTCGATCCCGTCGCGGTGGGCCCGGACGATCTGCTGCGACTCCCGCGCCCGCAGTTCGCCGGCCGGTCCGATGCGAACCCGCTCGTGGTGGCCCACCGAGTGCAGGCCGCCGTCCGAGGGGAGCTCCATCGCGGCCAGCAGCCGCTCCACCGCCGCGCCCACGCTCACCAGGGCGCGGTACGAGCGCGCGGCCGGGCGGGCGTCGCCGAGGTCGGGCTCCGGGGTCGCGAGCAGGCGCAGGAGAGCGCCCTGCGGCAGCTCCAGGATCTCCTCCAGGGCGCCGACGGCGCGCAGGGATTCCGCGTGGCGCGGCCGGCGGGCGCCCTGCTGCCAGTAACTGAGGCTCGTGACCCCGACCTTGATCCCGCGTGCGGCGAGCCGGTGCTGCACCCGGTGCAGGGGCAGTCCGCGCGCCGCGAGGGCGGCCCGCAGGGCCAGGTGGAAGGGGCCGCCCCGAAGTAACTGACCGAGTTCCGCCTTGTCTCCGGTCGCTCGCACGGCGGCTCCTCTGTGAACGTTCACGCGTGGGGGAGTGCGAGGGGCGGGCGGGGGTGCGCCGATGGGCCGGGGGACCAGGTGCAACGGGGGAAACCGTTCACACCCCCGCCCCACCGTTCACACTGCAATGTCACCGTGTATTGAAGCGTGTTGACCTGATCGCGACAACTCCCCGATGCTCCTCCACAGCGTCCGGACGCGCTCCTCCACCCCCACTCTCCCCACCTCGGGAGGAACGCGATGCGCGATCCCCACCGGCGGCTTTCCCCGGCCGCCGTCATCACCGCCGTCATCACCGCCCTGCTCCTCGCCCTGCCCGCCGCCACTGCCAGCGCGGCAGGTGCCGGTACGGGCAGCGACAGCTCGGCCCTGGCCTCCAAGCGCCTGAACATCACCATGCAGGCGCAGCAGAAGACCAACTGGTGCTGGGCCGCGGGCGGCAACACCATCGCCACCTGGTTCGGCCGCGGCTACACCCAGAACCAGTTCTGCAACGCCGCCTTCAACCGCCAGCAGGGCTACGACTGCCCCAACAGCCAGGCCACGCTCGGCAACGTCCAGACCGGTCTGCGCTGGGCGGGCGTCAACGCCGGCTCCTACGTCAACGGCTGGCTCAGGTACTCCACCGTCCAGAGCGAGATCAACGCCGACCGCCCGATCGAGACCCGGATCCAGTGGTCCAACGGCGGCGGCCACATGCACGTCATCTACGGCTACGACACCGCGAGCGACTGGGTGTACTGGGGCGACCCCTGGCCCTCCAGCGACCGCTACAACTGGGCCTCACACGCCTGGTACGTGGACAACAGCACCTTCTCCTGGACCCACTCGCTCTACCGGATCGGGGCGTGAGCGCCATGGCCTCCTCCAGCACCGCCACCCGGCGCAGCGGCCGCACCCGGCGCACCGCTGCCGTCCTCGCCGCCGCGGCGGCCACCGCCGTACTGGCCCTCGCGCCGCAGGCCTCCGCGGCCCCCGTACCGCAGCCCCAGTCCGACACCGCCGAGAGCCGGTCCGCCGCCGCGCGGGCGGCCACGGCCCCCGGCACCCTGGCCACCCTCTCCCGGTTCTTCTCCCGGGAGGGCAAGGTCGCCCAGAGCGCCGCGCAGCCCCGGATCGAGGGCGAGGCGATACCGGTGCACCACCTCTCCCCGGACTTCGTCGCGGGCAAGGAGGGCGCACCCGTAGCCCGCCTGGAATTCCTCGCCAGCAAGGCCGTCTCCTCCGACGGCCAGCAGGCCGCCCTGTGGACGGCGTGGACCGAGTCCGGCTGGCAGGTCGTGAACATCGCCACCGGCGACGACGAATTCCGCTACGCGCGGCTCGGCGCCGCCGAACTGCCGGGCGGCACCGTCTTCCGGGAGCCGCAGATCGACGCCTGGTACGTCGCCGGAGGCGGCAGGGTGCTCCCGCTGGACGAGGACGCCGTACAGGCCGTGGGCGGGGGCGGGACCACCCTGGCCGCGTACCGGGTGCGCGTGAGCGCGCAGTACGGGGACAAGCTGCCCGGCTCCGGCTACGCCAAGGGCGGCAAGGCCGGGGGCTACGCACCGGGCCCCGCGGCTGCCGGTCCCGCCGCTCCGGCTCCGGCTCCCGCCGCTGCCGCCGCTCCCGCTCCCGCCACGTCCGCCGAGCCGGACCCGCCCGTGGCGGTGACGGCCGCGGGGGCGCTCGCGCTGGGCGGTACCGGGGTGCTGCTCCTGCGCCGCCGCCGCACCGGCGGGGCGTAGGGCCGCCCGCCCGCGAGGGCCCCGCTCCGCCAGGGCGGGGCCCTCGCGGCGCGCCGGCCGGCAGGTCGGCCGACGGGTCGGCCGGCCCGCCAGGGCGCGGCCCGGGCGTACGGCCGGTTGTCAGCAGGCGCAAGTAGGGTGGTTGGCATGGCCGACCCTTCCAGCTACCGCCCCAAGCCGGGACAGATCCCCGACTCCCCGGGGGTCTACCGATTCCGCGACGAGCACCGCCGGGTGATCTACGTCGGGAAGGCCAAGAGCCTGCGCCAACGCCTGGCCAGCTACTTCCAGGACGTCGCGGGCCTGCACCCCCGTACCGCCACGATGGTGACCACGGCCGCCTCCGTCGAGTGGACCGTCGTCTCCACCGAGGTCGAGGCGCTCCAGCTGGAGTACTCCTGGATCAAGGAGTACGACCCCCGGTTCAACGTCAAGTACCGCGACGACAAGAGCTACCCCTCCCTCGCGGTCACCATGAACGAGGAGTTCCCCCGCGTCCAGGTCATGCGCGGCCCCAAGAAGAAGGGCGTGCGCTACTTCGGTCCCTACGGACACGCCTGGGCGATCCGGGAGACCGTCGACCTGATGCTCCGGGTCTTCCCGGTCCGTACCTGCTCCGCCGGGGTGTTCAAGCGCTCCGAGCAGATCGGCCGCCCGTGCCTCCTCGGCTACATCGGCAAGTGCTCGGCGCCCTGCGTCGGCCGGGTCAGCCCCGAGGAGCACCGCGAACTGGCCGAGGACTTCTGCGACTTCATGGCCGGCCGCACCGGCACCTACCTCTCCCGCCTCGAACAGCAGATGCGCGAGGCCGCCGAGGACATGGAGTACGAGAAGGCCGCCCGGCTGCGCGACGACATAGGGGCGCTGCGCCGGGCCATGGAGAAGAACGCCGTGGTGCTCGCCGACGCCACCGACGCCGACCTCATCGCCGTCGCCGAGGACGAGCTCGAAGCGGCCGTGCAGATCTTCCACGTACGCGGCGGCCGGGTCCGCGGCCAGCGCGGCTGGGTCACCGACAAGGTGGAGGCGGTCGACACGGCCGGGCTCGTGGAGCACGCGCTCCAGCAGCTGTACGGCGAGGAGAAGGGCGAGGCCGTCCCCAAGGAGGTGCTGGTCCCGGCGCTGCCCGAGGACACCCCCGCCCTCGCCGAGTGGCTGGCCGAGCGCCGCGGGTCCCAGGTCAGCCTGCGCATCCCGCAGCGCGGCGACAAGAAGGCCCTCATGGAGACCGTCCACCGCAACGCGCAGCAGTCCCTCGCCCTGCACAAGACCAAGCGGGCCAGCGACCTCACCACCCGCTCCCGGGCGCTGGAAGAGATCGCCGAGGCGCTGGAGCTGGACGGCGCCCCGCTGCGCATCGAATGCTTCGACATCTCGCACCTCCAGGGTGACGACGTGGTCGCCTCCATGGTCGTCTTCGAGGACGGCCTCGCGCGCAAGAGCGAGTACCGGCGCTTCCAGATCAAATCGTTCGAGGGGCAGGACGACGTCCGGTCCATGCACGAGGTGGTCTCCCGGCGCTTCCGGCGCTACCTCCAGGAGAAGCTGAAGACGGGGGAGTGGGAGGCGCAGGAGGAGGCGGAGGGGGATGCGCCCGAGGACGACGGGCGCCCCAAGCGCTTCGCGTACCCGCCCCAGCTGGTCGTGGTCGACGGCGGCCAGCCGCAGGTCGCCGCCGCCAAGCGGGCCCTGGAGGAGCTCGGCGTCGATGACGTCGCCGTGTGCGGCCTGGCCAAGCGGCTCGAAGAGGTGTGGCTGCCCGGCGAGGAGGATCCCGTCGTGCTGCCCCGCAGCAGCGAGGGCCTCTACCTGCTCCAGCGGGTCCGTGACGAAGCCCACCGGTTCGCCATCCAGTACCAGCGCAACAAGCGCGGCAAACGCCTGCGGACCGGCCCGCTGGCCGACGTACCCGGCCTCGGCGAGAGCCGCAGGCTGGCCCTGGTCAAGCACTTCGGTTCGGTGAAGAAGCTGAGACAGGCGACAATCGACCAGATCTGCGAGGTCCCGGGCATAGGGCGCAAGACGGCGGAGACCGTGGCCGCGGCCCTCGCCGGTGCGGTTCCCGCCGGCCCTGCCGTCAACACGGCGACAGGAGAGATCATTGAGGATGAGAATCCCGCGCCAGCGGGAGCATCGTCCGAACGGGGGACCGAGCAATGACCGAGCACGAGACCACGCACGAGACCGAGCACGAGACCACGCACGCGAGCACGCACGACCGAGACGGAGCACAGGTGAGTACGGGCACGACAGCGGAGCCCGGCGATACGGCCGAGGCCGCCATCCCCGAGCTGGTGATCATCTCCGGTATGTCCGGAGCCGGCCGCAGCACCGCGGCCAAGTGTCTGGAGGACCTCGGCTGGTTCGTCGTCGACAACCTCCCGCCGGCACTGATCCCCACCATGGTGGAACTGGGCGCCCGCTCCCAGGGCAATGTGGCGCGCATCGCCGTCGTCGTGGACGTCCGGGGCCGCCAGTTCTTCGACGCCCTGCGCGAGTCCCTCGCCGACCTCGACGGCCGGGGCGTCACCCGGCGCATCGTCTTCCTGGAGTCCTCCGACGACGCGCTGGTGCGCCGCTTCGAGTCGGTCCGCCGCCCGCACCCCCTCCAGGGCGACGGGCGCATCACCGACGGCATCGCGGCCGAACGGGACCTGCTGCGCGAGCTGCGCGGCGACGCCGACCTGGTCATCGACACCTCCAGCCTGAACGTGCACGAGCTGCGCGCCAAGATGGACGCCCAGTTCGCCGGTGACGAAGAGCCCGAACTGCGGGCCACCGTCATGTCCTTCGGCTACAAGTACGGCCTGCCGGTCGACGCCGACCTCGTGGTCGACTGCCGCTTCATCCCCAACCCGCACTGGGTGCCGGAGCTGCGCCCCTTCACCGGGCTCAACGAGGAGGTCTCGGGCTACGTGTTCAGCCAGCCCGGCGCCAAGGAGTTCCTCGACCGCTACACCGAGCTGCTCCAGCTCATCGCCACCGGCTACCGCCGCGAGGGCAAGCGGTATGTGACCATCGCGGTCGGCTGCACCGGCGGCAAGCACCGCAGTGTCGCCATGTCCGAGAAGCTCGCCGCCCGCCTTGCCTCCGAGGGAGTCGAGACCGTCGTAGTCCACCGGGACATGGGGCGCGAGTGACCGGTCGGACCCTGCGCCTGCGCCGGCCCGCCGCCGGCCGCGGTGACGCGGAAGGCGGCGGCGGCCGCACCGGCCGCCGCCGCGGCGCGGCCCCCAAGGTGGTCGCGCTGGGCGGCGGCCAGGGCCTGTCGGCCTCCCTCACCGCCCTGCGCCGGATCACCGGTGCGCTGACCGCCGTGGTCACCGTCGCCGATGACGGCGGCTCCAGCGGGCGGCTCCGCGAGGAGCTCGGCGTGCTGCCGCCCGGCGATCTGCGCAAGGCGCTGGCCGCGCTGTGCGGGGACGACGAATGGGGCCAGACCTGGGCCCGCGTCATCCAGCACCGCTTCCAGTCCCGCGGGGAGCTGCACGAGCACGCGGTCGGCAATCTGCTCATCGTCGCCCTGTGGGAACAGCTCGGCGACCCGGTACAGGCCCTCGACCTGGTCGGCAGGCTGCTCGGTGCGCAGGGCCGCGTACTGCCGATGTCGGCGGTGCCCCTGGAGCTGCAAGCCCTTGTCAAGGGACACGACCCGGCCCGCCCGGAGGACGTGGACACCGTCCGGGGGCAGGCCACGGTGGCCCTCACCCCGGGCGAGGTGCTCTCGGTGCAGGTGGTGCCGAACGCCCCGCCGGCCGTGCCGGAGGCCGTCGCGGCGGTCCTGGACGCCGACTGGGTGGTCCTCGGTCCGGGGTCCTGGTTCTCCTCGGTGATTCCGCACCTGCTGGTGCCGGAACTGCTCGACGCGCTGGTCGAGACGAAGGCCCGCAAGGTGCTCTCGCTGAACCTCGCGCCCCAACCCGGCGAAACAGAGGGCTTCTCTCCGCAGCGTCATTTGGAGGTTTTGGCCCGACACGCCCCTAAACTCGCCCTGGACGTGGTGCTGGCCGACGAGGCCGCCGTGCCCGACCGCGACTCCCTCGCCGATGCCGCAAAACGGTTCGGCGCCGCGGTCGAGCTGGCGCCGGTAGCCCGGCAGGACGGCTCTCCGAAACATGATCCGGAGCTGCTCGCCGCCGCGTACGACCGTATTTTTCGGATGCATGGAAGGATCGGCCCATGGCGATGACGCCCGCGGTGAAGGATGAGATCTCCCGCCTGCCCGTCACCCGGACCTGCTGCAGGAAGGCTGAGGTCTCGGCGATTCTTCGGTTCGCGGGCGGGTTGCACCTGGTGAGCGGACGAATCGTCATCGAGGCGGAGCTGGACACGGGCATCGCCGCCCGGCGCCTGCGCAAGGACATCCTGGAGATCTTCGGCCACTCCTCGGACCTCGTGGTCATGGCCCCCGGCGGCCTGCGCCGCGGCAGCCGCTACGTGGTGCGCGTCGTGGCCGGCGGTGACCAGCTGGCCCGTCAGACGGGCCTCGTGGACGGCCGCGGCCGCCCCATCCGAGGGCTTCCGCCGCAGGTGGTCTCCGGGGCCACCTGTGACGCGGAGGCCGCCTGGCGCGGCGCCTTCCTGGCCCACGGCTCCCTGACGGAGCCGGGTCGGTCCTCCTCCCTGGAGGTCACCTGCCCCGGCCCGGAGGCCGCCCTGGCCCTGGTGGGCGCCGCCCGCAGGCTCTCCATCGCCGCCAAGGCACGCGAGGTACGCGGAGTGGACCGGGTCGTGGTCCGCGACGGCGACGCGATCGGCGCCCTGCTGACCCGGCTCGGCGCGCACGAGTCGGTGCTGGCCTGGGAGGAGCGGCGGATGCGGCGCGAGGTGCGCGCCACCGCCAACCGCCTCGCCAACTTCGACGACGCCAATCTGCGCCGCTCGGCGCGGGCCGCGGTGGCCGCCGGCGCCCGCGTGCAGCGCGCGCTGGAGATCCTCGGCGAGGAGGTCCCCGAGCACCTCGCCGCGGCCGGCCGGCTGCGCATGGAGCACAAGCAGGCCTCCTTGGAGGAGCTCGGCGCACTCGCCGACCCGCCGCTGACCAAGGACGCGGTCGCGGGCCGGATCCGGCGGCTGCTGGCGATGGCCGACAAGCGGGCCCAGGACCTCGGCATTCCGGGCACCGAGTCGAATCTGGACCTCAGCGACGAGATGGCCGACAACATGGCCGGTTAGGTCCCGTCCCCGGCCCGCCCCCGGACACCATCCCCGGCCAGCCCGTACGCACGGCGCGAGGGGCCCGCACGAGTGATCGTGCGGGCCCCTTCCCGTAGGCCCCATTGACATGGGCATGGGCTGTCGTGAGCCTGTCGTGCGAACGCTTTCGTGGCCGACGACGCCCAGGGGGGCACATGAGGCACCGCGCGAGATCGATCCTCGCCGCAAGCGCACTCGTCTTCGCAACCACATTGGCCGCGCTCCCCGTGACGGCCCAGGCCCGCCCCGCGGCCGGCCCCGGCGAGGCGTCCCGCTCCGGCGAGGCGTCCGGCGCCGGGGAGGTACGGGTCTACGACGCCCGCATCACCCGCGAGCAGGTCCCGCTCGTCCTCGCCGCCGGCCAGGACGCCCACGAGCTCACCGAGCAGGCCCCGCCGACCGGTACCGCCGAGGTCGAGCTCTTCCTCACCGGCGCCCAGGCCGGGGAACTCGCCGCCCAGGGAGTCGAGCTCACCGAACGCGAGGTCGCGGCCGAGGCGCTGGCCCGTGCCAAGGCCGCCGGCGACGGGGTCTTCCGCCCGTACAGCGGCAAGGGCGGGCTCCAGGAGGAGATCCGGGCCACCGCCCGGGCCCACCCCGGCCTCACCAAGGTCGTCTCCATCGGCAAGACCGTCCGGGGTCAGGACATCCTCGCCCTCAAGGTCAGCAAGAACGCCCGCAAGGTCGAGGACGGCGCCAAGCCGTCCGTGCTGTACATGTCCAACCAGCACGCCCGCGAGTGGATCACCCCCGAGATGACCCGGCGGCTGATGCACCACACCCTCACCCACTACGGCAAGGACCGGCGGATCACCCGGCTGGTGGACTCCACCGAGCTGTGGTTCCTGCTGTCCGCCAACCCCGACGGGTACGACTACACGCACGCCCCCGACGGCGAGCGGCTGTGGCGCAAGAACATGCGCGACAACGACGGCGACGGCAAGCACGCCCCCGGCGACGGCGTCGACCTCAACCGCAACTTCGCCTACAAGTGGGGCTACGACAACGAGGGCTCCTCCCCGAATCCGGCGGGGGAGACCTACCGCGGCCCCAAGGCCTCCTCCGAGCCGGAGACCGCCGCCCTGGACGCCTTCCAGAAGCGTATCGGCTTCGAGTACGCGATCAACTACCACTCCGCCGCCGAGCTTCTGCTCTACGGGGTGGGCTGGCAGGTGGCCACCCCCACCCCGGACGACGTCGCCTACCAGGCGCTCGCCGGGACCCCGGAGAACCCCGCAGTCCCCGGCTACCACCCGCAGGTCTCCTCCGAGCTCTACACCACCAACGGCGAGGCCGACGGGCACGCCGCCAACGTCAACGGCATCATGATGTTCACGCCGGAGATGACCACCTGCCGGACGGCTTCCGCGAGCGACCCGGACGACGAGTGGAAGCCCGAGGACTGCGCCTCCGGCTTCAACTTCCCGGACGACGAGAAGCTCATCCAGGCGGAGTTCGCCAAGAACATCGACTTCGCCCTCTCGGTCGGCGAGAGCGCCGCGCACCCCGACCGGCCGGTGTCCCCGGTGGGCCTGAGCGCCGCGGACTTCACCCCGGACCCCTTCACCACCTCCTACGCCGCCCGCGGCGAGGACCAGCCGGTCTCCGTCACGGCCCGCAAGTCCCTGCGGGACAAGGAGCTCAACTACAAGATCAACGGCGGGCGCACGCACGACGATGACCTCACCGCCTGGAAGGGCGGCGAGGTCTACGGCGGCGAGGACAACAACTGGTTCGACGAGTACCGCGCCGAGGTCGAGGGCGCCGGCCCGGGCGACGAGGTCGAGGTCTGGTTCACCGGCCGCGACCGCTCGGGCAAGAAGGTCTCCAGCGAGCACTTCACGTACAGGGTGGCCGCGCGGCCGCGCGCGGACGTCCTCGTGATCGCCGAGGAGGGGGCCAAGGCCCGGCACGCCCAGACGTACGTGGACGCCCTGCGCGCCAACGGCCGCTCCGCCGCGATCTGGGACGTCGCCGCCCAGGGCGCCCCGCACCACCTCGGAGTGCTCTCCCACTTCCGTACGGCCCTGCACTACACCGGCGCCGCGACCCCCGGCGGCGACACCCAGCTGGCGCTGCGCGACTTCCTGAACGAGGGCGGCAGGCTGATCGAGGCCGGTGAACTGGCGGGCGGCAACACCCGGGTCGGCCGGGCCGTGACCAATGACTTCAGCCAGTACTGGCTGGGCGCGTACGCCCGTACCGGTGCCCGCGGCGCCACCGGCTTCACCGGCGCGGGCGCCCTCGCCGGAGCCAGGGGCGGCCTCGGCGACGCCGCGGGCAACCCGCTCGACTCCCCCGGCTCCTACACGGTGACCTCCGAGACCCTGGCTCCCGACCGGTTCCCGCAGTTCGCCAGCGCGCAAGCGGGCCGGTTCGCCGGGGTCGTCAACCCGTACGCCCCGTACGCTGGTACCGGGATGGCCGCGGCCACCCATCACGACGACGACTGGCAGCGGCTGGTCCGCACGATCGACCTCACCGGCGTCAGCGCGGCCGACCAGCCGCGTCTGAAGCTCGCGCTGAACTGGAACACCGAGGAGGGCTACGACCACGCCGTCCTGGAGGCCCGCACGGCCGGCGGGGACGACTGGACCACCCTGCCCGAAGCCGGCGGCCTCACCAGCCCCGAGGTGCCGCAGGAGTGCGCGGCCGGATTCCTCCTGAACGGCCATCCCTTCCTGCGCCACTACCTCACCCTGGACGGCGGCGGCTGCGCACCCCGGGGCAGCAGCGGCGCCTGGAACAGCTTCACCGGCTCCTCCGACGGCTGGCGGCAGGTCTCCTTCGACCTGAGCGCGTACGCGGGCAAGAGCGTCGAGCTCTCGCTCTCCTCCATCACCGACCCCGGCTCGGGCGGCCGCGGCGTCTTCGCGGACGAGGCGCGCCTGTCGGTGGGCGGCGCGGACCGGACCGCCGAGGGCTTCGAGACCTCCCTCGGAGCCTGGAGCGCCCGGGGCGCGCCCGCCGGAAGTCCCGCGGTCGCGGGTGACTGGTCGCGGACCGGGGAGCTGTTCACGTCCTATGCGGCGGTTACTGGCCGTAACACCGTACTCCTCGGTTTCGGCCTCGAACACCTGCCGGCCGCGGCGGATCGCGCGGTACTCGTCGGTAGGGCGCTCAGTTCGCTGAAGCACTGAGCAACGGCCTCCCCGATGCTCACGGTGAGTGACGGGGGCCAAGGTCCCGGGGCCCCGTGCCGACGTGTCCGGCCGGGGCCCCGCAAGAGTCCTCCCAGGAAGTGGGGGGAGTGTCAGCCCCCGGCCGATGTCACTGCGAAGCTCACGGAGAGGTAGGGTCGTAAGCGGTCGGGGACATCCCATACAGCTCGCCGGCGCACAGACCGGCGCACCAACGAGGAGATCGGTTCGTGACGATCCGCGTAGGCATCAACGGTTTTGGCCGCATTGGCCGCAACTACTTTCGGGCGCTCCTGGAGCAGGGAGCGGACATCGAGATCGTCGGTGTCAACGACCTGACTGACAACGCGACCCTGGTGCACCTGCTCAAGTACGACACCATCCTGGGCCGCCTCAAGGCCGAGGTGTCCCACACCTCCGACACCATCACGGTCGGTGGCAACACCTTCAAGACCTTTGCCGAGCGTGACCCCGCGAACCTCCCCTGGGGCGAGCTGGGCGCCGACATCGTCATCGAGTCGACCGGCATCTTCACCAAGAAGGCCGACGCCGCCAAGCACCTCGCGGCCGGCGCGAAGAAGGTCCTCATCTCGGCTCCGGCCAAGGACGAGGACATCACGATCGTGATGGGCGTCAACCAGGACAAGTACGACGCGGCCAACCACCACGTCATCTCCAACGCCTCCTGCACCACGAACTGCGTGGCGCCGATGGCCAAGGTCCTCCTGGAGAACTTCGGCATCGTCAAGGGCATGATGACGACGGTCCACGCCTACACGAACGACCAGCGCATCCTGGACTTCCCGCACTCGGACCTGCGCCGCGCCCGCGCCGCCGCCGAGAACATCATCCCGACGACCACCGGCGCCGCCAAGGCCACCGCGCTGGTCATCCCGGAGCTCGCGGGCAAGCTCGACGGCATCGCCATGCGCGTCCCGGTCCCGACCGGCTCCGTCACCGACCTGGTCATCGAGCTGGAGCGCGAGGTCACCAAGGACGAGGTCAACTCCGCCTTCCAGAAGGCCGCTTCCGGCCAGCTGAAGGGCATCCTCGACTACACCGAGGACGCGATCGTCTCTTCCGACATCGTGAACTGGCCGTACTCCTGCACCTTCGACTCCTCCCTGACCATGGTCCAGGGCAAGCAGGTCAAGGTCATCGGCTGGTACGACAACGAGTGGGGCTACTCCAACCGTCTCGTCGACCTCACGGTCTTCGTCGGTGGCCAGCTCTAAGGCCGCCGGGCTTCAAAGACGCGTCTAGGCAAGGCACCACGATGTGAGCACAGGGTCCGGGCAGCGCGACGAAGCGCCGCACGGGCCCTGTCGCTTGCCTCGTTCTCCCTTCCTCGCCCTTCGGGGGAAGGCCTCAAAGGAGTAGAAACACATGAAGACGATCGACGAACTGCTCGCCGAAGGCGTCAAGGGCAAGCGGGTCTTCGTCCGCGCGGACCTCAACGTCCCGCTCGCCGAGGGCACCATCACCGACGACGGCCGCATCCGCGCCGTCCAGCCCACGATCGCGAAGCTCGCCGCCTCCGGCGCCCGCGTCATCGTGGCCTCGCACCTGGGCCGCCCCAAGGGCGCCTCGGACCCGGCCTTCTCCCTCGCCCCGGCCGCCCGGCGCCTCGGCGAACTGCTCGGGACGGATGTCGCCTTCGCCACCGACACCGTCGGTCCCTCCGCCCAGGAGACCGTCCGGGCCCTCACCGACGGCCAGGTCGCCGTCATCGAGAACCTGCGCTTCAACGCCGGTGAGACCGCGAAGGACGACGCCGAGCGCGGCGCCTTCGCGGACCAGCTCGCCGAGCTCGCCGACGTCTACGTCGGCGACGGCTTCGGCGCCGTCCACCGCAAGCACGCCTCGGTCTTCGACCTCCCCGCGCGCCTGCCGCACGCGGCCGGCTACCTCATCGCCACCGAGGTCGCCGTCCTGAAGAAGCTGACCGACGAGGTCAAGCGGCCGTACGTCGTCGTCCTCGGCGGGGCGAAGGTCTCCGACAAGCTCGCCGTCATCGACCAGCTGCTCGGCAAGGCCGACCGCATCCTCATCGGCGGCGGCATGGCGTACACCTTCCTCTACGCCAAGGGCCACGAGGTCGGCATCTCCCTGCTGCAGAAGGACCAGGTCGCCGTCGTCAAGGAGTACATGAAGCGTGCCGAGGAGACCGGCGTCGAGCTGGTCCTCCCGGTCGACATCCTGGCCTCGGCCGACTTCCCGGACCTCAAGGGCAAGACTCCGGCCCAGTACGTCACCGTCGACGCGGACAAGATCCCCGCCGACAAGGAGGGCCTGGACATCGGCCCCAAGACGCGCGAGCTGTACGCGTCGAAGATCGCCGACGCGGAGACCGTCTTCTGGAACGGTCCGGTGGGTGTCTTCGAGCACCCCGACTACGCCCACGGCACCAAGGCCATTGCCCAGGCCCTGGTCGACAGCAGCGCCTTCACCGTCGTCGGCGGCGGGGACTCGGCCGCGGCCGTGCGCACGCTGGGCTTCGACGAGAACGCTTTCGGACACATTTCCACCGGTGGTGGTGCTTCCCTCGAATACCTTGAGGGCAAGACGCTCCCCGGCCTCGCCGCCCTGGAGGGCTGACCCCCAATGACCACCCGCACCCCGCTCATGGCGGGCAACTGGAAGATGAACCTCAATCACCTTGAGGCCATCGCCCACACCCAGAAGCTCGCCTTCTCCCTCAACGACAAGGACTACGACGCCGTCGAGGTCGCGGTCCTGCCGCCCTTCGTCGACCTGCGCTCGGTCCAGACCCTGGTCGAAGCCGACAAGCTGAAGATCAAGTACGGCGCCCAGGACCTCTCCGCGCACGACTCCGGCGCTTACACCGGCGAGATCTCCGGCGCGATGCTGGCGAAGCTGAAGTGCGCGTACGTCGCCGTCGGCCACAGCGAGCGCCGCCAGTACCACGGCGAGAGCGACGAGCTCTGCAACGCCAAGGTCAAGGCCGCCTACCGGCACGGACTGACCCCGATCCTGTGCGTCGGCGAGGGTCTGGACATCCGCAAGGCCGGCCGGCAGGTGCAGTACACGCTGAACCAGCTCGACGGCGGCCTCAAGGACGTCCCGGCCGAGCAGGTCGAGTCCATCGTGATCGCCTACGAGCCCGTCTGGGCCATCGGGACCGGCGAGGTCGCCACCCCCGAGGACGCCCAGGAGGTCTGCGGTGCGATCCGCGGCCGCCTCGCCGAGCTCTACTCGCAGGAGCTGGCCGACAAGGTCCGCATCCAGTACGGCGGCTCGGTGAAGTCCGGGAACATCGCGGCGATCATGGCCCAGCCCGACGTCGACGGCGCCCTGGTCGGCGGCGCGGCGCTGGACGCGGACGAGTTCGTCAGGATCGTCCGCTTCCGCGACCAGTGAGCACCACGGTGAGTATGCGGTAGGGCCGATCCGTCGTACCCTTGCGGGGGCCAGAGGCTGGACCACCAGCGGCTGGCCCCCGCGCACATCCCAGCAAAGCCGGAAAGCCAGAAAGCCAGAAAGTAGGAATCAGCCGTGATTATGGGGTTCTCGATCGCCCTGATCGTCTTCAGCGCCCTGCTGATGCTGCTCGTGCTGATGCACAAGGGCAAGGGCGGCGGCCTTTCCGACATGTTCGGCGGCGGTATGCAGTCGTCGGTCGGCGGTTCCTCCGTCGCGGAGCGGAATCTGGACCGCATCACCGTCGTCGTCGGCCTGTTGTGGTTCGCGTGCATCGTGGCGCTCGGCCTGCTGATGAAGGCGAGCAGCTGACCGTTCTGGCCATTCCGGCGGTTTGGTCGGCTCGGCCCGGCCTATCATGAGGAATTCCACTCAGGCTTGGCTGCACCATCACGCAGGGAGTTACGACCGTGGCAAGTGGCAACGCGATCCGTGGTAGTCGGGTCGGAGCGGGGCCGATGGGCGAGGCCGAGCGCGGGGAATCCGCGCCCCGCCTGCGCATCTCCTTCTGGTGCTCCAACGGGCACGAGACACAGCCGAGTTTCGCCAGCGACGCGCAGGTGCCGGACACGTGGGACTGCCCGCGCTGCGGCTTCCCGGCGGGCCAGGACCGGGACAACCCGCCGGCGCCGCCGCGCACCGAACCGTACAAGACCCACCTGGCGTACGTACGGGAACGGCGCACGGACGCGGACGGCGAGGCGATCCTCGCGGAGGCCCTCGCCAAACTTCGCGGCGAGATCTGAAACTACCGGGTGAATGTGTGACGGGGGTCCGGTCCCGCAGGAGACTTCTTCCTGCGGGACCGGACCTCTTTCACGTGCGCCCCGCGCCGGAGCCGGTGTCACACGCAGCCGCTTCCGATCCCTTAGGTTGGGCATGGGCGGGGCAAAGACAGGACGGAAGAAGTGGGTTGATGTCCGAGATGAACGCAGACAGTCGTACGAAGCTCAACCGGATGCCCGAGTGGCTGGCCCTCGGCAAGCACCGGGAGGAGTTCGGGCGGACGCATCTGCGGGAGCTGTTCGAGGCGAATCCGGGCCGGGGCACCGGCTACACGCTGCGGGCCGGTGACCTGCACATCGATTACTCGAAGCACCTCGTGACCGACGAGACGCTGGAACTGCTCCGCGAGCTGGCGTCGGCCACGGGCGTGGCCGAACTGCGCGAGGCCATGTTCCGCGGCGAGAAGATCAATACGACCGAGGACCGGGCGGTCCTGCACACCGCCCTGCGCGCCCCGCGGGACGCGGTCGTCGAGGTGGACGGCGAGAACGTCGTACCCGGCGTGCACGCCGTCCTCGACAAGATGGCGTCCTTCTCCGAGCAGGTCCGCTCCGGGGAGTGGACCGGCTCCACCGGACGGCGCATCAAGAACGTCGTCAACATCGGCATCGGCGGCTCCGACCTCGGTCCGGCGATGGCGTACGAGGCCCTGCGCGCCTTCACCGACCGCGATCTGACCCTGCGCTTCGTCTCCAACGTGGACGGAGCGGACCTGCACGAGGCGCTGCGCGACCTGGACCCGGCCGAGACGCTGTTCATCATCGCCTCCAAGACCTTCACGACGATCGAGACCATCACCAACGCCACCGCCGCGCGCGCGTGGCTGCTGGCGGGCCTCGCCGAGGGAGACGCCTCCGGGTCGGCGGCCGGCGGACCCAACGCGGTGGCGCGCCACTTCGTGGCCCTGTCCACCAACGCCGAGAAGGTCACCGACTTCGGCATCGACACGGCCAACATGTTCGAGTTCTGGGACTGGGTCGGCGGACGCTACTCCTTCGACTCCGCCATCGGGCTCTCCTTGATGATCGCCATCGGCCCGGACGCCTTCCGGGAGATGCTGGACGGCTTCGCCGAGATGGACGAGCACTTCCGCACCGCGCCGGCGGAGCGCAACGCCCCGCTGCTGCTCGGGCTGCTGGGCATCTGGTACGGCGCGTTCTTCGACGCCCAGTCGCATGCGGTGCTCCCGTACAGCCACTACCTGTCGCGGTTCACCGCCTACTTGCAGCAGCTGGACATGGAGTCCAACGGCAAGTCCGTGGACCGGGACGGCGATCCGGTGGAATGGCAGACGGGTCCCGTGGTGTGGGGCACGCCCGGAACCAACGGGCAGCACGCCTACTACCAGCTCATCCACCAGGGCACGCGGATGATCCCCGCCGACTTCATCGGCTTCGCCCGGCCGGTCGCCGAGCTGTCGCCGTCGCTCGCAGCCCAGCACGACCTGCTGATGGCGAACTTCTTCGCGCAGACCCAGGCGTTGGCCTTCGGCAAGACGGAGCAGGAGGTGCGGGCGGAGGGGACCCCCGAGCCGCTGGTCGCGCACAAGACCTTCCAGGGCAACCACCCGACGACCACGATCCTGGCCGCCGAGCTCACCCCGGCGGTGCTGGGACAGCTGATCGCACTGTACGAGCACAAGGTCTTCGTCCAGGGCGCGGTGTGGAACATCGACTCCTTCGACCAGTGGGGCGTCGAGCTGGGCAAGGTGCTCGCCAAGAGGATCGAGCCGGCGCTGTCGCAGGGCGCGGACGTGCCCGGCCTGGACCCCTCGACCAAGGCCCTGGTGGCCACCTACCGCCGGCTGAGCGGCCGCGGCTGAGGCCTCCCCCGTACGAACGGCGGAGCGCCCCGCACCCGAGGGGGGTGCGGGGCGCTCCGCGCGTCCTGCCGGACCTACCGGACCTCTGACGACGCCGCTCAAGCCGGCGGGTACATCCCCGGGGGGAGTTTGGCCGCCGCCGCGCGGTCCAGCAGCCACAGGGTGCGGGAGCGGCCGTAGGCGGCCGCCGCCGGTGCCTGGACCTCGCCCGCGCCGCCGAGGGCGAGGGTCACCGCGCCGGCCTTGTCCTCGCCCGCCGCCAGCAGCCAGACCTCGCGGGCCGCCCGGATCGCCGGGAAGGTGAGGGAGATCCGGGTGGGCGGGGGCTTCGGCGCGCCGTGGACGCCGACGACCGTGCGCTCAGTCTCGCGGGCCGCCGGATGCTCGGGGAAGAGGGACGCCACGTGGGTGTCCGGGCCGACGCCCAGCATCAGCACGTCGAAGCGGGGCACCGGCCCGTGGTCCTCCGGGCCCGCGGCCTTGGCCAGTTCGGCGGCGTAGGCGGCCGCCGCCGCGTCGACGTCGGTCCCGTACGGGCCGTCGGAGGCGGGCATGGCGTGGACGCGGGCCGGGTCCACCGGGACGGAGTCGAGGAGGGCGCGGCGGGCCTGGGTGTGATTGCGCTCGGGGTCGTCGGCGGGGAGGTACCGCTCGTCGCCCCACCACAGGTCCAGCCGGTGCCAGTCGATCGCGTCCCGGGCCGGGGCGGCGGCGAGCGCCGCGAGCAGTCCGTTGCCGTTGCGGCCGCCGGTGAGGACCACGGACGCGGTACCGCGGGCCGTCTGCGCGTCCACGATCTTGGTGATGAGCCGGGCCGCCGCGGCCTGGGCCATCAGCTCCTTGTCCCGGTGGACGACGACCTGGGGAGTCGTCATACCCATGCTGCTGCCGCCTTCTTGGTCGTTGCGGTGGGTGGGGCCGCGCGGGCCCCTTTCCGGGGGTCCGCGCCGGCGCCGGCGCCTCGCACGCGGGCGCGGCCGGTGTTTCGGCCTGTCCGGGCTTCGAGGTGCCGGGGACGGGCAGGGCCCGGTTCCGTCCAGGGCGGGTGCGGGCCGGCGATGGAAACGGTGGGTGCGGGGGAGCCCGCACCCACCGTGCCGCCTACTTGGCCGCGGCCTTCTTGGCCGGCTTGGCGGCCGGCTTGGCGGCCGACTTCGGGGCGGGCTTCGTGGCCGGAGCTTCGGCCTCCGCCGGAGCCTGGGCCTGGGCCTGGGCCTTCGCCGGAGGCTCGGCCTCCGCCGGAGCGGCGGCCGCGGACAGGGCCTCCAGTCTCGTCACGCCGAACTTCAGCGCGGACTCGTACGTGTTGTCCGGATCCAGCCTGCGCAGCTCCTCCGCCAAGAGCTCGGCCGTCTCCCGGCGCTTGAGCGCCACCGCACGGTCGGGCTGACCCGGCATGCACAGGGTGGCCAGGGACCCGTCCGCCCGGTCCAGGACGATCTCGCCGTCCTTGGTCTCCAGGCGTACGGCCGTCAGGCCCGGCCCGGCGGACAGCGCGCGCTTGACGGGGACCTGCAGCCGGTCCGCCAGCCACATGGCCAGCAGTTCGCAGCTCGGGTTCTCGTCCTCGCCCTCGACGGTCGCGGAGCTGACCGAAAGGGTCTGCTGCTGGTCCAGCGCGGCGGCCAGCATGGACCGCCACGGGGTGATGCGCGTCCAGGACAGGTCCGTGTCCCCGGGGGCGTAGGCCGCCGCCCGCGCGGCGAGCGTCCCGATCGGGTCCTCGCAGGAGTACGTGTCCGTGATCCGGCGCTGGCCGAGCGCGCCGAGCGGGTCGCCCGCCAGGTCGGACGGCCCGCAGTCCGGCCACCAGACCACCACGGGGGCGTCCGGCAGCAGGAGGGGGAGGACCACCGACTGGGCGTGGTCGACCAGTTCGCCGTGCAGGCGCAGTACGACCGTCTCGCCGGTGCCGGAGTCCGCCCCGACGCGGATCTCCGCGTCGAGACGGGCCTCGCGGCGGCTGCGCGGCGAGCGGCTGACCCGCCTGATGACGACGATGATCCGCGAGGGGTGCTCGTGGGAGGCGTCGTTCGCCGACTTGAGCGCGTCGTAGGCGTTCTCCTCGTCGGTCACGATCACCAGCGTGAGCACCATGCCGATGGCCGGCGTGCCGATGTCCCGGCGTGCCTGCACCATCGCGGCGTTGATCTTGCTGGAGTTGGTCTCCGTGAGGTCGATCTTCATGGCCGGCGCCAGCTCCGTCCGTCTCGTGCGAGCATCTCGTCCGCCTCGACCGGCCCCCAGGTGCCCGCCGGGTACTGCGCGGGCTTGCCGTGCTTGTCCCAGTACTCCTCGATCGGGTCGAGGATGTTCCAGGACAGTTCGACTTCCTGATGGCGCGGGAAGAGGTTCGCGTCGCCGAGGAGCACGTCGAGGATGAGCCGCTCGTACGCCTCGGGGCTCGACTCCGTGAAGGACTCGCCGTAGGCGAAGTCCATCGTGACGTCCCGGACCTCCATGGAGGTGCCCGGAACCTTCGAACCGAAGCGGACCGTCACGCCCTCGTCCGGCTGGACCCGGATGACCAGGGCGTTCTGCCCCAGCTCCTCGGTCGCGCCCGACTCGAACGGCAGGTACGGGGCCCGCTTGAAGACCACCGCGATCTCGGTCACCCGGCGGCCCAGGCGCTTGCCGGTCCGCAGGTAGAACGGCACGCCCGCCCAGCGGCGGTTGTTGATCTCCAGGCGGATGGCCGCGTAGGTGTCGGTCTTCGACTTGGGGTCGATACCGTCCTCTTCGAGGTACCCGACGACCTTCTCGCCGCCCTGCCACGCCGCCGAGTACTGGCCGCGCACCGTGTGCTTGCCCAGGTCCTCGGGCAGTTCCACGGCCGTGAGCACCTTGAGCTTCTCGGCCACCAGCGCCTTGGGGTGGAAGGAGCCGGGCTCCTCCATCGCCGTCAGCGCGAGCAGCTGGAGCAGGTGGTTCTGGATGACGTCACGGGCCGCGCCGATGCCGTCGTAGTACCCGGCCCGGCCGCCGATGCCGATGTCCTCGGCCATCGTGATCTGCACGTGGTCGACGTACGACCGGTTCCAGATCGGCTCGAACATGGTGTTGGCGAAGCGGAGCGCCAGGATGTTCTGGACGGTCTCCTTGCCCAGGTAGTGGTCGATCCGGAAGACCTCGTTGGGCGGGAAGACGTCGTGCACGAGCTGGTTGAGCTCCTGCGCACTGGTCAGGTCGTGCCCGAACGGCTTCTCGATGACCGCGCGGCGCCAGGAGCCCTCCTTCTGGTCCGCGAGCCCGTGCTTCTTGAGCTGGGCGACGACCTGGGGGAAGAACTTCGGCGGGACGGACAGGTAGAAGGCGAAGTTGCCGCCGGTGCCCTGTGCCTTGTCCAGCTCCTCGATCGTCGCCTTCAGCGTCTCGAACGCCTGGTCGTCGTCGAAGTCGCCCTGGACGAAGCGGCAGCCCTGCACCAGCTGCTGCCAGACCTCTTCGCGGAAGGGCGTACGGGCGTGCTGCTTGACGGCGTCGTGGACCTCCTGCGCGAAGTCCTCGTCGTGCCACTCACGGCGGGCGAACCCGATCAGCGAGAAGCCCGGCGGGAGCAGGCCCCGGTTGGCCAGGTCGTAGACGGCAGGCATCAGCTTCTTGCGCGACAGGTCACCCGTAACGCCGAAAATGACCAGGCCGGACGGCCCCGCGATGCGCGGGAGCCGCCGGTCCTGTGCGTCACGAAGCGGGTTCGCTCCGTTTACCGACAAGTTACTCAGTCCTCCGCGGGGGCGAGACGGACGAGTTCCGCCTCGGTCGACTTCAGCAGGTCGTTCCAGGACGCCTCGAACTTCTCGACGCCCTCGTCCTCAAGCAGCTGGACCACATCGTCGTACGAGATGCCCAGCTTCGCGACCGCGTCGAGCTCGGCGCGGGCCTGCTCGTAGGTGCCGCGCACGGTGTCACCCGTGATGCGGCCGTGGTCGGCGGCGGCCTCCAGCGTGGCCTCCGGCATGGTGTTCACCGTGTTGGGGGCGACCAGGTCGTCCACGTACAGGGTGTCCTTGTACGCCGGGTCCTTGACGCCCGTCGAGGCCCACAGCGGACGCTGCTTGTTGGCGCCGGCCCGCTCCAGGGCGGCCCAGCGGTCCGAGGAGAAGACCTCCTCGTACGCCTCGTAGGCCAGACGGGCGTTGGCGAGCGCCGCCTTGCCCTTGAGGGCCTTGGCCTCGTCGGTGCCGACCTCGTCCAGGCGCTTGTCGATCTCGCTGTCCACGCGGGACACGAAGAAGGAGGCGACCGAGTGGATCAGGGAGAGGTCCAGGCCGGCGGCCTTGGCCTTCTCCAGACCCGCGAGGTAGGCGTCCATGACCTCGCGGTAGCGCTCCAGCGAGAAGATCAGCGTGACGTTGACGCTGATGCCCTTGCCGATGACCTCGGTGATCGCCGGCAGGCCGGCCTTGGTCGCCGGGATCTTGATGAGCGTGTTCGGGCGGTCCACCAGCCAGGCCAGCTGCTTGGCCTCGGCGATGGTCGCCGGCGTGCTGTGCGCCAGGCGCGGGTCGACCTCGATCGACACGCGGCCGTCCTGGCCGTCGGTGCGGTCGTACACCGGGCGCAGGATGTCGGCGGCGTCGCGGACGTCCGCCGTGGTGATCATGCGCAGCGCCTCTTCCACGGTGACCCGGCGGACCGCGAGGTCGGCGAGCTGCTGCTCGTACCCCTCGCCGCTGCTGATCGCCTTCTGGAAGATGGCCGGGTTGGTGGTGACACCGACCACGTGCGACTGGTCGATGAGCTCGGCCAGGTTGCCGGACGTGATGCGCTTGCGGGACAGGTCGTCCAGCCAGATCGCCACGCCCTCGTCGGAGAGGCGCTTGAGTGCGTCTGTCATGGGATTACATCTCCTACTTCGGTTCTGTACCGGCGTCAGCGCGCGGCGGCGGTGAGCGATTCCCTGGCGGCCGCGGTGACGGCCTCGGCGGTGAGGCCGAACTCGCGGTACAGCACGGCGCCGTCGGCGGAGGCACCGAAGTGCTCCAGCGACACGATCCGGCCCGCGTCGCCGACGTAGCGGTGCCAGGTCAGGCCGATGCCGGCCTCGACCGCGACGCGTGCCTTGACGGAGGGCGGCAGGACGCTGTCCTTGTACGCCTGGTCCTGCTCCTCGAACCACTCGACGGACGGCATGGAGACCACGCGGGCCGCGATGCCCTCGGCCTGCAGCGCCTCCCGTGCGGCGACGGCGAGCTGGACCTCGGAGCCGGTGCCGATGAGGACCACCTGCGGGTCGCCGCCCTCGGCATCGAAGAGCACGTAACCGCCCTTGGCGGCATTCTCGTTGGGCTCGTACGTCGGCACGCCCTGGCGGGTCAGGGCCAGTCCGTGCGGGGCGCCCTTGCCGAACACCTTGGTGTGGCGCTTGAGGATCTCGCGCCAGGCGATGGCGGTCTCGTTCGCGTCGGCCGGACGGACCACGTTCAGGCCCGGGATGGCGCGCAGTGCGGCGATGTGCTCGACCGGCTGGTGGGTCGGGCCGTCCTCGCCCAGACCGATGGAGTCGTGCGTCCACACGTACGTCACCGGCACGTGCATCAGCGCGGACAGGCGCACGGCGTTGCGCATGTAGTCGGAGAACACCAGGAAGGTGCCGCCGTAGACGCGGGTGTGGCCGTGCAGGGCGATGCCGTTCATGGCCGCGGCCATGGCGTGCTCGCGGATGCCGAAGTGGATGGTGCGGCCGTACGGGTCGGCCTCCGGCAGCGGGTTGCCCTCCGGCAGGAAGGAGGAGCTCTTGTCGATGGTGGTGTTGTTGGAGCCGGCGAGGTCGGCGGAGCCGCCCCACAGCTCCGGGATGACCGCGCCGAGCGCCTGGAGCACCTTGCCGGAGGCCGCGCGGGTGGCGACGCCCTTGCCGGGCTCGAAGACGGGGAGCTTGTCCTGCCAGCCGGCGGGCAGCTCGTTGGCGTTGATGCGGTCGAACTCCGCGGCGCGCTGCGGGTTGGCGGTGCGCCAGGCGGAGAAGTCCTTCTCCCAGGCGGCCTTGGCCTCGCGGCCGCGGTCGAGCGCCTTGCGGGTGTGGGCGAGGACCTCGTCGGAGACCTCGAAGGTCTGCTCCGGGTCGAAGCCGAGGACGCGCTTGGTGGCGGCGACCTCGTCGTCGCCGAGCGCCGAGCCGTGCGAGGCCTCGGTGCCCTGGGCGTGCGGGGCGGGCCAGGCGATGATCGAGCGGGCCGCGATGAAGGACGGGCGCTCGGTCTCGGCCTTGGCGGCCTGGAGCGCCTGGAAGAGCGCCTTCGGGTCGAGGTCGCCGTTCTCCTGCTGCGCGACGCGCTGGACGTGCCAGCCGTAGGCCTCGTAGCGCGCGACGGTGTCCTCGGAGACGGCCGTCTCCGTGTCACCCTCGATGGAGATGTGGTTGTCGTCCCACAGCAGTACGAGGTTGCCGAGCTTCTGGTGGCCCGCCAGGGCGGACGCCTCGTGGGAGATGCCCTCCTGGAGGCAGCCGTCGCCCGCGATCGCGTAGATCATGTGGTCGAACGGGGAGGTGCCGGGGGCGGCCTCGGGGTCGAACAGGCCGCGCTCGTAGCGGGCGGCCATGGCCATGCCCACCGCGTTGGCGACGCCCTGGCCCAGCGGACCGGTGGTGGTCTCCACGCCGGGGGTGTGGCCGTACTCCGGGTGGCCGGGGGTCTTGGAGCCCCAGGTGCGGAAGGCCTTCAGGTCGTCCAGTTCGAGCCCGAACCCGCCCAGGTACAGCTGGGTGTAGAGGGTGAGGGAGGAATGCCCCGCAGAGAGCACGAAGCGGTCACGACCGACCCACTCCGGGTCTGCCGGGTCGTGCCGCATCACCTTCTGGAAGAGGGTGTACGCGGCGGGGGCCAGGCTCATCGCCGTACCGGGGTGGCCGTTCCCGACCTTCTGGACCGCGTCAGCGGCCAGGATGCGGGCGGTGTCGACGGCCCGCTGGTCCAGTTCGGTCCACTCAAGCTCTGTGGTGGTCGGCTTGGTGCTCACCGTTGGTCAGGGCTCCTCTCCACATGTCTGTTCCCGGTGACGAACGGTGCACCGGCGCGATTCTGAGCCTACCCCCGCCACGGCGTGCAGCTATTCGAGTACCGGCAGTCCGTCACTACGTCGTGGGCCCTTCTCCGCCTGCCCGGCCCGGCCCGATCGAACCCAACACGGGGCGACCCCCGCGCAAGGCGGCCCAAGGGCAACGTCTAGAGTGGCGTGGTACGCGCAAGCCTTTACCGGATCTTCATGTCCTGAACGGTCCGAGTTGGAGCTTGCTGGATTCTCTGTCAGGGGTGTGCGTGACGGCCGTCGAATCCCGTCCAGCGGGTGGGGTCACCGCCCATGCCAGCGGGGCCAAGGGGACGCTCGGGACGAGCTCCGGTCAGCGGCCGTTCCGGGCCCGGGCCATGGCTTTCGTGGCACTGACCAAGCCTCGGATCATCGAGCTCCTGCTCATCACGACCGTGCCGGTGATGTTCCTCGCCGAACAGGGCGTGCCGTCGCTGTGGCTGGTGCTCGCGACCTGCTTCGGCGGTTACCTCTCCGCCGGCGGCGCCAACGCGCTGAACATGTACATCGACCGCGACATCGACGCGCTGATGGACCGGACCGCCGGGCGGCCGCTGGTGACCGGCATGGTCAGCCCCCGCGAATGCCTGGTCTTCGGCATCTCCCTCGCGGTGCTCTCCACCCTCTTCTTCGGTCTGCTCGTCAACTGGCTGTCGGCCGCCCTCGCGCTCGGCGCGCTCCTCTTCTACGTCGTGGTCTACACGATGCTGCTGAAGCGGCGCACCGCCCAGAACATCGTCTGGGGCGGCATCGCGGGCTGCATGCCGGTCCTCATCGGCTGGTCCGCGGTCAAGAACGAGGTCTCCTGGGCCGCCGTCATCCTCTTCCTCGTCATCTTCTTCTGGACGCCGCCGCACTACTGGCCGCTGTCGATGAAGGTCAAGGACGACTACGCGCGGGTCGGCGTGCCAATGCTCCCGGTCGTGGCCGGCAACAGGGTCGTGGCGCGCCAGATCGTCCTCTACAGCTGGGTGATGGTCGCGGTCTCGCTGCTGCTCACCCCGCTGGGGTACACCGGCTGGTTCTACACCTCGGTGGCGCTGCTGGCCGGCGGCTGGTGGCTGTGGGAGGCGCACGCCCTGCACGCCCGGGCGAAGTCGGGTCTGACGGGCGCGAAGCTCAAGGAGATGCGCCTGTTCCACTGGTCGATCACCTATGTGTCGCTGCTCTTCGTGGCGGTGGCCGTGGATCCCTTCCTCAGGTGATTACCCGCCGGTAGCATGCGGTGTATGGCAGATACCGCAGACACCGCAGAGACCGCCGGCGCGGCGGACAAGAAGCAGGACCGCAAGGCGGCGAAGCTCGCCCGGCGGATCGGCGCCTTCGCCGAGGAGCACGGCGGCGCCGACGGACACCTCGCCCACATCGGCCAGGCCGGCACGCGGATCGTGCTCGTGGGCAAGGACGGCGCCTGGGGCGACCTGGTGGCCCCGACCCACGCCGTCGCCCGGCTGGCCGCCGAGAAGGCCGCGCTGTCCCTCCACGAGGAGTTCGACGGAGAGCTGGCCGCCCGGGTGCGCACCGGCCCGTACGAGTGGACGCGCATGGCGGGCATCCAGATCGGCGGCCCCGAGAACCGGGCAGCCTGATCCTCGACGGGGCAGCCCGGTCTTTGACCGAGGAGCCTGGTCTGTGACCGAGGAGCCCGATCCCTCCGTGGCCCCTCGGTCAACAGCGCGAGCAACACCTCGCACCCCGCTCACCCGTTAGGACGTGTGGAAGCCCCTTCCTCACGTCCGCAACGGGATGCCCGGATGATCGAAACCCCGCCCCTGGTGGACCAGTACTGCCACGGAGTGCTCCGTACGGAGCTGGGCCTCGGCACCTTCGAGGCCCAGCTGGTCCGCTCGGCGGGCCCGCCCGCCGCCGGCACCACCTTCTTCGACTCGCAGACCGGTTTCGCGGTGCGCCGGTGGTGCCCGCCGCTGCTCGGACTGGAGCCGCACTGCGCTGCCGCCCGGTATCTGGCCCGGCGCCGCGAGCTGGGGGCGGTCGAAGCCGGGCGCCGCCTGCTGCGGGGGTCCGGGGTCGCCGCCTACCTGGTGGACACGGGAGCGCCCGGTGATCTCGCGGGGGCCAAGGAACTGGCGCTCGCCGGGGACGCCGAGGGCTTCGAGGTCGTCCGGCTGGAATTCCTGGCCGAGCAGGTCGCCGACACCTCCGGGACGGTGGCCGCCTTCCTCGCCAACCTCTCCGGCGCCGTCCACCACGCCGCCACGGGAGCCGCCGCCTTCACCTGCGGCTCCCGCCCCGGATACGCCGCCACGCTGGCCCTGGAACCCGGTCCGCCCGGACCGGGCGAGGTGCGTGCGGCGGCCGGGCGGTGGCTGGCCGGGCGCTCCAAGGGCGCGGTCCTACGGGACCCCGTACTCCTGCGGCACCTGCTGTGGAGCGCGGTGGAGTCCGGGCTGCCGCTCCAGCTGCACACGGGTACGGGCACGGGGGAGCCGGGGGAGTGTGCGGACCGGACGGATCCCGCGCTGCTGACCGGCTTCGTACGGGCCACCGCCGGCCTCGGCACGCGGCTGGTGCTGCTCGGCGGGTACCCGTACCACCGGCAGGCCGCGGAGCTGGCCTCGGCCTTCCCGCACGTGCACGCCGATGTCGGCGCGGCCCTCTGGCAGAGCGGGGCGCGGGCCGCGGTGGTGCTGGCGGAGCTGCTGGCAGCGGCGCCGTTCGGAAAGCTGCTGTACTCCAGCGGCGGACGGCAGCTGCCCGAACTGCACGCGGTGGGCGCCCTGGTGTTCCGGGAGGCGCTGAACCGGGTGCTGGGCGGCTGGGTCGGCGAGGGGGCCTGGTCCTGGCGGGACGCGGAACGGGTGGCGGCGATGGTCGCGGCGGGCAATGCCCGCCGCGTCTACCGGCTGGACGAGCGGCCCTGAGCGAGGGGGCGGCCGGGACGCCCCCTGCCGTCGCCGGACCGGGCCGCCGCCCGTCAGACGGCCGAGAGCTGCGCGTCGCCCTGGGCCGGGATCTCCGCCTTCGCCGCCGGCCGCTCGCGCAGGCTCAGCATGACGCGGAGCACCGCGATCCACACCAGGCAGGAGCCGAGCATGTGGGCGGCGACGAGGAGCTCGGGCAGCTCGGTGAAGAACTGCACGTAGCCGATGGCGCCCTGGGCCAGCAGCACGATCAGCAGGTCCCGGGCGCGGGCCCGGGTGTCGGCGGGGGCGTCGACCACCCGGAGCACCAGCCACAGGGCGACGGCGAGCGCGCACACCACCCAGGCGGCGATGGCATGGACGTGGGCGACGGAGGCCCAGTCGACCGGCATCCGCTCGATCTCACTGCTGTCGCCCGCGTGCGGGCCGGAGCCGGTGACGACGGTGCCCGCCGCGATCAGCACGAAGGTGGTCGCGATCAGTGCCCACGACAGCTTGCGCACCGGGCCGGGCACGCGCGGCCGCGGGGCGCCGTCGCCCTCGCGGGTGCGCTGCCAGGTGAGGGTGGTGACCGCGATCAGGGCGGTGGCGAGCAGAAAGTGCCCAGCGACGCTGTAAGGGTTGAGCCCCGTCTTGACGGTGATGCCGCCGAGTACGGCGTTGGACATCACGATGACGAACTGGATCCAGCCGAGCTTGGTGAGCGAGTGGCGCCACGGCTTGGCCGAGCGCGCCGCGATGATGGCCCAGCCGACGGCCGCGGAGAGCACGTACGTCAGCATCCGGTTGCCGAACTCGATGGCGCCGTGGAAGCCCTGGGCCGGGGTCGCGATCAGGCTGTCGTCGGTGCACTTGGGCCAGGTGTCGCAGCCGAGACCGGATCCGGTCAGCCGTACCGCGCCGCCGGTGACGACGATGGCCACGCTCATGAGGAGCGCGGCGAACGCGGCCCGCCGGACGGTCCGGGGTGACGGAGTCCAGCGGCTGGCGATGTAAGCGAGGGGGTTCAACACGGCCACTATCGTAAGCCGAGCCTTGTGCAAACTTTCACGAGGGGGTGGCGCCACGGCGCCGCCCCTCCTGGCGCCGCGGCGCCGGGCTCACTCCCAGCGGAAGAGCCGGGCGGCGGCCCCCAGGCCGAGCACCGCCCAGCCCGCCAGCAGGGCCGCGTCCCGCCACGGCAGCGCGCCGCCGTGCTGGAGCACCTCGCGCAGCCCGTCCGACAGGGCCGTGATGGGCAGCAGGCCGAGGACGGAGCGGACGGCGTCCGGGAACTTCTCCAGCGGCACGATCACCCCGCCGCCGACCAGCAGCAGCAGGAACACGAGATTGGCGGCGGCCAGGGTCATCTCGGCCTTGAGCGTGCCCGCCATGAGCAGCCCCAGCCCGGAGAAGGCGGCCGTGCCCAGCAGGATCAGCGCGGCCACCGACAGCGGGTCGCCCTGCGGGGACCAGCCCAGGGCGAAGGCGATCACCGTCAGCAGCGCGATCTGCAGCACCTCGGTGACCAGCACCGACAAGGTCTTGGCGGCCATCAGCGCCCAGCGCGGCAGCGGGGAGGCCCCGAGCCGCTTGAGGACCCCGTAGCGGCGGTCGAAACCGGTGGCGATGGCCTGGCCGGTGAAGGCGGTGGACATCACGGCGAGGGCCAGGATGCCCGGCGCGAGGTAGTCCACGGACTTCCCGCTGCCGTCCTCCCGCACGGGCACCGTGACCACGTCGACGGCCGAGAACAGCACCAGGAGCAGCGCGGGGATGATCACGGTCAGCAGCAGCTGCTCCCCGTTGCGCAGCAGCATCCGGGTCTCCAGTGCCGTCTGCGCGAGGATCATGCGGGAGACGGGAGCCGCCCCCGGGCTGGGGGTGAACGTACCGGCGCTCATGCGCGCAGCTCCTTGCCAGTCAGTTCCAGGAAGACGTCCTCCAGGGTGTGCCGCTCCACGGAGAGGCTGTCCGGCATGACGCCGTTCTGCGCGCACCAGGAGGCGACGGTGGCCAGCAGCTGCGGGTGGACGTCGCCGGTGAGCCGGTAGACCCCGGGGTTGAGCTCGGCGGCCCGCGTGCCGTCGGGCAGCGCCTTGAGCAGCGAGGCGAGGTCGAGGGAGGGGCGGCCGGTGAAGCGCAGGGTGTTCTCGGCGCCGCCGCGGCACAGCTGCTCGGGGCTGCCGTGGGCGATGACCCGTCCCGCGTCCACGATGGCGACCTCGTCGGAGAGCTGCTCGGCCTCGTCCATGTGGTGGGTGGTGAGGACGACGCAGACACCGTCGGTGCGCAGTTCGCGTACGAGGTCCCAGGTGGCGCGGCGGGCCTGCGGGTCCAGGCCGGCGGTCGGCTCGTCCAGGAAGACGAGTTCGGGGCGGCCGACCACGGCCATGGCGAGGGCGAGGCGCTGCTGCTGGCCGCCGGAGAGGCGGCGGTAGGGGGTGCGGCCGCACCCGCCGAGGCCGAGGCGTTCCACCAGGGTGTCCACGTCGAGCGGGTCGGCGTACAGCTTGGCCATGTGGCGCAGCATCTCGACGGCGCGGGCTCCGGAGTAGACGCCGCCGGCCTGGAGCATCACGCCTACGCGGGGGCGCAGGGCCGCGGCCTGGGCGAAGGGGTCGAGGCCGAGGACGCGGACGGTGCCGGCGTCCGGGCGGCGGTAGCCCTCGCAGGCCTCGACCGTGGTCGTCTTGCCCGCGCCGTTGGGACCGAGGACCGCGGTGACGGAGGCCTTGCGGACGGTGAGGTCGAGGCCGTCCACCGCCGTCTTGGCGCCGTACCGCTTCACCAGTCCGCGGATCTCCACGGCGGGGTCGTTGCTCATGGGCGTTGAGTCTACGGAGCCGGGGAAGGGGTGCGGGGCGCCGGGGTCGGGGGCCAGGCGAGGCCCGTTTCCGCTCTTCTCGACCGGCGATCGCGGAAGGCCGGGCCTATTCGCGTGATCTTTTCGGGACGTCGGGGTCCATGGCGCCGACGGCCGCCAGCGGGCAGGGCTTCGCAGGTGGGAGCCGTTCGCCGGGTCGGTGCGGATGGTCGGCGCACCTGCGGAATGCTCCCCTCCGCATAACTCTGCGTCGATAGATAAGGTAACCCTTAGTGATGGAGGCCACCCGGGGTGGCGTCCGTCACGGCTTGTCGGGGCTCGGTTAATTACGCAACAATGGCGTTGTGAAATACAGCGAACGGCAGGCCGAGACCCCCCAGGGGGAGCTCGCGACCGGGGAGCGGTCAACCCGCAACCGGGTCGCGCGGTCCATCCTGGACCACGGTCCGTCCACCGTCGCCGACCTCGCCGCTCGCCTCGGCCTGACCCAGGCCGCCGTCCGCCGCCACCTCGACACGCTCGTCGCCGACGACGTGGTCGCGTCCCGCGAGCAGCGCGTGTACGGCGCGCGCACCCGGGGCCGGCCCGCCAAGGTCTTCGCGCTCACCGACTGCGGCCGTGACGCCTTCGACCAGTCCTACGACACGCTCGCCGCGGACGCCTTGCGCTGGATCGCGCAGGCCGCCGGCGGCGGGGAGCCGGGAGAGGCGGCCGTGGCCGCCTTCGCGAGGGCGCGGATGGAAGCACAGGCGCGGACCTACCAGGAGGCCGTCGAGGCGGCCGCACCGCAGGAGCGCACCGAGGCCCTTGCCAAGGCCTTGACCGCCGACGGGTACGCTGCCACGGCGAAGAGCGCTCCCGGTCCGCACAGCGGTGAACAGCTCTGCCAGCACCACTGTCCGGTCGCCCACGTGGCCGAGCAGTTCCCGCAGCTCTGCGAGGCGGAGACCGAGGTCTTCTCCCGTCTGCTCGGGACGCACGTGCAGCGCCTCGCCACGATCGCCCACGGCGACGGAGTGTGCACCACCTTCATTCCGCGCAGCGCGAGCGCCGCACAGACCGACTCATCAGTATCTGCAAGTACGGCCGGGAGGAACCCCGCATGACCACGGAGACTGCTCACCCTGAGCTCGATGGCCTGGGCACCTACGAATACGGCTGGGCCGACTCCGACGCGGCCGGCGCCGCTGCCAAGCGGGGTCTGTCCGAGGAAGTCGTCCGCGACATCTCGGCGAAGAAGTCCGAGCCGGAGTGGATGCTGAACCTCCGTCTCAAGGGGCTCAAGCTCTTCCACCGCAAGCCCATGCCCAACTGGGGTTCCGACCTCTCTGGCATCGACTTCGACAACATCAAGTACTTCGTGCGCTCCACCGAGAAGCAGGCCGCTTCGTGGGAGGACCTGCCGGAGGACATCAAGAACACGTACGACAAGCTCGGCATCCCCGAGGCGGAGAAGCAGCGCCTCGTCGCCGGTGTCGCGGCCCAGTACGAGTCCGAGGTCGTCTACCACCAGATCCGCGAGGACCTGGAGGAGCAGGGCGTCATCTTCCTCGACACCGACACCGCGCTCAAGGAGCACCCGGAGCTCTTCCAGGAGTACTTCGGCACGGTCATCCCCGTCGGCGACAACAAGTTCGCCTCGCTGAACACCGCGGTGTGGTCCGGCGGCTCCTTCATCTACGTCCCCAAGGGCGTCAAGGTCGACATCCCGCTCCAGGCCTACTTCCGTATCAACACGGAGAACATGGGCCAGTTCGAGCGGACGCTGATCATCGTGGACGAGGACGCCTACGTCCACTACGTCGAGGGCTGCACCGCCCCGATCTACTCCTCGGACTCGCTGCACAGCGCCGTGGTGGAGATCATCGTGAAGAAGGGCGGCCGCTGCCGCTACACGACCATCCAGAACTGGTCGAACAACGTCTACAACCTGGTCACCAAGCGCGCCGTGGCGTACGAGGGCGCGACCATGGAGTGGATCGACGGCAACATCGGTTCCAAGGTCACGATGAAGTACCCGGCCGTCTACCTGATGGGCGAGCACGCCAAGGGCGAGACCCTGTCCATCGCCTTCGCGGGCGAGGGCCAGCACCAGGACGCCGGCTCCAAGATGGTCCACATGGCGCCGAACACCTCCTCGAACATCGTCTCCAAGTCGGTGGCGCGAGGCGGCGGCCGCACCTCCTACCGAGGCCTGGTCGAGATCGGCGAGGGCGCGCACGGCTCCAAGTCCAACGTGCTGTGCGACGCGCTCCTGGTCGACACGATCTCCCGCTCGGACACGTACCCGTACGTGGACGTCCGCGAGGACGACGTGTCCATGGGCCACGAGGCGACCGTCTCCAAGGTCTCCGACGACCAGCTCTTCTACCTGATGAGCCGCGGCCTGACCGAGTTCGAGGCCATGGCCATGATCGTGCGCGGCTTCGTCGAGCCGATCGCGCGTGAGCTGCCGATGGAGTACGCGCTGGAGCTGAACCGGCTGATCGAGCTGCAGATGGAGGGATCGGTCGGCTGACCCCGGCCCTCCCACCACCAGCTCCGCGGTCCGTGTCCCCCGCGGACCGAGGATCGCAACGACGTAGGCAGTGTCCGTAAAAGAGAGTGAGCAACACGACAGCCATGGCTGAGGCTCAGAACATTCCGGCGGGTTCGACCACCGCCGGCGCGATCGCGGTGGCCGCCGAGTCCACCGTCGCCACCCGGATGAGCGCCCCCCCGTCCTACGACGTGGCGGACTTCCCCGTGCCCCACGGCCGCGAGGAAGAGTGGCGCTTCACCCCGCTGGCACGCCTGCGTGGTCTCCACGACGGCACCGCGGTCGCCAACGGAACCCTGAAGGCCCAGATCGACGCCCCCGAGAACGTGACGATCGAGTCGGTGGAGCGCGACGACGCGCGCATCGGCAAGGCCGGCACCCCGGTGGACCGGATCGCCGCCCAGGCGTTCTCGTCCTTCGCCAAGGCCACGGTCGTGACCGTGCCCAAGGAAGCCGTCCTCACGGAGCCGGTGCGCGTCACGCTGCACGGCGAGGGCGGCACCACCTTCGGCCACACCGTCTTCGACGTGAAGGCCTTCGCCGAGGCCGTCATCGTCATCGACCACACCGGCGACGGCGTGCGAGCCGCCAATGTCGACTTCCTCGTCGGCGACGGCGCCAAGCTCACCGTCGTCTCCGTGCAGGACTGGGACGACACCGCAGTGCACGTCTCCCAGCACAACGCCCTGGTCGGCCGCGACGCCAGCTTCAAGTCGATCGTGGTCACCTTCGGCGGCGACCTCGTACGCCTGCACCCGCGCGTGACCTACGCCGGCCCCGGCGGCGCGGCCGAGCTCTTCGGCCTGTACTTCACGGACGCCGGCCAGCACCAGGAGCACCGCCTCCTGGTCGACCACAGTGCTCCGCACTGCAAGTCCCACGTGGTGTACAAGGGCGCGCTCCAGGGCCAGGACGCCCACGCCGTCTGGATCGGTGACGTCCTCATCGAGAAGACCGCCGAGGGCACCGACACCTACGAGATGAACCGCAACCTCGTCCTCACGGACGGCGCGCGGGTCGACTCCGTGCCGAACCTGGAGATCGAGACCGGCGAGATCGTCGGAGCCGGCCACGCCTCCGCGACCGGCCGCTTCGACGACGAGCAGCTCTTCTACCTCCAGGCGCGCGGCATCCCGGCCGACGAGGCCCGCCGTCTGGTCGTGCGCGGCTTCTTCGCCGAACTCGTCCAGCAGATCGGTGTCCCGGACATCGAGGAGCGCCTGCTCACGAGGATCGAAAACGAGCTGCAGGCGTCCGTCTGATGCCCTACGTCAAGGCCTGTGCGCTGAGCGAGCTCAAGGAGAACACCCCCAAGCGGGTGGAACTCGACGGCACGCCGGTGTCCATCGTCTCCACCGAGGGGGAGGTGTTCGCGATCAACGACATCTGCTCGCACGCGAACGTCTCGCTCTCGGAGGGCGAGGTCGAGGACTGCATGATCGAGTGCTGGCTGCACGGATCGGCCTTCGACCTGCGCACCGGCAAGCCGTCGGGTCTGCCCGCGACGCGCCCCGTACCCGTATACCCCGTAAAGATCGAAGGGGACGACGTGCTCGTCTCCCTCACCCAGGAGTCCTGAGGTATCCATGGCAACGCTTGAAATCCACGACCTGCACGTCTCCGTCGAGGCCGAGTCCGGCGCCCGGGAGATCCTCAAGGGTGTCGACCTCACCGTCAAGCAGGGTGAGACGCACGCCATCATGGGTCCCAACGGTTCCGGCAAGTCCACCCTCGCGTACTCGCTCGCCGGTCACCCGAAGTACACCATCACCGGTGGCACCGTGACCCTCGACGGCGAAGACGTCCTGGAGATGACCGTCGACGAGCGCGCCCGCGCCGGCCTGTTCCTGGCCATGCAGTACCCGGTCGAGGTCCCCGGCGTCTCGGTCTCCAACTTCCTGCGTACCTCGGCCACCGCCATCCGCGGCGAGGCGCCGAAGCTGCGTACCTGGGTGAAGGAGGTCAAGTCCGCCATGGAGCAGCTCCACATGGACCCGGCCTTCGCCGAGCGCAACGTCAACGAGGGCTTCTCCGGCGGTGAGAAGAAGCGCCACGAGATCCTTCAGCTGGAGCTCCTCAAGCCGAAGATCGCGATCCTGGACGAGACCGACTCCGGCCTGGACGTCGACGCGCTGCGCGTCGTCTCCGAGGGCGTCAACCGGGTCCGCGAGTCCGGTGAGGTCGGCACCCTGCTGATCACGCACTACACGCGCATCCTGCGCTACATCAAGCCCGACTTCGTGCACGTGTTCGCGAACGGCCGCATCGCCGAATCCGGTGGCGCCGAGCTCGCCGACCAGCTGGAGGCCGAGGGTTACGACAAGTACGTGAAGGGTGGCGCGACCGCGTGATTCAGATGCCCGGCCTCCTCGACGTAGAGGCGATCCGCAAGGACTTCCCCCTGCTGGATCGTGTGGTCCACGACGGGAAGAAGATCGTTTACCTGGACAACGCGGCGACTTCCCAGAAGCCGCGCCAGGTGCTCGACGCGCTGAACGAGTACTACGAGCAGCACAACGCCAACGTCCACCGCGGCGTGCACGTGCTCGCCGAGGAGGCCACGGCGCTGTACGAGGGCGCTCGTGACAAGGTCGCCGCGTTCATCAACGCGCCGAGCCGCAACGAGGTGATCTTCACCAAGAACGCCTCGGAGTCCCTCAACCTGGTCGCGAACATGCTCGGCTGGGCCGAGGAGCCCTACCGGGTCGACCGCGACACCGAGATCGCCATCACGGAGATGGAGCACCACTCCAACATCGTGCCGTGGCAGCTGCTCTCGCAGCGCACCGGCGCGAAGCTGAAGTGGTTCGGCCTCACCGACGACGGCCGGCTCGACCTGTCCAACATCGAAGAGGTCATCACGGAGAAGACGAAGATCGTCTCCTTCACGCTGGTCTCCAACATCATGGGCACCGTCAACCCGGTCGAGGCGATCGTCCGCCGCGCCCAGGACGTCGGCGCCCTGGTGCTGATCGACGCCTCGCAGGCCGCTCCGCACATGCCGCTGGACGTCCAGTCGCTCGGCGCCGACTTCGTGGCCTTCACCGGCCACAAGATGTGCGGCCCGACCGGCATCGGCGTCCTCTGGGGCCGCCAGGAGCTCCTGGAAGACCTGCCCCCGTTCCTCGGCGGCGGCGAGATGATCGAGACCGTGTCGATGCACTCGTCGACGTACGCCCCGGCACCCCACAAGTTCGAGGCGGGCACGCCCCCGATCGCCCAGGCCGTCGGCCTCGGCGCGGCCGTGGACTACCTGACCGCGATCGGCATGGACAAGATCGCCGCGCATGAGCACGCGATCACCGATTACGCGGTCAAGCGCCTCGCGGAGGTTCCCGACCTGCGGATCATCGGCCCGCTGACGGCCGAGGACCGCGGCGCCGCGATCTCCTTCGTGCTCGGAGACATTCACCCGCACGATGTGGGGCAGGTGCTGGACGAGCAGGGCATCGCGGTCCGCGTGGGACACCACTGCGCACGACCGGTCTGCCTGCGGTACGGAATTCCCGCGACGACGCGAGCGTCTTTCTACCTGTACTCCTCTCCCGCCGAGGTCGACGCGCTGATCGACGGGCTGGAGCACGTACGGAACTTCTTCGGATGACGACGAGTCGGACGACAAGAGGCTGACGAGGACGCTGTGAAGCTGGATTCGATGTACCAGGAACTGATCCTGGACCACTACAAGCACCCGCACGGGCGCGGCCTGCGCGACGGCGATGCCGAGGTGCACCATGTCAATCCGACGTGCGGCGACGAGATCACGCTCCGCGTGAAGTACGACGGCGAGACGCTCACCGACGTCTCGTACGAGGGCCAGGGCTGCTCCATCAGCCAGGCCAGCGCGTCCGTACTGAACGAGCTGCTCGTGGGCAAGGAGCTGGCCGAGGCGCAGAAGATCCAGAGCGTGTTCCTGGAGCTGATGCAGTCCAAGGGCAAGCTGGAGCCGGACGAGGAGATGGAGGAGGTGCTAGAGGACGCGGTCGCGTTCGCCGGCGTCTCCAAGTATCCCGCGCGCGTGAAATGTGCTCTGCTGAGTTGGATGGCGTGGAAGGACGCGACCGCCCAGGTGCTGGGCGACGCGGAGAGGAAGACGGCATGACCGAGAACGCGGCGCCCGAGGCGTCGATCAAGCCGGCCACCGAGGAAGAGGTCCGCGAGGCCCTCTACGACGTGGTCGACCCCGAGCTGGGCATCGACGTCGTGAACCTGGGCCTGATCTACGGCATCCACATCGACGACGCGAACATCGCCACCCTCGACATGACGCTCACCTCGGCGGCCTGCCCGCTGACGGACGTCATCGAGGACCAGGCGAAGTCGGCGACGGACGGCATCGTCAACGAACTGCGCATCAACTGGGTCTGGATGCCCCCGTGGGGCCCGGACAAGATCACGGACGACGGCCGTGAGCAGCTGCGCGCCCTCGGCTTCAACGTCTGAGACGTGCGTGGTGCGTGAGGAAGGCCCCCGGCGGTTCCCGCCGGGGGCCTTCCCGCTGTCCGCCGCGGGGGTGCCGGGGTGCCGGGGTGCCGGGGCGGGGCCCGGGCGGCGGACGTGCGACCGGCACATGAGACCGGTTCGCGACCGCGGGCCGTCGCCGGTTAGGTTTCAGGCATGACTGCTACGCGTACCACCGGCGCCGTCGCCGCCGGACTTGCCACCATTGCCGCCGACGGCACCGTTCTCGACACCTGGTTCCCCGCCCCCCAGCTGGCCGCCGAGCCCGGACCGGCCGGCACCCAGCGCCTCACCGCCGAGCAGGCCGTGGAGCTGCTGGGCGCGACCGGGCCGAAGGCCGTCCGCGTGGACGCGGTGCGCGGCGTCGAGGTGGTAGCCGTCCGCACGGTCATCTCCTCCCTGGAGGACAAGCCGCTCGACGCGCACGACGCGTACCTGCGCCTGCACCTGCTCAGCCACCGCCTGGTCAAGCCGCACGGCCAGAACCTCGACGGCGTCTTCGGCCTGCTGGCCAACGTCGCCTGGACATCGCTGGGCCCGGTCGCGGTCGACCAGGTCGAGACCGTCCGCCTCAACGCGCGCGCCGAGGGCCTGCACCTCCAGGTCACCTCGATCGACAAGTTCCCCCGGATGACGGACTACGTCGCCCCCAAGGGCGTGCGCATCGCCGACGCGGACCGCGTCCGCCTCGGCGCGCACCTCGCCGAGGGCACCACCGTGATGCACGAGGGCTTCGTCAACTTCAACGCCGGCACCCTCGGCACCTCCATGGTCGAGGGCCGGATCTCCGCCGGTGTCGTCGTCGGCGACGGCTCCGACATCGGCGGCGGCGCGTCCACCATGGGCACCCTCTCGGGCGGCGGCAAGCAGATCATCTCGATCGGCGAGCGCACCCTCGTCGGCGCCGAGGCGGGCGTCGGCATCGCGCTGGGCGACGAGTGCATCGTCGAGGCCGGCCTCTACGTGACCGCGGGCACCCGCGTCACCCTTCCCGACGGCCAGATCGTGAAGGCCCTGGAGCTCTCGGGCGCCAACAACATCCTCTTCCGCCGCAACTCGGTCACCGGCGCCGTCGAGGCCCGCCCGAACAACGCGGTCTGGGGCGGCCTCAACGAGATCCTCCACAGCCACAACTGACCCTCCGGGTCCGGGCTGCCACAACGCCCTCCCACCCCGGCCGGGGTGGGAGGGCGTTGTGCGCGCGCCCGATGGGCGCGCTGCGTCCGATGGGTGCCGCTGCGTGCGGCTGCGTCGTGTGCGGCCCGGTCAGCGCTGGGGGATCGAGCGGATGAGGCGCGCGAAGGCCTGCTTCTCCGCCTCGGTCAGCTCCACCGACTCCAGCGGGTGCGACGCCCGGCCGCGCTGGGCCGGGATCGACGGCAGGTTCTTGGGCACCGCCGGCTCCGGGTGCGGGATGCGGCTGCCCCGTGTCCTGCGGCCGAGACCGGCCACCCGGACCAGGACGGCTACGGCCAGGACTGCCAGGCCGATGTGCTGGGCGAGGGAGACGGAGGGGAGCACGCGGTCCTCCAGGGAGAGCGGCCGGTACGAAGCGGTCCGAGATCGGGCGTGCAGACACTCAACACCACATGCCGGTCGAATCAGCCGAGATGTGTCGAGCGTCACTTCCCAGCCGAAAGCCCCCTTGTCCGGGAGAGGTCCAGCCACTCCTTCGTGCCTGGCGACCAGTGGGCCCGGCCGGGACGGTGGCCGGACCCACTGGCTCAGGGGACGTCGCCCGTTACGGGCGGAAGCGCAGCACCTGGGGGTCGTGGTCGCTGTTCTGGTCCGCGAACTCCGCGTTGATGTGCACGCTGTCATAGGTGAAGCGCTTGATCGCCGGGCTCGTCAGGATCTGGTCCAGCACCTGCGAGTTGCCCTGGTAGACGTACGAGTACCGCTCCGACTTCGGCAGCGACTTGATCGCGGGGTACAGCGCCCCGCCGTCCGTCAGCGCGTCCGTCGTCGCCGAGAACTCGAAGTCGTTGATGTCACCGAGGACGAGGACGTTCGCGTTCTTCTCCGCCGCCAGGATCTCCTTGACGAAGCCGTTCACGGCCTGCGCCTGAAGCAGCCGCTTGGCCTCCGAGGAGCGCACCGGCGGCTGGTGGTGCGAGGTCAGGCCCTCGTCGCCGCCCTTGGAGCCGAAGTGGTTGGCGATGACGAAGACGGTCTTGCCGCGGAAGACGAACTCACCGGCCAGCGGCTTGCGGCTGTCGGCCCACGCCGGGTTCGCGGGGTCGACGCGGCCGGGGGAGCGGGTCAGGGCGGCCTGGCCGTTCTCCCGGACCACGCCGGTCGCCGTCGTCGCATCGCCGGGGGCGCGCTCGGTGAAGGAGACCCGCTCCGGGTTGAAGAGGAACACCTGGCGGATGTTGCCGCCGGGCTCGCCGCCGTCCTTGTTGTTCTCCGGGTCCACGGTCCGCCACTGGTACGCCGGGCCGCCGGCCGCCTTGATGGCCGCCGTGAACTTCGTCAGCGTCTGCTCGGCCGAGACGGTGCCGTCGTTGGTCTTGCCGTTGTCGTCCTGGATCTCCTCCAGGGCCAGGATGTCGGGCGAGGCCAGGTTCTCCACGACCGCCTTCCCCAGCGCGTCGAACTTGGCCTGGGGGTCGGTCGGATCGAGGTTCTCGACGTTGTACGTGGCCACCGCGAGCTCGTGCGCGCCCTGGGCCTTGGTCTTCTCGGGGGTGAGGGTGCCCGCCTTGACGGTTCCGAGGGTCCGGGCCGCGAGCGTGTAGCCGCCGAACTGGTTGAAGTCCAGCGGGCCTTCGGTCGTGCCGGTCAGCTTGTCGCCGACGTTGGCCACCGGGAAGGGCTGCTGCGCGAGGGGCGCGAGCTGCTGGATCTGGAGCCGGCCGGTGTTCTGGGACTCGTAGGAGCCGTAGACCGTGCCACCGCGCGTGTTGGCGTTCTCCCAGCCCTTGACGGTGACCCACAGTTCCGCGTACGGGTCGGTGGCGCCGACCACGCGCGAGGTGCCGATGGCGACGTTCATGCCCTCAAGGGACTCGTAGAAGTCCAGTGCGTAGCGCGTGGGGTCCAGGGTCAGGCCGTTGATGCTGCCGCCGGCGGCCGGGTCGCCCGCCGGGGCGTACTCGGCGGGCACGGTGTACTCGTTGATGGCGGCGGCCTGGGGCAGTGTGTTGCCCGAGGAGACGACGGTGACGACGGGCTTGGAGATCTGGGTCGCCGACTGGTTGCCGGACTTGGCGCCGCCGGGGACGTACTCGCCGACCGTGCCCGACACCTTCACGGCGTCGCCCACGGCGACGGTCGGGACGGAGCCGGTGAAGACGAACACGCCTTCGCTGGTGGCGGCGTTGTCGTCGGCGTCCTGGTCCTGGATCCAGAAGCCGCGCGAGCCGTACGTACGCACGCCGGTCACGATGCCCTCGACGTCGGTGACCTGCTTGCCGTTCAGCGGGGATATCCGGGTGGTGCCCTGAATGTCGTGAATGCGTATCGGATCGGCGGACACGGCGTCGCCTTCGGCCGCGCCGGCGGAGCCCGCGAGCAGGCCGGTGGCCAGCGCGGTGGCGACGAGGGCCGCGACGGCGGCGGAACGGGGATGCGAGGAGCGCATGGGCGGGAACTCCGGTGTCTGGGTGAGGGGAGCGGAGGAGGTGCGGTGTGATCTGCGGAAACCGCGAGGGCCTCTACATGTCTACGCGCGTCAATTTCCTGGGTTCGTAGGGACGTTGTCAAGGTTTCCCGGGAAGACGGCAGTTGACTGGGGGATGAACCCGTACGGATGCCTCGCCGGGGGCGCCCGAAATGCGTCTACGCTGGGGCGCCGTAGATCGTGCCGACAGCCCCACCACGCCCGCGAGGAGAACCGCCCCATGTCCGCAGAGCCGCACCCCACGCTGCCGCCGGTACGGCTGCACTCCGATGCGGAACTGGCCCGCGACGCCCTCGTCGCCCCGCTGTTCGCCCGCGCGGTACGGCTGGCCCGGTGGGCCGGACCCGACACCCGCGTGGACGCCGGCGGCGAACTCGTCGCCGCCCAGCTGGCCGAGGCGGCCGGGGTGCTCGGCCTCGACCCGGCCGAGGGGGACGCCGCCATGGAGGCGAGCCGGGCCTGGCGGGTGGCCGTGGACACGGGCCTGGTCGATGTGACCGAGCCGGAGGAAGACGCTGGGGGCGAGGCTGCGGGCGGGGCTGCGGGTGAGGGCGAGGCCGCGGGCGAGGGCGGGGCCGCGGGTGAGGGCGAGGAGCGCTTCGGCACCGCCCTGCCCGGTGAGGACCTCGCGCTGGTGACGAGCGGTGCGCCGGGCGACGTACTCGACCTGTGGTTGGTCGCTCTGGACACGGTCCTTGCTGACGCGGCGGTACCCGATCTGGACGGCCTCGTCGACGCCCTGGACGCGGGCGGCGAGATCGACTTCGACGAGCTGGACTGGAAGCCGCGCCGCGAGGCGGACTTCCTCGACGGGGTGCTCGCCAATCTCTACCTGCTCAGCGTGGCCGGGGGCGGGACGCCGGGAGGGCAGGTTCCGCTGCCGGTGCTCGCCGCGTCCATGGTCGTACCCGACGATATGGGCGAGCCGACCGACGCCGTGCTGGAGCAGGTCTCGGACGCGATGATGCGCCTGGACGACCAGTTCCGGCAGCTGGAGCCGATCGGGCTGGTCGAGTTCCGGCCCGTGGACGAGGAACTGCTGGCGGAGGTGGAGGACCCGGCCGCGCCGGAAGCCGCCTCCGGTTCTCCGGCCGGCGCCGCTGCCGGGTCTCTGGAGGACGAGGACGTCTCCCGCTACGGGCTGGTCCGGCTGACCCCGCTGGGCCTGTACGGGGTCCGCGCCCGGATGCTGGAGGCCGGAGTCGAGGCCCCCGCCGTCGGCGAACTCGCCGACAAGGGCGCGGACGCGCTGCTCGACGGAGTCTCCTTCTACCCCGAGAGCGCCGCCCAGGCCGAGATCGAGCAGTGGCTGGCCGGCCGCGAACTTCCGGCCGCGGTGGCCGAACTGCTGGCGGCGGCCCGCGGTGACGACGAGGGCGCGCCCTTGCGCCGGCTGCGCTGCCAGCAGGCCCTCGCGCCGGCCGGGCCGCAGGCCGAGCCGGCGGTCCGCGCGGTGCTGGACGATCCGCAGCTCGGCGGGCTCGCCCGGGTCTGGCTGGCCGAGCGCGGCGTGGCCGACGTACCGGCGCCGGACGGCGCGATGGTGTTCTGGCTGACGGTGGACACGATCGCGGCGCAGCTCGCCGCGGACGGGGAGACGGAGGAGCTGCCGCTCCTGATGGAGACGCTGACCGCACATCACTCGGGCTTCTTCGACCAGGTGTGGCGGGTGGAGCACCCGGCGACGGCGTACGTCCTGGAGGCGATGGGACGGTTGCACCCGGACCGGAAGGCGGCGAAGGAGGCCCGCAAGGCCGCTTTCAAGGCGCGCTCCCGGCAGTCGTCGTGAAGCGGCCCGGACGTGGCTGAAACGGTGCTGGAGTGGTGCGGGGCAGTCGTGAAGTGGTGCTGGAGTGGTGCCAGAGCAGTCGTGAAGCAGTCCTGATCCTGCGCAAAGCGCTCATCGGACGTCGACAACGCGCCGTTTCTTGACGTGGAGTTGGCCATTCTGACCACCGGGCAGGGGGACGGTTCTCCTTCGTGGGTAGTTCAGCCGCCGTTCACGTGCGGGCGGGAGCGTGTGCGCCGACGACCGCACGACAGGCGCACCACCTCCCCACCCCTGGAGACGAGATGCCTCTCAGCCGCAGAGACTTCACCGCCCGTACCGTCCTCGCCGGCGCGGGAGTCGCGCTCACCGGTACGGTCGGCGCCCTCGCCACCGCGCCCGGAGCGCTGGCGGCCGAGGAGGGCGCGCTGCGCGACGAGCACGGCCGGCCCTGCGAGCCCGGCTACGGTCCCCTCGTCGCCGACCCGGTCGGCCTGCTCGCCCTCCCGGCCGGATTCTCCTATCGGGTGATAACCCACAGCGGAGTGACCAAGCTCGACTCCGGCGAGAGCACCCCCACCCGGCACGACGGGACGGCCGCCTTCGAGGGCAGCCGCGGAGTCACGCTGCTCGTCAACAACCACGAACTGAAGGGCAGGCGCGAGAAGTGGGACCACCCCGTCCCGCTCGCCGAGGGCCTCGTATACGACCCGGCGGCGGCCGGCGGCTGCACGGTCGTCGAGGTCCGGCGCGGCGGAGAGGTCGCCGAGTGGGTGGGCATCGCGGGTACCTCCACCAACTGCGCCGGCGGCACCACCCCCTGGGACACCTGGCTGACCTGCGAGGAGAACTCCGACCGCGCGGGCACGAACGGGATGACCAAGGACCACGGCTACGTCTTCGAGGTCGACCCGCACGACCGCCGCGCCAACCGCGACCCGCAGCCCGTCAAAGCCTTCGGCCGCTTCGACCACGAAGCCGTGGTCATCGACCCGCGCCACGGGCACGCCTACCTGACCGAGGACGCCTCCGGACCCAACGGGCTGCTCTACCGGTGGACCCCGCCCCGTGACTTCCGCCACGGGCGCGGCCGGCTCCGCGAGCTCGCGGCCGACGCCGGTGTGCTCCAGGCCGCCAAGTGCTTCGACAGTTCCGGCCGCTTCGTCGACGACCTCTCGCGCGCCGTGAAGATCGGCACCGTCTACGGGGTCGACTGGGTGGACGTGGCGGACCGCGACGCGCGGACCGTGCCCGTGCGCGAGCAGTTCGCGGCCGGGGCCGTGACGCGGGGGCGCAAGCTGGAGGGCATGTGGTGGGCCGACGGCGGCGCGTACTTCGTCTCGTCCTACGCCCGTGAGGAGAGCCCGGGCGCGGCGCACGACGGCCAGGTGTGGTTCTACAACCCCAAGCGGCGCACGCTGCGCCTCACGGTGCTGATCGGTGTGAACGCGGACCCCTCGGAGGGAGGCGGCCACGACGGACCGGACAACATCACGGTGTCGCCGTACGGCGGGCTGATCCTCGCGGAGGACGGGGACGGACTGCAGCACCTGTTCGGCGCAACCGCCTCAGGGCGCACCTACCCGCTGGCGCGCAACGAACTGAACATCGGGTCGGCCGAGGAGCCGGAGTACTCCGAGTTCGCCGGGGTCTGCTTCTCCCCGGACGGGCGCACCCTGTACGCGTGCATCCAGGATCCGGGGATCATGCTCGCGATCACCGGGCCGTGGCGCCGCGGGCACTGACGGCGCGGCCCGGGGCAGTAGCGGAGCCGGGGCAGTAGCTGGAGCCGGGGGGCTGACGGCGGGCCGGTGACAGCCGGCGCAGGGGGCGCCCGCATACCGCCGGGTCACGGGGCTGCGGGAGCCTCCGCGTGGGAGGCCGCGGCCCACTCGGCGAGCAGGAACTCATACGCCTCCGAGGGCCACTCGCCGTCCACCCGGGTCTCCACAAGGTGCCGGATCGCCTCGTTCGCCTCAGCGGCGGACGGGCGGGCCGGACCCACGGGTGCGAGTGTCTCTTGCATACCTCAAGGCTACGGGCGGACACTGACAGCCACCGCCGCATTACGCGTGGCATCCATCACCCGCAAGGGCCACCGGCTCGCGCCATGTGCCCGCCCACCTGCTCAGAGTGCCTGCGCCGCCGGCTTGACCATGCCGCGCACTGTGCGCGACTTCACAAAGTCGCCGATGGCCGTCATCTCCCACTCTCCGGAGAACTGCTTGACCAGCTTGGCCATCATGACGCCGGTCTGCGGCTCGGCGGTGGTGAGGTCGAAGCGCACCAGCTCCTCGCCGCTCGCCGCGTCGATCAGGCGGCAGTAGGCCTTGGCGACCTCGGTGAACTTCTGGCCGGAGAAGGAGTTGACCGTGAAGACCAGGCCGGTGGCATCGGCGGGGAGGCGGCCCAGGTCCACGACGATCACCTCGTCATCGCCGCCCCCCTCGCCAGTGAGGTTGTCACCCGAGTGCTTGACGGCGCCGCCGAGGATCGACAGCTTGCCGAAGTAGCAGCTGTCGATGTGGTTGCGCTGGGGGCCGTACGCGATGACGGAGGCGTCCAGGTCGATGTCCCGGCCGCGGTACGCGGGCTCCCAGCCCAGACCCATCTTGACCTGGGAGAGCAGCGGGCGGCCGCCCTTGACGAGGGAGACGGTCTGGTTCTTCTGGAGGCTGACCCGGCCCTTGTCAAGATTGATCTTCCCGGAGCCGGCGGGGGCGGCCGCGGCGGGAGCGGGAGCGGGGGCCGCCGGGGCCGGCGCGGCCGCGGCGGGTGTCGCACCGCCGAGCCAGGGGGAGGCCGGGTAGGAAGCCGGCACGGCGGGCGGTGCCGGAGGGGCCACGGGTGCGGGCGGGGCCACGGGTGCGGGCGGGGCGGCTACCGGAGCCGGCTCCTCCGCCACGGACACGCCGAAGTCGGTGGCGATGCCGGCGAGGCCGTTCGCATACCCCTGGCCGACCGCGCGAACCTTCCACACGCCGCCCCGCTGGTAGATCTCGACCACGACGAGCGCGGTCTCCGCGCCCAGCTTCGGCGGGGTGAAGGAGGCGATCACCGCGCCGCCGTCCGCGGCCCGCACCGTGGCGGTGGGCTCCACGCCCTGGAAGGTCTGCCCGGCCGCATCGGGGCTGGCCGTGACGACGATCCGCTCGATTCCCGGCGGCACCGCGCTGGTGTCGATGCTGATCGAGTCCGGCGCGGAACCGCCGCCGGAACGGTAGGTGACGCCCGGCCCGGAGGGCTGGTTGTAGAAGATGAAGTCGGCGTCGGAGCGCACCTTGCCGTCCGCCGTGAGCAGGAGCCCCGATACGTCGAGCCGCACCGGAGCAGCCACATCCACCGTCACCCGGACGGTATTGAGCGGCAGATTGGAACCAGGGGTCATTGCGGTCATGCCCGGAGAACGACCGGAGGTGCTTTGCCGTTCCCTTGCCCTCGCGGGATATTTCAGCGCCGATTGCGCGGGTGGTTCTTCGCGGCCCGCTCGTTGCCGAACTTGTAGGTGCCGGTCCAGCGGGCCATCACCAGCTGCGCGTCGCCCGATTCCACCTCGGCCAGGAACTTGTCGGCGCGCCCCCCGCGCAGGGTGCCCGCGGCGCGGCCCCGGTGCGTGATGACGACGGAGCGGTCGCTGTGTACGGCGTACGTGAACCCGTGCGGCTTCGGCATGAGGCGCAGCCTGCCGTCGCCGCGGGCGGGGCGGCAACGGATTTACCGGCATCCCGGCATCCCGGCAGCCGCGGCCGCCGCGACCCCGCAGCCGACCTCGCCGCCCCGAAGCCCCTCAGGCCCCCGCGGGTCCCGTGACGACGCGCGGCAGCCCCAGCGGGTTCCCCTCGCGCAGCTCCGCCGGAAGGAGAGCGTCCGGCACCGACTGGTAGACCACCGGCCGCAGCCAGCGTTCGACGGCGGTCCCGCCGACCGACGTGGAATGCGAGGTGGCCGCGGGGTAGGGGCCGCCGTGGTGCTGGGCCGGGGCCACCGCGACCCCGGTCGGCCAGCCGTTCACCACGATCCGGCCCGCGAGCCCCGTCACCCGCTCGATCAGCTCGGCGGCCGGTCCCGGCGCACCCCGCGTCTCGGCGGCCGACAACTGGAGGGTGGCGCTCAGGTTCCCGGCGAGCCGCCCGAGCACCGCGCCCGCCTCGCGCTGGTCGGCGTACCGCACGACGACGGTGACGGGGCCGAAGCACTCCTCCAGCAGCAGGTCGTACTCCCCGCCCGCCCCCTCCGACAGGCTGTGTGCCTCCACGGTCAGGTAGCCGGCTCCGACGGTGTGCTCCCCGGCCGCGCCCGGGCTGACGGGCGCGCTGACGCCGCGCAGTGCGGCCCGCTCGCGCACCCCGGCGATGAAGTTCTCCCGCATCCGGTGGTCGAGCAGCACCCCGGGGCCGGTCTCGCCGAGGGCCTTGGCGAGCGCGCCGGTGAGCCGGTCGCCGTCCGGCCCCCCGGGCACGAGGACCAGGCCGGGCTTCACGCAGAACTGGCCGACGCCGAGGGTGACCGAGCCGGCGAGGCCCGTGCCGATCTCCTCCGCGCGCTCGGCCGCGGCGGCCGGGGTGACCACGACGGGGTTGAGCGAGCCGAGCTCGCCGTGGAAGGGGATGGGCACCGGTCGGGCGGCGGCCGCGTCGAAGAGGGCCCGCCCGCCCCGGATGGAGCCGGTGAATCCGGCGGCGGCCACCAGCGGGTGGCGTACCAGCTCCACCCCCGCGTCGAAGCCGTGGAGTACGGCGACGACCTCGGCAGGCAGCCCCGACAACGCCGCCGCCCGCCGCAGCAGGGAGGCGCACAGCTCGGAGGTGGCCGGGTGGTCGGGGTGTGCCTTGACGACGACCGGGCAGCCGGCCGCCAGCGCGCTCGCGGTGTCACCGCCGGGGACGGAGAAGGCGAGCGGGAAGTTGGAGGCGGCGTAGACCGCGACCACGCCCAGCGGCACCTTGTAGCGGCGCAGCTCGGGGCGTGGCGGGCTGAGGGAGGGGTCGGCGCGGTCGATGCGGATGTCGAGGTAGGCCCCCTCGTCCACGGCGTCGGCGAAGGCCCGCAGCTGACCGGTGGTGCGGGCCAGCTCGCCGGTGAGCCGGCCGGGGCCCAGCGCGGTCTCGGCGTCGGCGGTTTCGACGATCTGTGCGGCGGCCTCGTCGAGGAGCCGGGCGGCGGTGTGCAGGAAGGCGGCGCGGGCGGTGGCGTCGGCCAGGGCGCCCCGGGTGGCGTGGGCGGCGCGTACGGCCTCGTCCACGTCCCGGGGTGTGGCCTCTGCCGCAACCTGCTCGCGCTGCTTCCCGGTGCGGGGGTCCACACTCCAGACTGGTGTCGCTGTCACGGCCCGCTGCCTCCTGGATCGTTCAGTATTCTGAACGCCGTTCCGGTTGATGGATGATCACACCTGCTGCGGACTCTATTTCCGCGCCCTGTGCCTGACAAGAGGCCGCAGCCGCAGGAGGCCGCCAGGGGATGCCAGAGGGGAAGTGCCGTATGACGACGACCGATTCGGGGAACCCCGGGGCGGCGGCGCCGGTCAAATCCGCCGTGCGGACCGTCCAGCTGCTGGAGCACTTCGCGGCGCGGCCCGGGCTGCACAGCCTGGCCGACATCCAGAGCGACCTCTCGCTGCCCAAGTCCAGCCTGTACATGCTGCTGCGCACCCTGGTGAGCCTCGGGTGGGTGGAGACCGACGCGACGGGTACGCGGTACGGCATCGGCGTACGGGCGCTGCTCGTCGGCAGCTCGTACATCGACGGGGACGAGGTGGTCGCCGCCGCCAGGCCCACCCTGGACCGCCTCTCCGACGACACGACGGAGACCATCCACCTGGCCCGGATGGACGGGACGAGCGTGGTGTACCTCGCCACCCGGCAGTCCCAGCACTACCTGCGGCCCTTCACCCGCGTCGGGCGGCGGCTGCCCGTGCACTCGACGGCGCTCGGCAAGGCACTGCTGGCCACGTACACGGACGAAGAGGTACGAGCCCTGCTGCCGCGGCGGCTGGAAGCGGTCACCGAGCACACCATCACCGACCGGGAGCAGCTCATCGAGGAGCTGGCGCTGGTGCGGGAACAGGGCTATGCGCTGGACCGCGAGGAGAACACGCTCGGGCTGCGCTGCTTCGGGGTGGCCGTGCCGTACCGGACGCCGGCCCGGGACGCGGTGAGCTGCTCGGTGCCGGTGGCCCGGCTGACGGCTGAGCGCGAGCACGTCATCAAGGCGGCGCTGTTCGAGGCACGGGACCGGCTGTCGGTGGTGACGCGGCGCATGTGAGGCGCCGGACGAGGCCGTTCCTCCCCCGCATGGGGGAGGCGGTTCCCCTTCAAGGGGGAGGTGGCGGGGCGGCGCGCACGGGACCGTTGGGTCATGAGCACACGAGCGGATGACACGACGCGCGCGAAGCGGCCACCGGCCTCCCGGCCCGGGGCCGGGAGCCGCGCACTGCGGGTGGTGGCCGTGGCCGCCACCCTTCCCTACCTGGCGCTCAAGACCGCCTGGCTGGGCGGCAGCCTGATCGGGATACCGGCGGGCAGCGTGCTGAGCGAGCCCGGGGTGTTCTTCACCGTGGCCAATGCCGTGACGCTCGCCATGGACGCGTGCGTGATCCTGCTCGTGCTGGTGCTGACCACGCCCTGGGGCATACGGGCGCCGGCCTGGTCGCTGACCGTGCCCGTCTTCGTCGCCACGGGTCTGCTGACCCCGATCCTCCTGGCGTTTCCCGGCCAACTGCTCATACGGGCGCTCGGTTTCGGGGCGGACCCGGCCGGGTGGAGCGGGCAGGAGCCCTTCTTGGAGCCCTGGGTCTTCAACGTCGTCTACGCGGGATTCAGCGTGCAAGGTCTCGCCCTGGCCGGGCTGTTCGTGCCCTACGCGCGGGAGCGCTGGGGCCGGCGGTGGCAGGGCGTGCTGGGGGAGCGGCTGCCGCCGTCCACGGGGGTGACGGCGGCAGCCGCGGCGGTGACGGGCGCGGCCGTGGGCGCGGCGTACCTGTACTGGGCTGTCGGAGGGACGGCGGGGGTGGGCGAGTCGCGGGTGGAGCAGTGGTCGGCGGAGACGGGGGCGGTGTCCGCGGCGCACGGGATATGCGCGCTGGCCGCCGGGGCGGGAGCGGCGCTGCTGGCCAGGGGCGGGGCACGGCGGGCGTGGTGGCCGGCGGCCCTCGCCTGGACCGGATCGGCGGCGGCGCTGACCTGGGCGGTGTGGCCGCTGGTCGCCTCCGCCGGCTGGGAGCCGGAGGCGGTGCAGGAGTCCCCTGTGGTCATGTACCTGCCCTACGCTGGACAGATGATCACCGGGCTGCTCTCGGCCGCCGTCCTCATCCGGTTCCTGACTGCCCGCCGCCCGCCGCCCGCCGCCCGCCGCCCGCCGCCCGCCGCCCGCCGCCCGCCGCCCGCCGCTCGGCGTGAGGCGTGGCGTGAAGCGTGACGGGGCGAGCCGGCCGGTGGTGGGACGGCCCGAGGGAGTCGGGCCGAGGGGTAGAGGGGGAGAGTGGGCGGGGTGAGAGCAGAGGGGGTGAGACGCGGGTGGCGGGGTCGGGAGTAGGGGACGTGCGGAGGGTCGTCGCCCGGGCCGTGGGAGTACGGGCCCGGCTGCGCTGGCTGCACCAGATACTCGGCGGGGCCCTGCTGATGCCCTACTTCCTGCTCACCACCGTGATCGTCGGTGTTCTGCGGGGCGGGGCAAACGCATTCGAATCCCCGGCGCTGCTGTTCGCCGCCTACGGCATGGCCCTGCCGATCGCGGCCGCCACCGCCCTGTTCCGGCTGGTGCGGCCGATGTCGGTGGCTGCCGTACGGGCCATGTGCGACGTGCCCGGCGAGCGGCTGGCCGAGGGTCCGGCCCGGTCCTGGGCCGCCCGGGGGCGGACCTCCGCCTGGTGGACCCTGCACCTCGGGCTCGGGGCCGTGATCAGCGGCATGAGCCTGGCGGTGCCGCCCATGGCGGTGTCACTGATGGCACTGCCGCTGGTGAGCGGGCTGCGGGACGCCGGGCTGGGACGGGGCTGGCTCAGCACGAGCGCCGAGCCGTACCTCGCGCCGCTGCTCGGCATCGCGCTGCTGGCAGGGCTCGTCCTCTGCGCCGCCGGAGCCGGGGCGCTGCTGGCACGGCTGGCGCCCGTACTCCTCGGGCCGACCGCGGCGGACCGGCTGGCCGCGGCCGAGGAGCGGGCCGCCGACCTCGCGGTGCGCAACCGGCTGGCCCGGGAGCTGCACGACGCGGTCGGGCACGCGCTGAGCGCCGTCACCCTCCAGGCGGTCGCCGCCCGGCGGGTGCTCGACACCGACCCGGCGTTCGCCCGGGAGGCGCTGGCCGCCATCGAGGACACCACCCGGCGGACGGTGGGGGAGCTGGACACCGTCCTGGGCCTGCTGCGCGACGGGGACCCGGCCCGGGCGGACGCGGCGCCCGCCCCCACCCTCGCCGCCGACCTCCAGGGCCTGCTGGCCCGCACCCGGGCTGCCGGCGTCGCCGTCACGGCCCACCAGGACCCCGGGCCCGCCGGGGACTGGACGCAACTGCCGGCGATCGCGTCCCGGGAGGCCTACCGGATCGTGCAGGAGGGCCTCAGCAACGCCCTGCGCCACGGCGCGGGCCCCGTCGAACTTCGGCTGCGCGTACGGGGCGGCCGCGACGGCGGACATCCTGAACTGGAGATCACCATGAGCAATCCGCCGGCCGGCCCCGCCAGCCGCGCGATCCGCGCCACCGGGGGCCGTGGGCTGCGCGGCGCCGCCGAACGGGCCGCGCTGCTCGGCGGCGGCCTGGAAGCCGGCCCGCACGAGGGGCTCTGGCGGCTGCGGGCCGTTCTGCCGCTCGCCGGGGGCGAGCGATGAGCCGCCCACCGGTGCGCATCGTCCTCTGCGACGACGAGCGGATGGTGCGCACCGCCCTGCGGGTCATCCTGGAGGCGGAGGCCGATCTGGAGGTCGTCGGCGAGGCGACGACCGGGGCCCAGGCCGTCCCCCTGGTCCGCTCGCTGGCACCCGACGTGGTGCTGATGGATGTCCGGATGCCCGAGATCGACGGCATCCGCGCCACCGAGCAGATCCTCGCCACGATGGCCGAGCCGCCCCGGATCGTGGTCGTCACCACCTTCGAGAACGATGCCTACGTCTACGACGCCCTGCGCGCCGGAGCCGCCGGCTTCCTCCTCAAGCGGGCCGACCCGGAGGAGCTCATCGGCGCCGTCCGGCTCGTCGCCCGCGGCGACTGCCTGCTCTTCCCGGCCGCCCTCCGCTCGCTGGCCGCCGCCCATACGGCCGGGTCCCCGCCCGCGGCCGCGCCCTGGGTGGCCCGGCTCACCGACCGGGAAGCCGATGTCCTGCGCCTGATGGCCACAGGACTGTCCAACCGCGAGATGAGCGGCCGCCTCGGCGTCGGACCGCAGACGGTCAAGACGCATGTCGCCGCCGTCCTGGCGAAGACCGGTTCCCGGGACCGCACCCAGGCGGTCATCGCTGCCTACGAGGGGGGTTTCCTCATGAAGAAAGGCTGAGAACCCGGCCACAATCAGGGCAGAGCGGAACGACTGGAGCCCTTGATACGTCCTTTTGGGGGATGAACAAGACGATCAGGCGTGCGTCGGTCTTCTGTCTGCTTCTGGTGCTGGCCCTGCTGGTCCGCGTCACCTGGGTGCAGGCATACCAAGGTCAGGCGCTCGCAGACGACAAGCACAACCGCCGCAACCTCATCGGGCAGTACGAGAACCCGCTGGGCAACATCATCGTGGGCGGGGAGGCGGTCACCGGCTCGGTGGAGACGGGCGGCAAGGACTTCGCGTACAAGCGCACCTACACCGAGGGCCCGCTCTACGCACCGATCACCGGCTACAGCTCCCAGGCCTTCGGCACGAGCATGCTGGAGGGCGTCTACAAGAACATCCTCAACGGCTCCGACAGCCGGCTGAAGACCATGATGGACATGCTCACCAACAAGCGGGCCGACCCCGGCAACGTCCTGACGACGATCGACAAGGACGTGCAGAAGGCCGGGTACGACGCTCTCCAGGGCAAGCAGGGCGCGGCCGTCGCCATCGATCCCGCGACCGGCGAGATCCTCGCCGTCGTCAACAACCCCTCCTTCGACCCCGGCCGGATCACCGGGGCCAATGACGAAGAGGCCTGGAAGGAGCTCTCCGCCGACAAGGGCAAGGCCATGGAGAACGTGGCCCTGCGCAAGCCGCAGGCGCCCGGTTCCACCTTCAAGCTGGTCACGCTGACCGCTGCGATCGAGAACGGCCTCGTGGGCGACATCGACCAGCCGACCGGCATCCCCGACCCGTACACGATCCCCGGCACCCGCACCCTCCTGCCCAGCGAGGCCGGATCCGCCGCCTGCAACAACGTTTCCGCGCGCACCGCCCTGAAGCTGTCCTGCAACAACGTCTTCGCCGAACTCGCCTCCAAACTGGGCCAGGACAAGATGCGCGCGACGGCCGAGAAGCTCGGCTTCAACGTGCAGATCGACACCCCGGTGCGCACCAACCCGCCGAGCAAGTACCCCTCGGCGAAGATGTCGGTCGACCAGGTCGCCCAGACCGGTATCGGCCAGTTCGACGTTCAGGCCACCCCGCTCCAGATGGCGATGGTGACCGCCGCGATCGAGAACGGCGGCAAGCTCGTCGCCCCGCACATGGTCTGGGAGGTGACCGACGCCAACGGCGATGTACTGGAGAGCCTCAGGAACCCCAAGTCCCAGCAGGTCATGAGCGAGAGGACCGCCGCGATGGTCCGCGACGCCATGCGCACGGTCGCGACCGAAGGCGGCGGGAAGCCGGCCCAGGTGGCGGGCGCCGAGGTGGGCGGCAAGACCGGCACGGCACAGCGCGGCGTCAACAACAGCCTGGCGCCGCTGGCGTGGTTCACCTCGTACGGCAAGCTGAAGGACAAGCGGATCGCCGTCGCCGTGGTGGTCGAGAACTCCGACACCGACCGCTCCGAGATCGGCGGCGGCAAGCTGGCGGCCCCCATCGCCCAGAAGATGATGGCGGCGTGGCTGAAGAAGTAGCCGCCACGGCCGAGCCGTGGCCGCTCCGGGTGCGGAGAAGGGGCTTCCCGGCGAAGCTGTAAGCGACAGGCATTCCGTAGAGAGGACCGCTCATGTCCATGCTCGACAAGCTCAAGGGCCTGATCAAGGGACACCCGGACCAGGCTCGTACCGGGGTCGAGAAGGCCGGAGACGCCTTCGACGCCAGGACCGGGAAGAAGTACCAGAGCCAGGTCGACACGGCGCAGGAGAGGCTCAACGAGCGGATGGGCAACCAGCCGCCCGCATCCGGCGAGGACCGCCCGCCCCAAAGCTAGCGCGCCCCGCCCCGGGGAGGCGCCATGGACTTCGCGTCGGCCCTCGCGCAGAGTTGACGGCATGGATCATCTGCTCGCCGAAGCCGTCCGTGCCGAGTTCGCGCACTCCACCACCTACCTCAACACCGCCACCTGCTGCGTCCTCCCGCGGTCCGCCGTCGCGGCCGTGCGGGACCAGGCCGAGGCGGCAGGGGCCGGAATCCCCGCGGGAGCCGGTGACTTCGACGGCGTGAACCGGGTCCGCGCGGCCTTCGCCCGCCTCGTCGGGGTCGACGCGGACCGGGTCGCCGTCGGCTCGGCCGTGGCCACCCACGTCGGCCTCGTCGCCGCCTCCCTCCCCGCCGGAGCCGAAGTCCTCGTCCCCGAGGGGGACTTCGCCTCCGTGATGAACCCCTTCGTCGTGCGGGGCGATCTCAAGGTGCGCTTCGCCCCGCTGGAGTCCATGGCCGAAGCCGTCGGCCCGGACACCGCCCTCGTATCGCTCAGCGCCGTACAGTCCGCGGACGGGCGCACGGCCGACCTCGCGGCGGTGCGCGCCGCGACGACCGCCCACGGCGCCCGGATGCTCGTGGACGCGACCCAGGCGGTGGGCTGGCTTCCCTTCGACGCCTCGCCCTACGAGTACACGGTCACCGGCGGGTTCAAGTGGCTGCTCGGGTCGCGCGGCGCCTCCTACCTCACCGTCTCCCAAGAGGCCCAGGACACCCTGATCCCCCTGCACGCCGGATGGCTGGCGGCGGATTCGGCGTGGGACGCCACTTACGGTCCGATGCCCGCACTGGCCGATTCCGCGCGGCGGTTCGACGAGTCCCCGGCCTTCCTCGCCTACCGCGCGGCCGAACCCTCCCTGGCACTGCTGGAGCGCATCGGCATCGAGGCCGTCCACGCGCACGACACCGCACTGGCCGCCCGCTACCGGGCCGGTCTCGCCCGGCTGGGCCACGAGCCCGTGCCCGGCGAGGCCGCCATCGTCTCGGTGCCGGGCCTCGCCGACCGCCAGCCCGCCCTGCAGGCCGCCGGCATCATCACCTCGGCCCGCGCGGGCGCCCTGAGGGCCTCGTTCCACCTGTACACCACGGAGGCGGACGTCGACCGGCTGCTGGACGCCCTGTCCGGCTGAGCCGCCGCGGGCGGGCCGGCGGTCGGTACGGGGTCTGGCGGGGTCGGCGCGGGGCCCGGCAGTCGGCGCGAGGCCCGGCGGGTCAGTGCAGGGTCTCGGCCCAGGCCGACTCCGCCGCCTCCGCGCTGGCCTCCACGGCCTTCGCGGGCGCCGACAGGGCGCTCGCCAGCGCCTTCAGCGAGGCCTGGACCACCGCCAGATCGGCGGCCTGGCCGTAGTGGTTGACCCGGACCATCTCCCGGGCCAGCGCACCGCCGCCCGCCGCGAGCGGGGCCGCCGGGTCGGCGGCCAGGGCCTTGGCCACCACCAGGGAGGCGTCGGCCACCCGCAGGGTGGTGGCCACCGGCGCCGCCTGCGAGGCCCGGCCCACGTACGGCTCCAGGCCCAGCGCCACCGCGCCCGCACGGGTCGCCACCGCGGCGGCCGTGTGGCGGGCCATGACCAGGGACAGGCCCTCGGTCGCGATCCGGTCGAGGCAGGCCTCCAGCGCCAGCATCTCCAACTGCGCCGGCGCGTGCAGGAGCGTCTTGTGCCCGCCGTCGATCCAGCGCTCCTTCCAGTCCAGGAGGGAGAGGTACGAGCGCCGCGGCGCCGCAGGGTTCTGCGCGAAGCGGGTCCAGGCCCGGTCCGAGACCGACACGGCGGACACACCGGCCGGACCGGCCATCGCCTTCTGCGCGCCGATCACGCACAGGTCCACCCCCCACGCGTCCGGGAGCAGCGGCTCGGCGCCCACCGACGCCACCGCGTCCAGCATGAACAGCGCACCGTGCTCCCGTACGACCTCACCGATCTCCGCGACCGGGTTCGTGTTGCCCGTCGCCGCCTCCGCGTGGACCAGGGAGACGAAGTCGATCTCCGGACGCGCGGCCAGCGCCCGCGCCACCTGATCGGCCGTCACCGCCGTGTCGAAGGGGACCGCCAGGTCGACCACCGTCGCCCCGCTGTCGCGCAGCCAGTTGCCGAAGGTGGTTCCGTAGGGCCCCGTGACGACGTTCAGCGCCGTCGAGCCGGGCCGCGCGCCCGAGCGGATGCACCCTTCCAGCGGCAGCAGTGCCTCGCCCTGGGTGACGACCACGTCCTGGCGGGTGCCGAGGAGGTCGGCGACCCCCTGCTCGATCGACGCGAAACGCTCCGCGGTGAGCGGCGGAAGGTCCAGGAGGGGGTGGGTCACGGTGGTGCTCTTCTCGTCCGGGGGTACCGGGAGAGCGTACCGAGCACGCACGTACAGTGCCGACATGACCGATGCAGCGAGGACGGATGTGGGCGCCGTGCACGACGTACTGCACGTGAAGGGTCGGGTCCTGGTCGGGCCGGACGAGGCCCGGGACGAGCTGTGGGTGGTCGGCGGGAAGGTGTCCTACGAGCGCCCCCGCGCCGCCCGGGAGATCACCACGGTGACCGGCTGGGCGCTGCCCGGGCTGGTCGACGCGCACTGTCACGTGGGACTGGATTCCCACGGCCCGGTCGACGCCGGGACCGCCGAACTCCAGGCCCTCGCCGACCGGGACGCCGGAACCCTCCTCATCCGCGACGCCGGATCCCCCTCCGACACCCGCTGGATCGACGACCGCGAGGACCTGCCGAAGATCATCCGGGCAGGCCGGCACATCGCCCGGACCCGCCGCTACATCCGCAACTACGCCCACGAGATCGAGCCCGCCGACCTGGTCGCGTACGTCGCGCGCGAGGCCCGGCGCGGCGACGGCTGGGTGAAGCTGGTGGGCGACTGGATCGACCGCGACGCCGGGGACCTCGCCGCCTGCTGGCCGCGCCCCGAGGTCGAGGCGGCCATCGCCGAGGCCCACCGGCTCGGTGCCCGGGTCACCGCGCACTGCTTCGCCGAGGACTCGCTGCGCGACCTGGTCGAGGCGGGCATCGACTGCATCGAGCACGCGACCGGCCTCACCGAGGACACCATCCCGCTGTTCGCGCGGCGCGGGGTCGCGATCGTTCCCACCCTCGTGAACACCGCGACGTTCCCGAAGCTGGCGGCGGGCGGCGAAGCGAAGTTCCCGAACTGGTCGGCGCACATGCGACGGCTCCACGAGCGGCGGTACGACACCGTACGGGCGGCCCACGACGCGGGAATCCAGGTGTACGTCGGCACCGACGCGGGAGGTTCCCTGCCGCACGGCCTCGTCGCCGCGGAGGTGTCGGAGCTGGTCAAGGCCGGCATCCCGGCGCTGGACGCCCTGTCGGCGACGGCCTGGGCGGCCCGCGCATGGCTCGGCAGGCCGGGGCTGACGGAGGGGGCGCCGGCGGACCTGGTGGTCTACGGCGCCGACCCCCGGGCCGATGTGCGGGAGCTCGCCAGGCCGCTGCGGGTCGTCGTGAACGGCGCGGTACGGGCCTGAGCGCGGGGGCGGGACGTGTCGGGCGGAGCGTGACAGGCGGGCTGTTGACGTCGTGTGACGTCCGCGGCCCGCCGGTCGTTGTGAAGGCCCGCGCTGCCCTGCCCCGTCATCCCGGGTGAGACAGGTGGGAACTCCCGTTCCTCATGAGGCGCCGCAATTCGAACTTATGGATGGAAACCACCCTTTGGGGTGAACTCACGTCAGGTTGACCCCCGTTCACTCTCAGTGCGTAAAGATTCCGGAGTCGAAGCCGTCGGCGCGCGCAATGTCCCCCATTGGCGCCGCGACGGCACCCATCTCCCTGGGGGTTCCACCACCTTGAACAGCAACACCTTCCGCATGCCCGCGGCCGCACTGCTCGCCACGGGAGCGGTAGCCCTGCTCACCGCGCCGCCCGCCCACGCCGCGGACGGCGCCGGGAGCGAGGGCCGGGCCGGCGCCGTCGTCCTGCGCGCCACACTGGACGTGGGCCTGCTCAACAAGACCGTGCACGTCCCGTTGAAGGCCACCCTCAACGAGGTCAGCGCCCCGGCGGCAGCCGAGAAGACGGCGCTGAGCGTCACCCTGGACGGGGTCGAGGGAGGCCGGCCGGTGCACGTCCTGCGCGCCGACGTGGCCACCTCCAAGGCCACCGCGGACAAGAGCCGCGCGGCGGCGGAGGTCAACCTCGCCAAGGCGCGGGTGCACGTGCCGGGGCTGCCGGCGCTCTCTCTCATCGAGGTGGAGAAGGTCACCTCCAAGGCCCTGTGCGAGGCGGGGAAGAAGCCGGTGGCCAGCACGAACGTCCTCGGGTCGGTGACCGTGCTCGGCAAGAGGACCACCCTGTCGGCGGGCGGACCGACCAAGGTCGAGGTTCCCGGCGTGGGCACGGTCAGCCTTGAGCTCTCCGGTACGCAGACCACCTCCACCACGGCCGCGGCCGCCGCGCTCCGACTGAAGGTGTCGGTCGATCCGCTGGATCTCAACGTGGCGGAGGTGGAGGGCGAGGTGGTCCTCGCCGAGGCCCGCTGCGAGTCCCCCAAGGGGCCGGCGCCGATTCCGTCCGCGACGCTGCCCGCGAAGCCGGACGTGAAGCCCCAGACCGGGACCGGGACGGGGGCCGCCGTGTCCGAGGAGGCCAACTTGGCGGAGACGGGAGGTGGTTCGCTGACGCCGTACCTGGCGGGCGGCGCGCTGCTCCTGCTCGGGATCGGCGCGGGGGCGATCGTCATGACCCGCCGGGGCGGGGCCTCGTAGGTCGCGGCCCGACGCCGCCCCCGGCGCGGGGCGGCGTACGGGCCACCGCCCCGCGCACGCCCGCAGCGACAGGCCCGGAGCGACAGGCCCGGAGCGACAGGCCCGGAGCGACAGGCCCGGAGCGACAGGCCCGGAGCGGCGGGACCGGGGTTCGGGGTCAGCCCGCGTGGGTCAGGGTCAGCGCGTGGTCCAGTGCCTGGAGCAGCCGGCCCGTCGTCGCCCGGTCGCGCACCGCCAGCCGGAGCCAGGAGTGGTCCAGCCCCGGGAAGGTGTCCCCCCGGCGGACGGCGAAGCCCAGGGCGCGCAGGCGGGTGCGGACCTCGGCGGCGCCGGCCACCCGGATCAGGACGAACGGCCCCTCCGCGACCCCCGCCACCGTCACCTCGTCGAACTCCGTGAGCCCGGCCAGCAGGTGCCGCCGGTCCACCGCGATCCGCCGCGCGGCCTCCTCCGCCTCGGCCAGCGCCGCCGGAGCCACGCAGGCCTCGGCCGCCACCAGGGCCGGGGTGGACACCGGCCACAGCGGCTGCGCCGCCGCGAGCTTCGTGATCACCTCCGGCTCGGCGAGCACGTAGCCGATCCGCAGCCCTGCCAGCCCCCACGTCTTCGTCAGGCTGCGCAGGACCACCAGTCCCGGCAGGTCCGTCCGCCCGGCCAGCGTCTCCCGCTCGCCCGGGACGGCGTCCATGAACGCCTCGTCCACCACCAGGATCCGGCCCGGCCGGGCCAGCGCGGCCAGCGTGGCCGCCGGGTGCAGGACCGAGGTCGGGTTGGTCGGGTTGCCGATCACGACCAGGTCCGCGTCCTGCGGTACCGCCGAGGGGTCCAGCCGGAAGCCGTCCTCCGCCCGCAGCACCACCCGCTCCACCCGGTGGCCCGCGTCCCGCAGGGCCGCCTCCGGCTCGGTGAACTGCGGGTGCACCACGACGGGCCGTACGGCGCCCAGGGCCCGCGCGATCAGGACGAAGGCCTCCGCCGCCCCGGCCGTCAGAAGCACCCGCTCGACCGGCAGCCCGTGCCGCTCCGCCACCGCCGCGCGGGCGGTCCGGCCGTCCGGGTATGCGGCGAGGTCCCCGAGGGAGGCGGCGATCCGCTGCCTGAGCCAGTCCGGGGGTGTGTGCGCCCGTACGTTGACGGCGAGGTCCACCAGCTCGGCGCCCCCGTCGAGCACCTCCGCATCCCCGTGATGCCGCAGGTCGTGGGCCCGCGCCGTCGCGACCGCGCAGGTGGCCGCCACCGACCGCCGCTTGGGTACGAGCAGTTCCCCGCCCCCCGCGAGCGCTGCGGCCTCGGCCACCGAAGGAGTCCCGACGGCCTCGTGCGCCACCTCCGAAGGGGTGGGCACGGTGATCGTGGACAGTTCCTCGGCGGAGTAGCTGAGCAGGGGCACGCCGAAACGTTTCGCCGCGCCCTTGATCCCCGCCTCGTCCGCCTTCGCCTTCACCGTGGCCAGCGCCGTCACCGCCCCCGCGGCCAGCCCGGCCCCGCGCAGCGTCTCCTCGACCAGGGCGCAGACCTCCGCCACGGAAACCCCCGCCCGTGCGCCGACCCCGACCACCAACTGCGTCGCGTACTCGCCCACCGGGGGCCCTCCCTCCGTAGTGACCATCACCGGTCAGCCGTCAACAGTGCGCCGCCCGCCGCCCGCGCGCGGACGTGCGCGCGGCGGGCGGAGTCGGTATTCAGGGGCCCATGGCCGTGATCGTGGCGTTGGGCGCCTTCCTGATGACGCTGGCCGGCGGATGGACGGCGCAGCGCGTCACCGACCGCCGCCACCTCGTGCTGGGGCTGGCGGGCGGGCTGATGCTCGGCGTCGTCGGCCTCGATCTGCTCCCGGAGGCGATGCACGCGGCCGGCGGCCCCGAGCAGGAGGTGTTCGGCGTCCCGCTCGCCCTGCTGCTCTTCGTGGCCGGCTTCCTCGCCGCGCACGTCGTGGAACGCCTGCTGGCGGTACGTCAGGCCGCGCACGGCGCCGAGGAGGGCGCCCGCGTCCCCCAGGTCGGGCTCACGGCGGCCTCCGCCATGGTCGGCCACAGCCTCGCCGACGGAGTGGCCCTGGGCGCCGCCTTCCAGGTCGGCGGGGGGATGGGCGTCGCCGTGGCGCTGGCCGTCATCACCCACGACTTCGCCGACGGGTTCAACACGTACACGCTCACCAGCCTGTACGGAAACGCCCGCCGCAAGGCCGTGATGATGCTGTTCGCGGACGCCGTCGCACCCGTCGTCGGAGCGGCGTCCACCACGCTCTTCACCCTTCCGGAGGAACCGCTCGGCGCTTACCTCGGCTTCTTCGGCGGAGTCCTGCTGTACCTGGCCGCCGCGGAGATCCTCCCCGAGGCGCACCACAAGCACCCCGCCCTCTCCACGTTGCTGTGCACGGTGGGCGGGGTGGCCGGGATCTGGCTGGTGGTGGGCATCGCCGAGTGAGGGCACCGGAGTGCCGGCCCCGCCGACGCGACCGGCCGCAGTGCGCGCGGCAGACGGGGCCGCGGGGCGCGTGAGCGGCCGGGCGGCGCGGCGCGTGGCAGGCCGGGCCGCGGGGCGCGTGGCAGGCCGGGCCGCGGGGCGCTTGGCGGGACTCATGGGGCTTCCGCCGCGGCCTCCACGAAGCGGCGCGCGACGGAGGGCTGCGCCGCCCAGTGGGTGTGCAGGTAGCTGGCGTGCACACCGTGCTGTACGAAGCCCTCGACGCGGCGCTCGGGATGCGTGAACCCCCACGCCGCCGCGGCCCCGGCGCCCGGCTCGATCGCCGTCCGGTGGAACTCGTGCCCCCGCAGCCGGGTCCCCGCCCGCGCCAGCACGCTGTCGGACACCGCCACCGCCTCGCGGTAGCCCAGCGTCAGCCGCTCCGTCATACGGGCGTCCGCGTCGAGCACCCCGCACATGGGCTTCCCGTCCAGCGACCGCGCCAGGTACAGCAGCCCGGCGCACTCGGCGGCCACCGGGCCGCCGGCCGCCGCGAAGGCGGCGACGGCCGCGCGCAGCGGCTCGTTGGCCGACAGTTCGGGCGCGTACACCTCGGGGAAGCCGCCGCCGATGACCAGACCGGCGGCTCCCGCGGGCAGGCGCTCGTCCCGGAGGGGGTCGAAGGTGACGACGTCCGCGCCGGCGGCGGCGAGCAGCTCCGCGTGCTCGGCGTAGGAGAAGGTGAAGGCCGGCCCGCCCGCCACGGCGACCACCGGCCGCCGGCCGGCGCTCCGCCCCGGATCCCGCGCCTCGAACGCCGGCGAGGCCGGATGCGGCTGCTGCCCTCCGCCCGGCGGGCCGGATCGCCCGAAGGGCGGTTCAAGTCCCGCCGGCGATTGAGGCGCGGGGTTCGCGGCGGAGCCCCCAGTGCCCGCCAGGGCACGCTCCGGCGACCACGCCTCGCCGTGCAGCGCCGGGGCCGTGCGGGCCAGGGCCAGCAGCGCGTCCAGGTCGCAGCCGGCCCGGACCTGTGCGGCCAGGGCCGAAACCGCGTCCAGCGCGTCCGCCCGCCGCTCGGCGACCGGGACCAGTCCCAGGTGCCGTGACGGCGCGGCCACTTGCGGAGCCCGCCGCAGGACGCCGAGCACCGGCATGCCCGCCTCCTCCAGTGCCTCCCGCAGCATCACCTCGTGCCGGTCGGAGCCGACCTTGTTGAGGATCACGCCGCCCAGCCGCACCTGCGGGTCGAACGACGCGAAGCCGTGCGCCAGCGCCGCCACCGACCGCGACTGCGAGGAGGCGTCGACCACCAGCACCACCGGCGCCCGCAGCAGCTTGGCGACGTGCGCGGTCGAGGCGAGTTCGCCCCGGCCCGCGGCCCCGTCGTACAGGCCCATCACACCCTCGACCACGGCCAGATCGCATCCGGCCGCCCCGTGCGCGAACAGCGGGGCGACCAGTTCCGGCCCGCACATGAAGGCGTCGAGGTTGCGCCCGGGCCGGCCGGTGGCCAGCGCGTGGTAGCCCGGGTCGATGTAGTCGGGCCCCGCCTTGTGCGGGGACACGGCGAGGCCGCGCTCCGAGAAGGCGGCCATCAGGCCCGTCGCGACGGTGGTCTTGCCGCTGCCGGAGGACGGCGCGGCGATGACCAGTCGCGGAATGTGGAGCGAGGTCACCACTCGATGCCCTTCTGGCCCTTCTGGCCGGCGTCCATCGGGTGCTTGACCTTGGTCATCTCGGTGACCAGGTCCGCGAACTCCACCAGCTTCTCCGGCGCGTTGCGCCCGGTGATCACCACGTGCTGCGTGCCGGGACGCTCCCGCAGCACCTCGATGACCTCGTCCACGTCGATCCAGCCCCAGTGCATCGGGTACGCGAACTCGTCCAGCACGTACAGCCTGTGCGTCTCGGCGGCCAGATCCCGCTTGACCTGCTCCCAGCCCTCCTTGGCCGCCTGCTCGTTGTCGAGCTGGGCGTCGCGCTGGACCCAGGACCAGCCCTCGCCCATCTTGTGCCACACGACCGAACCGCCCTCGCCGGAGGCGCCGAGCACCTTGAGCGCGTTCTCCTCGCCGACCTTCCACTTCGCCGACTTGACGAACTGGAACACCCCGATCGGCCAGCCCTGGTTCCAGGCGCGCAGCGCCAGTCCGAAGGCGGCCGTCGACTTGCCCTTACCGGGGCCGGTGTGGACGAAGACGAGCGGGCGGTTGCGGCGCTGGCGCGTCGTGAGTCCGTCATTCGGAACGACGGACGGCTGTCCCTGCGGCATTACGCGGCCCTCCTGTTGCTGCTGACATTGCTGTGTGATGCGTGAGATGTCACTGACTTCCGTACGTTCTTCACGAGCCCGGCCAGCGAGTCGGCCCGCAGCCCGTCGAGCGTGACGGCGGGTCCGCCCAGGTCGGCGGCCAGTACGCCGGCCAGCCCCAGCCGGACCGGCCCGGACTCGCAGTCCACGACCACGGAGGCGACGCCCTCGGCCTGCAACAGCCGGGCGCTGCGCCCCGCGAGTTCGCGCGGGTCGCCACCCGTGGCCCCGGCCGAAGTGGCCCGCCCGTCGGTGACGACCACGAGCAGCGGCCGGCGCGAGGGATCGCGCAACCGTTCGACGCGCAGCACCTCGTGGGCCTTCAGCAGCCCGGCGGCCAGCGGGGTGCGCCCGCCGGTGGGCAGCTGCTCCAGCCGGACCGCGGCCGCGTCCACCGAGGAGGTGGGCGGCAGCGCCAGTTCGGCCGTCGCCCCCCGGAAGGTGATCAGTCCGACCTTGTCCCGGCGCTGGTAGGCGTCCAGGAGCAGGGACACCACGGCGCCCTTGACCGCGCTCATGCGCCGCCGGGCGGCCATGGAGCCGGAGGCGTCCACGACGAAGAGCACGAGGTTGCCCTCACGGCCCTCCCGCGTGGCCTGGCGCAGATCGTCCTTGCGCACGACGAGCCCGCGACCGCTGCGCCCGCGCGCCTTCTGGTGCGGTGCGGCCGCCTGTACGGTCGCGGCCAGGTGCAGCTTCGTCAGCTGGCCCCGGGGGCGCTGCGCCCCGGTCGTCCGGCCGTGGGTGGTGCGGGCCCGGGAACGCCGTCCGGCCGCGCCCTCGCCGAGCCCCGGCACGCTCAGCGTCCTGGTCCGGAACGGCTCGGCGGCCCGTACGGCGGCCTGCGTGGGCGCGTCGGCGCCGGTGTCCGCGGGGCCGGTGTCCGCGTTCTCGGACGACTCGGCCCCGGCCGGCTCCGGGGCCTCGGCGGGGGAGTCGGCGCCGGGCCCCGTCTCGGCCTCCGGCCCGGGACCGGTCGGCGGCTGCCCGCAGGCCTCGTCGGCGCCGCCGCCCTGCGGGGGCGGCCCACCGCCGTCCGGGCCGTCACCGTCACCGCCGCCGTCCTTGCCGTCACCGTCGTCGTCCGGAGCCTCGCGCTCCGGGTCGGGGTCCGGATCCGGCTCGTCGTCGGGGAACTGATCCAGGATCTCGTCCAGCTTGTCCTCGTCGAGCCCGGGCGCGTCGAACGGATTGCGCCGCCGCCGGTGGGGGAGCGCCAGCAGCGCGGCCTGGCGTACGTCCTCCTTCCGTACGGCGGTCCGCCCGGCCCAGGCCGCCAGCGCGGTCGCGGTCCGCGCCATCACGATGTCGGCCCGCATGCCGTCGACCTCGAAGCCGGCGCAGGTCGCGGCGATCTGCAACAGGGCCGTGTCGCCGAGCCGGACCTGCGGCAGCAGGGCCCGCGCCGCCACCACCCGGGCGCGGACCGCGTGCTCCTCCCCGGCCCAGCGGCCCGCGAAGCCCGCGGGGTCGTCCTCGTACGCGAGCCGGCGGCGCACCACCTCGACGCGCTGGGCGGGCTCACGGGAGGCGGCAACCTCGACGGTCAGCCCGAAGCGGTCCAGGAGCTGCGGACGCAGCTCGCCCTCCTCGGGGTTCATCGTGCCGACGAGCAGGAAGCGGGCGGCGTGGCGTACGGAGACGCCCTCCCGCTCGACGTACGAGGCGCCCATCGCGGCGGCGTCCAGCAGGACGTCGATCAGGTGGTCGTGCAGCAGGTTGACCTCGTCGACGTACAGGATGCCCCGGTGAGCGTCGGCCAGCAGGCCGGGCTCGAAGGCCTTCACGCCTTCGGCGAGGGCCCGTTCGATGTCGAGGGCCCCGACGAGGCGGTCCTCGGAGGCGCCGACGGGCAGCTCCACCATGCGCGCGGGCCGCGACCCGCCGGGGCCGGGCTCGTGCGGGCCGTCGGGGCAGCCCGGGTCGGGTGCACCCGGCGCGCACGAGAACCGGCAGCCGGGGACGACGTCCACCTGCGGCAGCAGCGCGGTCAGCGCCCGCACGGCGGTGGACTTGGCGGTGCCCTTCTCACCGCGCACGAGCACCCCGCCGACCGCCGGGCTCACGGCGTTGAGCAGCAGCGCGAGCCGCAGATCGTCCTGACCGACGACGGCCGAGAAGGGGAAGAGTGCGCCGTTCATGAACCGATCACTCCTTCGAGTGGCTTGTTTCGACACACTCGCCGGCGCACTCGCCGACGTGTTCCGATCGTGCAAGGGCCGCTGTGTGCTGCCCGCTCACGTGGGGGTGATCCCGGATGGGGCGTGCTCACGCGTTGCTCACTCCTGTGCTCCCCCGTGCTGCCCGCGCACGCGGGGACGGTATGTCCTGCCCGACCCTTTGACGGAACTGCCGCTCCTTGTGACGGAACTGCCGCTCCTCTCCTCGCCCCCGCCCGGACGGGGGCGCTCACGGCGCGCCCGGCGGCAGGAACGGCAGCCCCGCGGGGGCGCCCTTCTCGATGAGCCGCAGCAGGGCGCCGGTGTCGGCGTGCTCCTCGATCAGATCGCCGAGCAGGTCCAGCTGCTCCTCCCGCAGCGCTCCGAAGGACGTGTCGGGAGCCGGTACGAAGCGCCGCCCGGCCGCCGCCGCGACCTCGCGCAGGAACGCCCGGCGAAAGCCGTCCGACTCCAGCGAGCCGTGCCAGTGCGTGCCCCACACCGATCCGACCCGGCAGCCGTCCAGGAAGGGCTCGCCTCCCAGCACTTCGGCCACGCCGTGGTGGATCTCGTACCCCTCGACCGGGTGCCCCAGCGCCGAACCCACCGGCCGCGCCAGGGTCTTCTCCGGCGCGAAGCGCACCCGTACGGGCAGCAGGCCGAGGCCCGCCACCGACCCGGCCCGGGATTCGACCTCGTCCTCGATGTGCTCGCCGAGCACCTGGAACCCGCCGCAGATGCCGAGGACCGGCCGCCCCTCGGCGGCCCGCCGGGCCAGCGCGTCGGCGAACCCGCGCTCGCGCAGCCACGCCAGGGCCTTCACCGTGCCCCGCGTACCGGGTACGACGACCAGGTCGGCGTCGGCCAGTTCCTCGGCCCGGTCCACGAACCGCACCACGACCCCCGGTTCGGCCGCGAGCGCGTCGACGTCCGTGAAGTTCGACATCAGCGGCACCGCGCAGACCGCGACGCGCAGTACGTCCGCCCCGAGGGGCGCGGTGACCGCGGACTCCCGTACCGCGCCCCGCAAGGAGACGCGCAGCCCGTCCTCCTCGTCGATGCCGAGCCCGTGCCGGAAGGGCAGCACCCCGTACGTCGCCCGGCCGGTCAGGCCGCGCAGCATCTCCATGCCCGGCTCCAGCAGCGATACGTCGCCCCGGAACTTGTTGACGAGGTACCCCGCGATCAGCGCCTGGTCCTGCGGCGAGAGCAGCGCCGTCGTCCCGAAGAAGGACGCGAAGACCCCGCCCCGGTCGATGTCCCCGACCACGACCACCGGGAACCGCGCGGCCCGCGCGATCCCCATGTTGACGATGTCGGTCCGGCGCAGGTTGATCTCGGCCGGACTCCCCGCCCCCTCGCAGATCACGGCGTCATACGTGCCCCGCAACTGCTCCAGGCAGTCCGTGACGATGCCGAGCAACTGCTCCTGCCGTCCCCCGCGCAGTGCCTCCCCGGACGTCCCTCCGGACATGCCCCCGGACGCGCCGAAGAAACCGCGCGCCGTCATCTCGCCCACCGGCTTGCCCAGCAGCACCACCTGACTGCTGCGGTCGCTGCCGGGCTTGAGCAGCACCGGGTTCATCAGGGCCGTCGGCTCCACCCGGGCCGCCTGCGCCTGCATGGCCTGGGCGCGCCCGATCTCGGCGCCCTCCCGCGTCACGAAGGAGTTCAGGGACATGTTCTGCGCCTTGAAGGGCGCCACCTTCACGCCCTGCCGGGCCAGCCAGCGGCAGATGCCCGCCGTGACCACGCTCTTGCCCGCGTCCGAGGTCGTTCCCGCGACGAGCAGCCCGCCGCCCCGCTTCGGCCCGCTCATGCGCGCCGCCCCCTTCCTGTACGGGAAACCAGCAGCCGGGCCGCCACACAGGCGCCCAGCGCCAGCCAGGTCACCTGCCGCGACAGCCGTACCGCCCGCTCGATGTCCGCGACCTCCACGGGCCGCCCCGCCTCGCCGTTGAGCACGGCCCGGTGCTCCACCCGCCCGCCGTAGGCGAGCGTCCCGCCGAGCCGTACGCCGAGCGCCCCGGCGAAGGCGGCCTCCACCGGTCCGGCGTTCGGGCTCGGGTGTCCGGCGGCGTCCGCGCGCCAGGCCCGTACGGCCCCTCGCCGGTCAGGACCGGCCAGTACCGCCGCGAGGGCCGTCAGCCGGGCCCCCGGCCAGCCCGCCAGATCGTCCAGCCGGGCCGAGGCCCAGCCGTAGCGCAGGTAGCGGGGCGACTTGTGGCCCACCATCGCGTCCAGGGTGTTCACGGCACGGAAGGCGAGCAGCCCGGGGACCCCGGCGACGGCCCCCCACACCAGCGCCCCCACCACGGCGTCGGAGGTGTTCTCCGCGACCGATTCCACGACCGCACGCGCCATCTGCTGCTCGTCCAGGGCCTGCGGGTCGCGCCCGCACAGGTGCGGCAGCCGCTCCCGGGCGACCTCGGCGTCCCCGGCGGCGAGCGCCCCGCCGATGGCGCGGGCCTCCCGGCCCAGCGAGGTGCCGCCCACGACGGCCCAGGTGGCGGTGGCGGTCAGGGCGAGACGGGCGGCCGCGGGCCGGGCGCGCACGGCGCGGGCGCCGAGCGCGCCGACGGCGGCCGCGCCCCCGGCGCAGATCAAGGTGTGCAGGACGCCCCGGGCGCGGTCGTCGCGCCACAGGGCGCGTTCGACGGCGGCGGCGGCTCGTCCGAAGGCGGCCACGGGGTGCCCTCGGCGCGGATCCCCGAGGATCCGGTCGCCGATCAGGCCCGCCGTGGCGCCGTACGCGAAGACGCGATCGGCACGCATGGTGGCAGGTATGTCCTCACTCAGGGTCCGCGCCCTGGTTCGACGTGTCCGGCGGTGAGAGTTCCTGGCTCCCGGGGGCGCACGCCCGCGTGGGCCGCGCTCCGGTGACAGTGGCGGGACCGCGCCGGATTCGCACCGGACTTCCTCTCCTGCCGCCGTATTGGCCCGGGCAGTCCACCACGCCCCGCGAAGGCCCGTCAACTCGCCGTTGACCTGGGGTGGGTGCGGGACCGCGCCCCGGGCCGGGCATGCGAAAGCTCCCCCCGGGAGACCCGGGGGGAGCTGCCATCCAGCGTGTGTCAGACGACGATCAGGTAGATCCCGAAGGTCACGGCCGCCGCGCAGAGCGCGAAGCAGACGTACGCACCACTGCGGGCGATGGTCGCGGCGCCTCCCTGCTCGGTGGCGGCCTCGTGCTTGGAGAGGCCCACCAGACCCAGGGTGAACAGGGCCACGAGCGCGACGGTGGCGGAGAGACTGACCCCGAAGACGGAGCCGAGTGCTGCCCAGTCGATCTTCATACTGCCGTTCCTCTGTGTGTCTCGGCGTGCTCGGTGTGCGCGGTCAGACCGCGGCGGCCGGAGCCGCCGGGGTCGCCGCGGCGGCCGGGATGGTGGCCCTGAGGTCCTCGTCGGTCACGGCGGCGGTCGTACCGGCCGCGACGCTCACCGGCGGGACCGCGACGGCGGCCATGGCCGTGGTGACGACATCGGCCGGCTCGGAGGCGGTGTCCGCGGCGAGCGGCTCGACCTCGTTGACGTTGTTGTGGTCGACGACCTGGCGGCGCGAGATGAGCCAGATGGCGGCGCAGGAGGCGACCAGGAAGACCGCGACGGCGGCGACGCCCAGATCACCGGTCCGCGTCACCAGTTCGGCGGCCGCGGCGATCAGACCGGCGGCCGGCAGGGTCAGACCCCAGGCGATGAACATGCGCGTCGCGGTGGACCAGCGGACCACACCGCCCTTGCGGCCCAGGCCCGCACCCATGACCGCACCGGAGCACGAGTGGGTGGTGGACAGCGAGAAGCCGAGGTTCGAGGAGGCCAGGATGACGCTGGCGGCCGAGGTCTGGGCGGCGAAGCCCTGCTGCGGATGCAGGTCGGTGAGCCCCTTGCCCATGGTGCGGATGATGCGCCAGCCGCCCAGGTAGGTGCCCATGGCGATCGCCAGACCGGCGGAGACGATGACCCAGACCGGCGGGTTGGAGCCGGGGACGAGCACGCCGCCGGCGACCAGCGCCAGGGTGATGATGCCCATCGTCTTCTGCGCGTCGTTGGTGCCGTGCGCGAGCGAGACGAGACCGGCGGAGGCGATCTGCCCGGACCGGTAGCCCTTGGCCGAGGTCTTGTCGCCCAGCTGCTTGCCGATCCGGTACGTGACCTTCGTGGCCAGCATCGCGGCGAGACCGGCGACCAGCGGCGCGGCGATGGCCGGCAGCAGCACCTTGGTGATGACGACGCCGCCGTTGACGGCGGAGAAGCCGGCCGAGGCGACGGCCGCACCGATCAGGCCGCCCATCAGGGCGTGCGAGGAGCTGGAGGGCAGACCGACCAGCCAGGTCAGCAGGTTCCAGAGGATCGCGCCGACCAGCGCGGCGAAGATGACCTCCGGCTGGATCCCGCTCTCGTTGATGAGTCCGCTGGAGATCGTCTTGGCGACCTCCACCGACAGGAACGCGCCGACGAGGTTCAGCACGGCGGACATGGCCACCGCGGTCTTGGGCTTGAGGGCGCCTGTCGAGATGGTGGTGGCCATCGCGTTGGCCGTGTCGTGGAAACCGTTCGTGAAGTCGAACACGAGAGCGGTAACGATCACGATCCCGAGGAGAAGCGTTATGTGCTCCATTTACCCAGGCTTCTGTTTGGCGTCAGTGGCTCCGCGACCGTAAGCAACCCGGATGAACGGAAGGTGAACTGACACGGTCGGACCGGTGTACTGACGCGGCGCGGGATCGGGGCATTCACCCCGGTCCAGCCGTAGTTATATCGATTAATGCACGTCAGAGGCGGGTGAACACCACTCGTCCGCGGTGAACCGGGAGCAGCCGGACCCACTCGCGCGGCATCCCGAAGAGACCCACATCACGCCTCCGCACCGGGGAACGAAGCGGCCCGCGCCCAGCCCGCATCCGGACCGCGAGCCCGCCGCCACGCCGCTTGCGGAGTGGGCGACTCCGGTGGCCCGCCGGAGCCCGCGCCTCGACACTGGAGCGGTGCGTACCGCCACAGCGACGGCAGCGGCCGTCACCACCACCCTCCTGGGCGCCGCCGCGGCCTGCGTCGCGGCCGGCCGGTACGCCGCCGACGCGGCCCTGCGGCCCCGCCCGGGCCGCCCGCTGCCCGGCGGACCGCGCCTGACCGTGCACTCCACCGCCGCCGGCCGGATCACACTGACCCGCTCCCTGGCCTCCCTGCGCCCCGGTACGTACGGCCTGCACGCGCCGGGTACCCACGCCGTCGTCGGACCCGTACTCCCCGACGCCCCGCACGATCCCGACACCGTCGTACGGCGGCTGCTCGCCGTCACCCACGGCAGTCTCGGCCCCGGTAGCCGCGTCCGCCTCACCCCGCAGGTCCACCTCGGCGACCCGCGCACCGCCCTCGGCCTCGACCACGCCGACGTGGACGTCCCCGGAGAGCTCGGCCCGCTGCCGGCCTGGTTCGTCCCCGCCGCCCGGGACGCCTGGGTGATCACCGTCCACGGGCTGGGCGCGGGCCGCGAACAGCCGATGGTCGTCATGCCCTTCCTGCACCGCCACCGGCTGCCCGTCCTCGACCTGGCCTACCGCGGCGACCTCGGCGCCCCCGCCCCGCCGGACGGCCTCGGCCACCTCGGCCAATCGGAGTGGCGGGACCTGGACGCGGCCATCCGCTACGCCGTGCGCTACGGCGCCCGGCACGTGATCCTGCACGGCTGGTCCACCGGCGCCACCATGGCCCTGCACGCCGCCGAGCGCTCGGCGCTCGCCGGCCGAATCGCCGGGCTGGTGCTGGACTCGCCGGTGCTCGACTGGCACGCCACCCTGCGCCGGCTCGTCGCGGCCCGCCGCATCCCGGCCGCGGTGCTGCCGCTCGCGGTACGCGCCGCCGAGGGCCGTACGGGGCTGCGCGCCGACCGCCGGCCGCCGGGCGCGGACCCCGGCGCGCTGCGCGTCCCCGTCCTGATCTTCCACGGTCCGGACGACACGCTCGCCCCCTGGGAACCCTCCCGCCGCCTCGCCGCCGCCCGCCCCGACCTCGTCACCCTGCACACCGTGCGCGAAGCGGGGCACGGGGCCATGTGGAACGCGGACCCGGACACCTACGAGGAAACCCTGCGCCGCTTCCTCGTTCCGCTGATGTGAGGGCCCGGCAGGATCCGAAAGACACGCCCTTGGTGCCCCGCGGGTGGCTTGTCCTGGTCTGTACCAGGGGCGGCAGTGGTAACGGTCGGTTCCGTTTGGGCTTTCGGCCAGTGACGGGCGAGACTGCTTCCGTGACGTCCCGAAAGCCTGATGAGCAGTTGGCTCGCGACTCCAGACTCCGACTCGTCTCCCCGCGTTCCGTCGCCGCGGCCCGCAAGGCGGTGAGCGACCGGCGCACCCGGACGGCCCCGAGGCCCCCGGCGGGCACGCCCGCCACGGCGGACCTCGCGAACCGGGCCCGGGCCTCGCTCGCCGACGCCGTACGCCTGACCCGATGGGCCGAGCGCAACCTCGGCGCGGGGGACGGAGGACGCCCCGCACCGGCCGGCGCGCTGCCCGCCTCCGACGTCGAACGCGCCGCCGCGGACCTGAACCTGACACACGGCCAGATCCGGGTCGGCTGGGACCGCGCCCGGCTCGCCGGACTCGTGGAGGTGCACGGGGGCCACGCCCGGCCCGGCTGGCGGCTGCGCGCCTGGGACCGTGACGACACCGCCGTACTGCGCGGCTGGGTCGCCCTCTTCGACGCCTGGTCGCTGGTCCACCCCGCCCCCGCGGACATCGCCCCCGCGGTGGTCGCGGAGGTCGTCGAGGCGATGCCCCAACTCCTTTCGCTGCTCCAGCTGTCGGCCGGCCCCGTGACCGTCCCCGACCTGCTCGACCTGCTCGGACAGCGCGTCACCGAACTGCGTGACGAGCGGTGCGAGATCCCCTATGCCGCCTCGCCGCACGAGGCCGCACCGGCCCCGCAGGCCGCACCGGCGCCGCAGGCGACCCTCCCCGCGCCCCCCGTCCCGCTCGCCCGCCTGCTGCGCTGGGCGCTCGGCGGGCTCGCCGCCGTGGACGCCGTCACCCTCGGTCCCGCGCAGGCCACCCTCACCCCGCTCGGCAGCTGGGCCGTCTGGGTCAAGCTGGAGCAGATCTGTGTCGCGGCCCAGAGCCAGGCCGGGAACATCGAGCAGTCGGCCGCCGCCATGCTGCACGGCTGCGCCCGGCTCACCCCCGGTCCGGCCCGCGCCGAATACCAGGCCTGGCTCGCTGCCCGGCCCGTCGGCCACGCCGTCAGCGAGCTCCTGCACGCCGCCCGGGGCGAGGACGCACTGCTGCGCGGCCTCGCCTTCGAGGCGCTGCGCGTGGTCGGCGCCCCCGCCGAGCCCGATGTGCGCGCCGCCGTACGGGATCCGGCCCTGCGGCCCTACGCCCTGCTCTGGCTGGCCGAGCACGACGGAGTCGACCCCGACGAGGCCCAGGACGTCCTCACCGCCGAGGAGTCGACCTGGCTCTGGGTGGACACCGCCGCCGCCATCGCCGACCACGGCGAAGCCGATCTGCTGGCCCGCCACCTGGACTCGGCCGTGCGGACCACCGTCCCCCGGCTCTTGGACGAGGTCCGCGCCGTCGGCCATCCGCGCACCGTGCAGGTCCTGGTCGCGCTGGCCGCCGCCCATCCCGACCCCGCCCTGGCCAAGGCGGTACGCCGGGCCGCGTTCCAGGTCCACACCGGCGGCGCGTAGCGCCCCGTACGGCAGCCGCGCACGGGCGGGCGCGTACGGGGGCGTATGCGTAACGGGAGTGCGTACGGGGCATGCGTACGCGCCGTGCGTACGCGCCGCGCGGTCAGACCTGCGGCGCGTACGTCCCGAAGCTCCAGATGTTGCCCTCACCGTCCCGGGCCATGTAGTCCCGCGAGCCGTAGTCCTGGTCGGTGGGCTCCATCAGGATCTCGGCGCCGTGCTCGACGGCCCGCCGGTGATGGGCGTCGACGTCCTCCACGACCACATAGACGCCGGACGGCCCGGCGTCCTTCATGGCCTTGTCGAAGACCCCGCCGGTGCCCTTGCTGCCGAGCATGACGACGCCGTTGCCGTACGCCAGCTCGGCGTGCACCACCGCGCCGTTCTCGGCTTCGTACACCGCGACCTGGTTGAAGCCGAACGCCTCGGTCAGCAGCTTGATGGCCGCCTTCGCATCGCGGTAGACCAGGGTGGGACAGATGGACGGAACGCCTGCCATGACGATCACTCCCTCTCGTGTGTGTGACCCACGACACAGCATGGCAGGCGCCACCGACAGTGACCGGAAGGTGCGGCGCCGCGCCATGTCGCCCGTGCCGCAGCCCTGGTCGGACCACTGCCGGCGCTGCTCCGCCCGCCCGTGCGTCCATGACCCGGGGGGTCGTCCGGCCCCGAGCTTCCCTGACCCGGACGAGTGACGCCGGGGAGGGGGCCGGAGGTCGCCCGGGCCACCCGGCCGCCCCCATAACTAGTTGCGCACCCCCGGTAGAATGTCTCCCATGGCAAATCTCCTCGCGGATTAGCGGCGTCGAAGCTTCGCGTCCTGCCCCCCTTCCGCCGTCCCCACCGCTCTGGAGTATTTCCGTGATCACCGCCACCGGCATCGAGCTGCGCGCCGGCGCCCGCATCCTCATCGAGTCCGCCTCCTTCCGCGTCGCCAAGGGGGACCGCATCGGCCTGGTGGGCCGCAACGGAGCGGGCAAGACGACCCTCACCAAGTGCCTGGCGGGCGAGGGACAGCCCGCGGCCGGCGCCATCGCGCGCTCGGGCGAGGTCGGCTACCTCCCGCAGGACCCGCGCACCGGCGACCTCGACGTCCTGGCGAGCGACCGGATCCTCTCCGCCCGCGGTCTCGACGTCCTGCTGAAGAAGATGCGCATGAACGAGGAGCGCATCTCCTCCGGCTCGGGCGCCACCCGGGAGAAGGCGCTGCGCCAGTACGAGCGCCAGGAGACCGAGTTCCTGACCAAGGGCGGGTACGCCGCCGAATCCGAGGCCGCCACCATCTCGGCCGCCCTCGGCCTGCCCGACCGGGTGCTCGGCCAGCCGCTGCACACCCTCTCCGGTGGCCAGCGCCGCCGGGTCGAGCTCGCCCGGATCCTGTTCTCGGACGCCGACACCCTGCTCCTCGACGAGCCCACGAACCACCTGGACGCCGACTCGATCGTCTGGCTGCGGGACTACCTGAAGAACTACCGCGGCGGCTTCATCGTGATCTCCCACGACGTCGACCTGGTCGAGACCGTCGTCAACAAGGTCTTCTACCTGGACGCCAACCGCGCCCAGATCGACGTCTACAACATGGGCTGGAAGCTCTACCAGCAGCAGCGCGAGGCCGACGAGAAGCGCCGCAAGCGCGAGCGCCAGAACGCGGAGAAGAAGGCCGCGGCCCTGAACACGCAGGCCGACAAGATGCGCGCCAAGGCCACCAAGACCGTCGCCGCGCAGAACATGGCCAAGCGCGCCGAGCGGCTGCTCTCCGGCCTCGACGCGGTCCGCGTCTCCGACAAGGTCGCCAAGCTCCGCTTCCCGGACCCGGCGCCCTGCGGCAAGACCCCGCTGACCGCCGAGGGCCTGTCGAAGTCGTACGGCTCGCTGGAGATCTTCACCGACGTGGACCTGGCCATCGACAAGGGCTCCCGCGTCGTGATCCTCGGTCTCAACGGCGCCGGCAAGACCACCCTGCTCCGCCTGCTGTCGGGCACCGAGAAGCCCGACACCGGCCAGGTCACCCCCGGTCACGGCCTCAAGCTCGGCTACTACGCCCAGGAGCACGAGACCCTGGACCCGGAGCGCACGGTCCTGGAGAACATGCGCTCCTCGGCGCCGGACCTGGACCTGGTCTCCGTACGCAAGACCCTCGGCTCGTTCCTGTTCTCGGGGGACGACGTGGACAAGCCCGCCGGGGTGCTCTCCGGCGGCGAGAAGACCCGGCTGGCCCTGGCCACGCTGGTCGTCTCCTCCGCGAACGTCCTGCTCCTCGACGAGCCCACCAACAACCTCGACCCGGCCAGCCGCGAGGAGATCCTCGGCGCGCTGCGCACCTACAAGGGCGCCGTCATCCTCGTCACGCACGACGAGGGCGCGGTGGAGGCCCTGGAGCCGGAGCGGATCATCCTGCTCCCGGACGGCGTCGAGGACCTGTGGGGCCCGGACTACCGGGACCTGGTGGCCCTCGCCTGACCTCCGCAGGGGTGATCCAGTTCCTTATGGATCATTCGGCTCACGGGTGATCCGTCATCTGAGTGAGGGCTTCTCGTACCGCTGCACGTCGTACGACGGCCCCGGCCGCACTCACAAGGGTGCGCGACCGGGGTCGTTCTGCTGTCGGCATCAGGTCTCTGACCTGGGAGTTCCCGATAATGCGGGCGAAGTGTGACCGAGATCATGCACTCGAAGGGGAGATTCCGTTCTGCTCGTGTGTCCACTACCCGGGAAATGCCGTCGTACGGACCTTGCTGAATGGGTGGCCAGGAAGCGTGGGAGGGGTGATCATGAGAAGTCCAGAGCGCACTTCCCATGAGGAGGCACGGGTGGCCGAGACTCTGAAGAAGGGCAGCCGGGTAACCGGCGCCGCGCGCGACAAGCTCGCGGCAGACCTGAAGAAGAAGTACGACTCCGGTGCGAGTATCCGGGCGCTGGCCGAGGAGACCGGCCGGTCCTATGGATTCGTCCACCGAATGCTCAGTGAGTCCGGGGTCTCGCTGCGTGGTCGTGGTGGCGCGACACGCGGCAAGAAGGCGGCTACGGCCTGACCCCGGTCCAACAGTCCAAGAGATCCAGCGGATCCATCCGATCCAAGGTCTTTCTCCTGTCCCAACGGTTCCTTCGGTGACCCCCGGTCGGCTCAGCGGTCGGCTGGGTGGTTACTGTGCAGTCACTTAGGCCGGGCTTGCGGCCGACTGCACACCGGAGGCATACAGATGGCTCTGCTCGACAAGGACGGCGTACGGCTCACCGTGGACGATGCGGTCGCCACGGTGACACTGACCAATCCGGCCAAGCGAAACGCTCAATCCCCCGCGCTCTGGCGGGCTTTGGCGGAAGCCGGAAGGTCGTTGCCGGGCACCGTCCGGGTCGTCGTGCTGCGCGGTGAGGGCAAATCCTTCTCCGCCGGACTCGACCGGCAGGCCTTCACCCCCGAGGGCTTCGAGGGGGAGCCGTCCTTCCTCGACCTGGCCCGCGGTTCGGACGATCTGCTCGATGCCACCATCGCCGCATACCAGGAGGCGTTCACCTGGTGGCGGCGCAACGACGTCGTCTCCATTGCCGCCGTGCAGGGGCACGCGATCGGTGCCGGCTTCCAGCTCGCGCTCGCGTGCGACCTGCGCGTGGTCGCGGACGACGTGCAGTTCGCCATGCGCGAGACCAGCCTCGGCCTGGTCCCCGACCTGGCCGGGACGCAGCCCCTGACCTCCCTGGTCGGCTACGCCCGTGCGCTCGAAATCTGCGCGACGGGCCGCTTCGTGCATGCCGACGAGGCCGAGCGGGTCGGCCTCGCCAATCTGGTGGTCCCCGTGGAGGAGCTCGACGCCGCCGTCCAGGACCTCACCACGGCCCTGCTGGCCCCGCCGCGGGACGCCGTGATCGAGACGAAGGCGCTGCTGCGCGACGCGCCCTCCCGCCCGTACGACGACCAGCGCGCCGCCGAGCGCGCGGCCCAGGCCAGGCGCCTGCGCGATCTGGCGGGCCTCTCCGACTGATCCCGCCCCCCGGCCTTCGCGGTCCGGGCCTCCGGCACCCAGCTTCCCGCCCCGCCTCCCCCCCCCGGAGGCGGGGCGGCGGCATGCCCGGGCCGATGCGGGGCAGAAACAGGCGGGCGGATAGGCCCCCGGACGGGCGAGACCCAAAACCCGTACCAGCCGACCGGCCCAGTCGCGGGCGCGTCGCAGGACATGCCCGCTTACGGTGGTGAGGAGTCCGCACAGCGCGAAGGACGCTCCGCTTCTGATTCCATCTGATTCCTAAGGAAACGCGATGACCGAATCCGCATCAGCATCAGGCAGCCTGGGAAAGTCGACCGGCTCCGGCAGGGAGCCCGCCGAGCGGGGGCGTACGAGCATCGCCGACGGGGTGGTCGAGAAGATCGCCGGGATGGCCGCCCGTGAGGTGGCCGGCGTGCACGCCATGGGCAGCGGCAGCGGCCTCTCCCGCACCTTCGGGGCCGTGCGCGAACGGGTGCCCGGCGGCGCCAAGGCGGCGGTCAGCCGTGGGGTGAAGGCCGAGGTCGGCGAGGTCCAGACCGCTCTGGACCTGGAGATCGTCGTCGAGTACGGCGTGTCGATCCGTGACGTGGCCAGGGACGTCCGTGAGAACGTCATCGCGGCGGTCGAGCGGATGGCCGGCCTGGAGGTCGTGGAGGTCAACATCGCGGTCAGCGACGTCAAGCTGCCCGACGAGGAGGAAGAGGAACCGGAGTCCCGGCTTCAGTAACCTTCCGCAACAGCGTGTGCCATTGCGCCGAAAGGAGTCCGCATGAGCATGGCGGTCGTCGGCCTGCTGGCCGGCATGGCACTCGGGTTCGCCGGGTACTTCGGCGGGTTCGGGGCGTTCCTACTGGTGGCGGCGCTGGGAGCCATCGGCTTCATCGCCGGCCGGTTCCTCGACGGCGACCTGGAACCGGGCGACCTGTTCCGGCCCCGGGACCGCGACGAGCGGCGCAGGTGAGGCGCCGGTGACCACACCACGCCCCAGCACGCCCCAGCCCGTTCCGGGCAGGCCCGCACCCTCCCAGGTGGCTCCCGCCGACCGGGGATCCACCCGTATCGCCGACCGGGTCGTGGCCAAGATCGCGGCGCAGGCGGCCCGCGAGGCGCTCGGCGCCGAACCGGGCGGCCCCGCGCCGCACGCCACGGTCACCGTGCACCACGACATCGCCCGGGTACGGGTGAGCCTGGAACTCGACTACCCCTCCGACCTCGCCGCACAGTGCGCGGCCGTGCGGCGCCAGGTCGCCCTGCGTATCGAGGAGTACGCCGCCATGGCCGTACCCGAGGTGGACATCGACATCGAGCACCTGCACTCCCCACACGTCTCCCCGCACGCCCGGCCCGTGGCCGGGCATGAGCGGCGGCTGCGGTGACGGCCCCCGCCGCCCCGCCGGAGGCCGCGCCGCCGCACGCCGCCGTCCGCCGGTTCCGCTCCGCGCGCCGGATCCCGGCCGCCCTCACCGCCCTGGCGGTCCTGGGGGTGGCGGGCCTGTTCCTGTACGACCTGGCCTCCGTACGGGCCCACCGGCCCGGCATGCGCTGGCGGCGGGAACTGGTCCACCACCTGCAGACGCGCACCCCGGCGGATCCGGAAGTACTGCTGGCGGCCGGGATCCTCGCGGTCCTCGGCGCGCTGCTCCTGGTGCTGGCCCTCACCCCCGGGCTGCGCGGGATCCTGCCGATGCTGCCGCCGGCCACGGAGCGCGATCAGGCCCCCGGGGCCGAGGTACGGGCCGGACTCGGACGCAAGGCCGCCGCGCTGGTGCTGCGGGACCGGGCCATGGAGGTGCCAGGAGTGCGGTCGGTCCGGGTCAGGGCTGGCCGGGCCCGCATCACCGTGCGGGCCGCCTCGCACTTCCGCGAACTGGACGACGTACGGGCCGACCTGGACGCGGTCCTCGCCGTCGGCGTCCGCGAACTGGGCCTCGCGCATCCTCCGCGGACACGCGTACGGGTCCGCCGCGCCGCCGGTGTGAAGGGGTGAGGGAAATGCTCGGGGTGGTGAACCGGATCCTGCTGGCCCTGACCGGGCTGGTGCTGCTGGCCGCGGGAGCGTCGGTGCTGACGGCCTCCTGGCCGCTGGGCGGCCGCCACGCGCCGCTGCTGACGGCGGCGGCCCGGCGGCGGTACCTGCATGCCGAGGGCTGGTGGTGGTGGGCGGTGCTCGCCGGACTGGGGCTGTGCGTGCTGCTGGCGCTGTGGTGGCTGCTGGCCCAGCTGAAGCGGTCCCGGCTGACGGCGGTGGTCGTGGACACCGGGGACGGGGCCTTCGCCCTGCTGCGGGGACGCGCGCTGGAGGAGGCGGTGGCGGCGGAGGCCGGCGCCCTGGACGGAGTGGCCCATTGCCGGGTCGCGTTGCGCGGAAGGCGCGGGGCGCCCACCCTGAGGGTCGCGCTGGAACTGGAGCCGCATGCCGTCCCGGCCGACGCGCTGGCCGGCCTGGCCGGTCCGGTCCTGACCCACGCCCGCACCTCAATGGGCCTGCGTCAACTCCCGACCGAGGCCCGCCTCCAGGTCGCCGGCCACCGCGCGCGGCGTGTGACGTAGCGGCCGCCGCCCTGCCGCGAAAACGACGGGCCCCGGGGACGACCGGTCAGAAACCGTGCCGCGAGCCGCCGTCGACCGGCAGCATGACGCCCGTCAGGTAGGAGGCCGCCGGGGAGAGCAGGAAGGCCGCGGTTCGGCCGAACTCCTGCGGGGTGCCGTAGCGACCCAGCGGAATGCGTGATTCCTGACCGGCCCGCGCGGCCCGCGCATCGCCCGACAGGGCGTCCAGCTCCCGGACGCGGTCGGTGTCGATGCGGGCCGGGAGCAGGCCGACGACCCGGATGCCGCGCGGCCCGAGGTCCACGGAGAGGGACTTCGCGAAACCGGCCAGACCGGGGCGCAGCCCGTTGGAGATGGCCAGGCCGGGGGCCGGCTCGTGGACCGAGCTGGAGAGGACGAAGCCGATGACCCCGCCCTCGCCGAGCTCGGCGGCCGCGGCGCGGGCCAGGCGGACCGCGCCGAGGAAGACGGAGTCGAAGGCAGCCGTCCACTGCGCGTCGGTGTTGTCCGCCGCCGTGCCCGGGGGCGGGCCGCCGACGCTGATGAGGATGCCGTCGAAGCGGCCGAAGCGCTCCCGCGCGGTGGCGATGAGCTGCCCGGGCGTCCGCTGGTCGGCGTTGTCGGCCGCCACACCGATGGCGTCCGGGCCGAGCGAGGCGGCGGCCGCGGCGGCGCGCTCCCCGTCGCGGCCCGTCACGACGACCTTCGCGCCCTCGGCGGTCAATTCACGGGCGGAGGCGAAGCCGAGGCCGCGCGTGGCCCCGGTGACGACATAGACACGGTCCTTCAATTCAAGATCCATGCCGACACGCTACGCCGTCGCGGGCTCCGGCCGGGCGGCTCGGGCCGCTTCCTCGGCGCGGTCGCGCTTCTCCCGCCGGACCAGGACCACCCAGCCCAGGGGCACGCCGGCGGCGAACAGCCACCACTGGACGGCGTACGCCATGTGCGCGCCGATCGAGTCGTGGTCGGGCTCGGCGACCGGTTCGGGACCGCCGTCCGGCGGGGCCGGAGTGGTGAGTTCCAGGTAGCCGCCGAGGACGGGCCGGCCCAGGGCCGCCGTCTGCTGCGCGCTGTTGATCAGCATCACCTGGCGGTCCGGAAGCCCCTTGCGGTCCTTGATCCCGCTGCCGCCGCTGGTCTCGTCCCCCTTCAGCCGCCCCGCGATCGTCACCTCGCCCGCGGGCGCCGCCGGAACCGCCGGGTACGTGCGGGGATCGCCGCCGCCCGGCACCCAGCCGCGGTTGACGAGCACCACCCGGCCGTCGGCGAGCACGAGCGGGGTCACGACGTGGAAGCCGACCTTGTCGTCGTTGGAGGTCCGCATCCGTACGACGACCTCGTGCGCGGTGTCGTAGGTTCCGGTCGCGCTGACCGCCCGCCAGAAGTCCGCGCGCGGGACCTGGTGGCCGGGGGAGGTGATGTCGGTCACGGGTACCGGCCGGGCCCGCAGGTTCGCCTCGATCAGCTGGTTCTGTGCGACCCGGTGCTCATGGCGGTGGAACTGCCAGAACCCGAGCTTGACCATCACGGGGATGAGGACGAGGGCGACGAGGGTGAGGCACACCCACTGCCGGGTCAGCACAAAGCGGTACACGCCCACGACGGTACCCGCAGTCGGGCCGGCCCCGGCGGCCGGGTGGCCGTCCGGGGCCGTGGCGTACGGGGGAGCCGTACGGGGAGAGCCGTGGGAGACGGCGGTCGGGTGCGGTCCGGGCTGGGCTTCGCAGTGATGTTCGGAGCGGGGAGCCGGCGGAGCCAGCGGAGTCAGACGTGGTCGACGACGCCCACCTTCCCCTCCGCGCGAGCGCAGTGCGCTCCGCAGAACCAGTGCCCCTCGACCTCGGCGCCCTGCCCGATGATCGGGACCCGGCAGTGCTCGCAGATGGGCGCCATGCGGTGGATGGCGCAGGCGAAGCAGTCGAAGACGTGCACCGCGCCCTGCGCGTGCACCTCGAAGGACATGCCGTAATCGTTTCCGCAGACCTCACAACGTGCCATGCGCCGCATGCTCCGCAAGGACGGGGACCGGAACAAGGTCCACCGGGGTGAGTCGCCGCCCCGGCACCCGGCCGGCGCAACGCCCGCGAGCTCCCGTCCTGTGGCCGGCCGGCTCAGGCCCCGGCCGGCGCCACGTCCCGCAACAGCTGGGTGAAGGCCGCCTCGTCGACGATCGGAGTGCCGAAGGACTTGGCCTTGACCGTCTTGGAGGTCGCCGAGTCCGGGTCGTTCGTCACCAGCAGACTGGTGAGCCGCGACACACTCGTCGCCACGTGCAAGCCCGCTTCGACCGCGCGGTCCTCCAACAGCTCCCGCTCCACGGAGGTGTCACCGGAGAAGGCGATGCGCATGCCCTGTTTGAGCGGTTTGCCGTCTTCGAACCGCCCCGGGTTCGGATGCGGGCACGGCGGCCGCTTGCGCGAAGGCCGCCAATTGCCGCTCTGGTACGAGGCCTGGTGGCCCACCCGCGGCATGAGGGGCGGGTCCGACCACTCCGTCAGCGGCCGGCACTCCAGCAGCGGCAGCCGTACGCCGTCCCGCGCGGCCGCGTGCAGCGACGGGCGGAAGGCTTCGGCCAGCACCCGGGCGTCGTCCAGCGCGTGGTGGGCGCGCTGCTGGACCACTCCGAAGTGCGCGGCGAGCGACTCCAGCTTGTGGTTGGGCAGCGGAAGATTCAGTTCCTTCGACAGGGCGATGGTGCACAGCCGCTGACGGACCGGCGCGGCCCCGGCGGTCCGCGCGTATTCACGGGCGATCATCTGCCAGTCGAAGCTGGCGTTGTGCGCCACCAGTACCCGGTCCGCGAGCCGGTCCGCGAACTCCTCGGCGATGTCCTTGAAGAGGGGCGCGTCCCGGAGCATGTTGGTGGTCAGTCCGTGGATCCACACCGGTCCCGGATCCCGCAGCGGATTGACCAGGGTGTACCAGTGGTCCTCCACATCGCCCTGCGCGTCGAGCCGGTAGACGGCGGCAGAGATGATCCGGTCGTCGCGAGCGAGCCCGGTGGTCTCCACGTCGACGACCGCGTACCCCTGGGGGTACGCGGTCGGCCAGATCGTGTCTGCGGTCGTACGGTCGTCGAGCATGGTCACAGAGGATATCGGCCCGGACCGACAGCGATGGCCCGCCGTCCTTCCGGCCAGGCCCGCCGCCGTCTGTCGACGTGTCAACTTCCCGCAGTTCTCGCCTGTCGGACCAGCCGCTGCGAACCGCGGGTAACATCCGCGCATACCGATCGGTAACAACCTCTAGCGGCCCGCCTGGAGGGGCCTCTATGGTGCGGGCATGCCGAACCTGCCCGATGTCGTGCTGTGGTCCATACCCGCCTTCGTGCTGCTCACCGTCGTGGAGATGGTGAGCTACCGGATCCATCCCGACGAGGACGCCGCCGGGTACGAGGCCAAGGACGCCGTCACCAGCATCGGCATGGGACTCGGCAGCCTGGTCTTCGACCTGCTCTGGAAGATCCCGGTCCTCGCCATCTACACAGCAATCTACGAACTGACACCGCTGCGCGTGCCCGTCCTGTGGTGGACCGTCCTGCTGATGCTGCTCGCGCAGGACTTCCTCTACTACTGGCAGCACCGCGGCCACCACGTGATCCGCATCCTGTGGGCCTGCCACGTCGTGCACCACAGCAGCCGCAAGTTCAACCTCACCACCGCCCTGCGCCAGCCGTGGACCAGCGCCACCTCCTGGCCCTTCTACCTGCCGATGATCGCCCTCGGCGTGCACCCGGCCGCGGTGGCGTTCTGCTACTCCGTCAATCTCGTGTACCAGTTCTGGATCCACACCGAGCGCATCGGCAAGCTCCCGCGCCCCGTCGAGTACGTCTTCAACACCCCCTCCCACCACCGCGTCCACCACGCCTCCCAAGGCGGTTACCTGGACCGCAACTTCGCCGGGATCCTCATCATCTGGGACCGGATGTTCGGATCCTGGGTGGGGGAGGGCGACAAGCCCGTCTACGGGCTGACGAAGAACATCGACACCTACAACCCGCTGCGCGTCGCCACCCACGAGTACGTCGCCATCGCCCGGGACCTGCGGGCCGCCGCCGACTGGCGCGAACGCGCCGGGCGCGTCTTCCGCGGTCCGGGCTGGCAGCCGGCCCCGGCCCCGGCAGGCGCGGCAACCGCGGCCACCGGCACACCGTCAGGGCCCGCCGCGCCGCTGGCGACCGCCACGCCCTCCGCGGACCGGCCGTCCCCGGCGGCTCCCTCCGGGCAGACGACTCCGGAGCACGCCGCGTGAGCGCCGGCGCCTCCAGCGCCTGCGGCCCGCCCACCGCACCATCCGGTGCCCCCTCCCGGGCCCGCCCGGCGGGCGCCGGAAGCGGCCCAGCCGCCCGGGTCCTGCTCGTCGCCTTCGCCCTCGCGGCCGCCGGCGACCTCGGCTCGCTGCTCGCCGACTGGCACCTCGGCCACGTCATCGCCAAGCCCCTGCTGATGCCGCTGCTGCTGGCCCACGCGCTCACCCGGGGCGCACCGCGCCTGCTGGTCGCCGCCCTGCTGTTCGGCTGGGGCGGTGATCTGGCCCTGCTCTTCGACGCCGAGGCCGCCTTCCTCATCGGCATGGGCTCCTTCGCCGCCGGACACGTCTGCTACCTCGTGCTCTTCGGCAAGCGGAGCGCGAGCCCCCTGCTCGCCGGGGCGTACGCCCTCGCCCTCGTCGGCGTGGTCGGCCTGATGTGGACGGACCTGCCGGCCGGGCTGCGCGCACCCGTCGCCGGCTACAGCCTGCTGCTCACCGCCATGGCCTTCCGCTCCAGCGCCCTGGGCCCGCACGCCGGGATCGGCGGGGCGCTGTTCCTGGTCTCCGACACCCTCATCGCCACCGGGGTCGCCGGATGGCCGCAGCCGCCCCGCCCGGACTTCTGGATCATGGCCACCTACCTGGCCGCCCAGTACCTGCTGGCCACGGCCGTGACGGCACGCGGGCAGGCGTACCGTAGGAAGGTCGCTCCCAGCATCCGAGGCACACGAAGCCCCGACTGAACGACCCCGAACCGGAGGACTGCACCACCATGCGCGCCACCGTCATCCACGCCCCGTACGACATCCGCGTGGAGGAGGTGCCCGACGCCGCGATCCGCCGTCCCGAGGACGCCGTCGTCCGCGTCCTGCGCGCCTGCATCTGCGGCAGCGACCTCTGGGCCTACCGGGGTGAAGCCGAGCGCCAGCCCGGACAGCGCATCGGCCACGAGTTCCTCGGCATCGTCGAGGAGACCGGCTCCGCGGTGGCCGGGCTGCGCGCCGGCGACCTGGTCGTCGCGCCCTTCATGTGGTCCGACGGCACCTGCGACTACTGCGCCGAGGGCCTCTACACCTCCTGCGAGCACGGTGGTTTCTGGGGCTCGGTGGGCCACGACGGAGGCCAGGGCGAAGCCGTCCGCGTGCCGCACGCCGACGGCACCCTGGTCAAGCTGCCCATCGCGGCCGCCTCCGACGACGCGCTGCTGACCGGCCTGCTCGCACTCTCCGACGTCATGGGCACCGGCCATCACGCCGCGCTCGGAGCGGGCGTGCGCCAGGGCGCCACGGTCGCCGTCGTCGGAGACGGCGCGGTCGGCCTGTGCGGGGTCCTGGCCGCCAAGCGCCTCGGCGCCGATCGGATCATCGCGCTGGGACGCCACAGCGCCCGTACGGACATTGCGAAGCTCTTCGGGGCCACCGACATCGTGGCCGAGCGGGGCGAGGCGGCCGAGGCCGCCGTCCGCGAACTCACCGGCGGCCGGGGCGCGCACGCCGTCATCGAGGCGGTCGGCACCGAAGAATCCATGCGCACGGCCGTGAACATCACGCGCGACGGCGGGGCGGTGGGCTACGTCGGCGTCCCGCACGGCAGCGGCACCGGCCTCGACCTCGGCGTGATGTTCGACCGCAACATCACCCTGCGCGGCGGTGTCGCACCGGTCCGCGCGTACATCCCGGAGCTGCTGGAGGACGTGCTCAGCGGCGCGCTCGACCCCTCGCCCGTCTTCGACCGGGCCGTCACCCTGGAAGAGGTCCCGGACGGCTACCGCGCGATGCACGACCGCAGCGCGCTCAAGGTTCTCATCCAGCTCTGACGTTGCGGCGTACGGCGCGGCGATGAAGGGGCCGGGCGGGCATCTCCCCGCCCGGCCCCTTCACGTGACACCGCGTACGGCCTGCCGGGCTGGTTACTTCACGGCCTTGAGGGCGTCGACCACGCCGTAGCCGTAGTAGCCGGTCTGGCCCCACTTGCTCTCACAGGTGGTGGCGTCGATCAGGGCGCCCTCGTTGTTGTAGATCTGCGTGGGGCAGGGCGTCTTCGTGGCCTGGCCCTTCAGCATCGCCTGGAGCTGGCGCGGCGTCGCCGACGGGTGCGCGCTCTTGAGCAGGGCCGCGACACCGGCGGCGTGCGGGGCGGCCATCGAGGTGCCCTGCTTGTAGCCGTAGCCGCCGGGGATGGTGGACAGTACGCGGCCGTTGGCGTCCGGGGTGGCCGGGACCTGCCACTTGTCGCCGCCGGGAGCGGCCACGTCCGCCACGCCCAGGCCGTAGTTGGAGAAGTACGACCGCAGACCCTTGTCGCCGGTCGAGGTCACCGTGACCACGCCGGGCAGCTGCGTCGGCAGGTCCGGGCAGACGCTCGGGTCGATGGTGCGCGGCACCGGCGTCGTGTCGTTCGGGCTGGTGTCGTCCACGATGGAGTCGGCCGACAGGTCCCAGTTCGAGTTGCCGGCCGCGGCGACGTTGAGCACGCCCTTGCGCTCGGCGTACCTGGTCGCCCGGGTGAGGGCCTCCACCAGCGCCTTCTGGTCGTCGTCCGTCTTGCAGTTGAAGTACCAGGGGTCGACGTAGTAGCTGTTGTTGGTCACCTCGATCCCCTTCTCGGCGGCGAACATGAAGCCGCACACGACCGCTTCGGTGAAGAAGAGGCTGCTCGCGGGCTCGCTCACCTTGATCGCCGCGATCTTCACGCCGGGCGCGACACCGCTGACGCCGACCCCGTTGCGCGGGGCGCCGATCGTGCCGGCCACGTGGGTGCCGTGGTCGCTGCCGTCGGCGTACGGGCGCCAGGCGCCCTCGGAGGTGTCCGCGACACCGCCGACGCAGTTGGCGGACTGCTCCTTGGAGAAGTTCGGGGCGAGATCGGGGTGGGTGTCGTCGACACCCGTGTCGATGACGCCCACGGTGACGTCCTGGCTGCCATCGTTGATCTTGTGAGCCTCGTCGGCCTTGATCGTGCGCAGGTCCCACTGGTTGGGCTCCAGCGGCTCCTGACCCGGTGCCGCGTCCGCCGCCGCCTTGGCGGCGTCCGCCGCGCTCAGCCGCTGGGTGGTGCCCTCCTCGTGGGTCTGCACGGTCTGCAGGGGGGCCGTCCGGGTGGCACCGACCGACACGAAGAGGCTGCGCTGGGCCCGCAGCTGCTTGGCGAACTCCGGGTTCTGGGAATGTGCGACGACGACACCGATCTGCTCATGCGCCGTCACCACCGTTCCACCGGCCCGCTCGATGGCCTTCCTCGCCCGCTCCACGGTGCCGTACGAGGACAGGTTCGCCACGTACGACATCTTGGGGCCGGAGGTGTCGGACTTCGAGGCCGCTGCCGCGTCCGCCGTGTTGCCCAGCGGAGCGGCGGATGCCGTGACCGAGGGCAGGAAGGCGAGCGAGGCGGTGAGCGCCAGGCCGACCGGTACGGCGAGGGCACGCCGGCGGCCGGATCCCAGATGAGCCATGGGTTCTCCACATCATCCTTGAAAAAAGCCGTCCGGGCGCGGTCGCGACAGACGGTCCATGACAGGCGAACCTAGCGTCCCCGTTCCCCTCTCCGCCATCAGTTCGAGACATCAGTTTCCAAAGACACAGTGGGTGTTGAACCGCCGCGACACGCCGACCGTGCCGTTGACAGGGGGGATCAGCACCACCGTCCCCCCACGCGGAGGTTGTTTTGTCCGTCGTCCCCACCGCACCAGCGTCACAAGGAGAGCCCCCCGTGACCACCGAAGCAGCGCCGCCGCCGGGCAGCGCGGGAACGCCGCCGGCGAGCCCCACGGACGAAGCGTTCGCCAGCGTCCAGCAGAGTGCCGAATTCGCCGAACTGCGCCGTTCCTACCGCTCCTTCGCCTTCCCGCTCACCGTGGCCTTCATCGCCTGGTACCTGCTCTACGTGCTGCTGTCCAACTACGCGGGCGGCTTCATGGGGACCAAGCTCTTCGGCAACATCAACGTCGCCCTCGTCTTCGGCCTCGCCCAGTTCGCGACCACCTTCCTCATCGCCTGGCTGTACGCACGGCACGCCGCCGCGCACCTCGACCCCAAGGCCGCGGCCATCAAGGCGCGCATGGAGGCCGGCGAATGAGCGACGGCGCGAGCACCCTCCACCTGACGACGGTCGCCGCGGGCGCCACCGAGCACCGGCCGCTGATCATCACCCTGTTCGGCCTGTTCGTCGTCGCCACCTTGATCATCACGGTCTGGGCCGGCCGCCAGACGAAGGACGCCGCCGACTTCTACGCGGGCGGCCGCCAGTTCACCGGCTTCCAGAACGGCCTCGCCATCTCCGGCGACTACATGTCCGCCGCGTCCTTCCTCGGCATCGCCGGAGCCATCGCGCTCTTCGGCTACGACGGCTTCCTCTACTCCATCGGCTTCCTCGTCGCCTGGCTGGTCGCGCTGTTGCTCGTCGCCGAGCCGCTGCGCAACTCCGGGCGCTACACGATGGGAGACGTCCTCGCGTACCGGATGCGCCAGCGGCCCGTCCGTACCGCCGCCGGCACCTCCACCATCGTGGTCTCGATCTTCTACCTGCTCGCCCAGATGGCCGGCGCCGGCGTGCTGGTCTCGCTGCTCCTGGGCATCAGCAGCGACGGCGGCAAGGTGGCCGTCGTCGCGCTGGTCGGCGTACTGATGATCGTCTACGTGACCATCGGCGGTATGAAGGGCACCACCTGGGTCCAGATGATCAAGGCCGTCCTGCTCATCGCGGGCGCGTTGCTGATCACCTTCCTGGTGCTGCTGAAGTTCGACTTCAACGTCTCCGAGCTGCTCGGCAAGGCCGCCGAGAACAGCGGACAGGGCGTCAAATTCCTGGAGCCGGGCCTGAAGTACGGCATGGACTCCACCTCGAAGCTGGACTTCATCTCGCTCGGCCTGGCCCTCGTCCTGGGCACCGCCGGCCTGCCACACATCCTCATCCGCTTCTACACGGTTCCCACCGCGCAGGCCGCCCGCAAGTCCGTGAACTGGGCCATCGGCATCATCGGAGCCTTCTACCTGATGACGATCGCCCTCGGCTTCGGCGCCGCGGCCCTGCTGAACCGGGCCGACATCCTCGCCTCCAACAAGGCGGGCAACACCGCGGCCCCGCTGCTCGCGCAGGAGATCGGCGGCGGCGCCGGCTCCACCGGCGGTGCGATCCTCCTCGCCGTGATCTCCGCCGTGGCCTTCGCCACCATCCTCGCGGTGGTCGCCGGTCTCACCCTCGCCTCCTCCTCGTCCTTCGCGCACGACCTGTACGTGAACGTCATCCGCAAGGGCAAGGCCACCGAGAAGGAAGAGGTCCGCGCGGCACGCTGGTCCACCGTCGTCATCGGCGCGGTCGCCATCGGGCTCGGCGCACTCGCCCGCGACCTGAACGTCGCGGGGCTGGTCGCGCTCGCCTTCGCGGTGGCCGCCTCCGCCAACCTGCCGACGATCCTCTACAGCCTCTTCTGGAAGCGCTTCACCACCCGGGGCGCGCTGTGGTCGATCTACGGCGGCCTGATCTCCTCGGTCGTCCTGGTGCTGTTCTCGCCGGTCGTGTCCGGCAAGCCCACCTCGATGTTCAAGGACGCCGACTTCTACTGGTTCCCGCTGGAGAACCCCGGCCTCATCTCCATCCCGCTGGGCTTCCTGCTCGGCTGGCTGGGGACGCTCCTGTCGAAGGAGAAGGCCGACGCGCAGAAGTTCGCCGAGCTGGAGGTCCGCTCCCTGACCGGCACCGGGGCCCACTGACACGGGCCACGCGAGCCCGCTGACACGCGCTCCATGAGTTCGTCCGAACACCCAGCGTGGCCGCGTCGTACTTCCCTACGACGCGGCCGCGTCGCGTCTCGTTCATTCGGGCACCGCTACATGTCACACGCGTCGCGTAGGCTCGAATACAGCGCAAGCACTGGGTGTTTCAATGCTGCGTGAACTCGCGTGTACCTCTACGGATCCGGACAGGGGAGGGGGCCCACAGTGCTTCTCGACACATACGGCCGCGTGGCCACTGACCTGCGCGTCTCGCTCACCGACCGGTGCAATCTGCGCTGTACGTACTGCATGCCCGAGGAGGGCCTGCAGTGGCTCGGCAAGTCCGATCTGCTGAGCGACGACGAGATCGTCCGGCTGATCCGCATCGCCGTGACGCGGCTCGGCATCACCGAGGTCCGCTTCACCGGCGGCGAGCCGCTGCTGCGGCCCGGTCTCGTCGGAATCGTGGAGCGGTGCGCGGCGCTGGAACCGCGGCCCCGCATGTCGCTGACCACCAACGGCATAGGCCTCAAGCGGACCGCGTCCGCCCTGAAAGCCGCCGGCCTGGACCGGGTCAATGTCTCCCTGGACACCCTGCGTCCCGAGGTCTTCAAGACCCTCACCCGCCGCGACCGGCACAAGGACGTCCTCGACGGCATGGCGGCGGCCCGGGAGGCCGGTCTCACCCCCGTCAAGGTCAATGCCGTCCTGATGCCGGGGCTCAATGACGACGAAGCCCCCGACCTGCTGGCCTGGGCCGTGGAGAACGAGTACGAGCTCCGCTTCATCGAGCAGATGCCGCTCGACGCGCAGCACGGCTGGAAGCGCGACGGCATGATCACCGCCGGCGACATCCTGCGGTCCCTGCGCACCCGCTTCGCGCTCGCCGAGGAAGGCGCCGCCGAGCGCGGCTCCGCACCCGCCGAGCGCTGGCTGGTCGACGGCGGCCCGGCCACCGTCGGCGTCATCGCCTCGGTCACCCGCCCCTTCTGCGGCGCCTGCGACCGCACCCGGCTCACGGCCGACGGCCAGGTGCGTACGTGCCTCTTCGCCACCGAGGAGTCGGACCTTCGCTCCGCCCTTCGCTCCGGCGCCGAGGACGAGGAGATCGCCCGCCTGTGGAAGGTGGCGATGTGGGGCAAGAAGGCCGGCTCCGGCCTCGACGACCCCTCGTCCTTCCTCCAGCCCGACCGCCCGATGTCGGCGATCGGCGGCTGAGCCCCGCTAGCCGCGGACTCCCTAGCCGTCGCTCAGCGCTCGCGCTCCGATCCCGGCGGCTGCTCCCACTCGCCGATCTTGACGACGTCCTTGAGGAAACCGCGGACCCCCAGGAACTGGGAGAGGTGTTCGCGGTGCTCCTCGCATGCCAGCCAGGTCTTGCGGCGCTCCGGGGTGTGCAGCTTCGGGTTGTTCCACGCCAGGACCCACACGGCCGCGCCGCGGCAGCCCTTGGCGGAGCAGGTGGGCGCCTCGGTGTCGGGGGAGCCGGGGTTTTCAGGGGAGTTCACGCCTCAACCCTACAAACCCCGGGGACGGAAAAACGACGCCGAGCAGCCACGGGGGGAGCTGCCCGGCGTCGGTCCGTCGCTCCGACGGGGGATGCGGAGCGCGTAGGCAGTATGTCACGCAGCACCCGGTGCGGTGCACCGGAACTTCATGATTGATCTGAGCTTTTCTTGAGGTTTCCCGGGCCCAGTTCCGGGTGCGTGGGAGTCGGGATGTAGTGCGAAGGCAGCGAGGGCGCCGACTCGCGCCCGGCATTGGCGATGACCACGGCGACGTAGGGCAGCAACGCCCCCGCGATCAGCGTCACGATCGCCACCGGGCGCTGCACGTTCCACAAGACCACGGTCGCGATGACCGACAGGGTCCGGATGGCCATCGAGATCACATAGCGCCGCTGGCGGCCCCGCACGTCCTCGGCGAGCCCCATCCGCGCTCCGGTGATCCGGAAGACCTCGGCGCCCTTCCGCTTCTGCCGCCTCTTCCGCTCCATGCTCCACCACCCGATCAGCCGCCGGACGCACCCCGGCCCGGACCCTTCCACCGTACGCCGCCCCCGGGGCCGCGAGGAGGCGGGGTGCACCCCAATGGCCCCGTCCGACATGCGGCGCCTGCAGGGCGGCCCGAGACTGACCGGACATGCGCACATCGCGCCTTGAGGAGGCGACATGCATTGGTTGTGGGCGATCATCGTCGGTTTGGTGCTGGGCCTGATTGCCCGGGCGATCCTGCCGGGCAGGCAGCACCAGCCGCTCTGGCTGACGGTGATCTTCGGAATCATCGGCGGTGTCCTCGGCAACGCCGTGGCGACCTGGATCGGGGTCGCCGACACCAGGGGCATCGACTGGATCCGGCACCTGCTGCAAGTGGCGGGAGCGGTCCTGATCGTCGGAGTCGGCGACATGGTCTACATGGCGCTCCGGGGCAAGAGACGCACCGCCTGAGCCGGCCGCTGAGCCGGACCGCCTGAGCTGGCTGCTGAGCCGGACCGCCCAGGCCGGCCGCTGATCCTGACCGCGCCTCGACGCGCCGGAGGGGCCGGTACGGACATCCCCGTCCGTACCGGCCCCTCCGAGGTGCGCCCGTAGGGGCCGCAGGACTCTCAGCCGGTGATCTCCACCGCAGCCAGGTTCTTCTTGCCCCGGCGCAGCACCAGCCAGCGCCCGTGCAGCAGGTCCTCCTTGGCGGGGACCGCGTCCTCGGAGGTGACCTTCACGTTGTTCACGTAGGCCCCGCCCTCCTTCACGGTCCGGCGCCCGGCCGACTTGCTCGCGACCAGACCGACCTCGGTGAACAGGTCGACCACCTGGGTGAGCTCCGAGACCTCGGCGTGCGGCAGCTCGGACAGGGCCGCGGCCAGCGTGGCCTCGTCCAGATCCGCCAGCTCGCCCTGGCCGAAGAGGGCCTTCGAAGCGGCGATCACGGCGGCGCACTGCTCGGCGCCGTGCACCAGCGTCGTCAGCTCCTCCGCCAGCGCCCGCTGGGCGGCGCGCGCCTGCGGCCGCTCGGCGGTCTGCGCCTCCAGGGCCTCCAGCTCCTCGCGGCTCCGGAAGGACAGGATCCGCATGTACGTGGAGATGTCCCGGTCGTCCGCGTTCAGCCAGAACTGGTAGAACGCGTACGGGGTGGTCAGCTCCGGGTCGAGCCAGACGGCCCCGCCCTCGGTCTTGCCGAATTTGGTGCCGTCCGCCTTGACCATCAGCGGGGTCGCCATCGCGTGCACGACGGCGCCCGGCTCGACCCGGTGGATCAGGTCGAGACCGGCGGTCAGGTTCCCCCACTGGTCGGAGCCGCCCTGCTGGAGCACGCAGCCGTGGCGCCGGTACAGCTCCAGGAAGTCCATGCCCTGGAGCAGCTGGTAGCTGAACTCGGTGTAGCTGATGCCCTGGTCGGATTCCAGCCGCTTGGCGACCGAGTCCTTCGTCAGCATCTTGTTGACGCGGAAGTGCTTGCCGATGTCCCGCAGGAACTCGATGGCGGACATGCCCGCCGTCCAGTCCAGGTTGTTCACCATGACCGCGGCGTTCTCGCCCTGGAAGGACAGGAACGGCTCGATCTGCGAACGCAGCCGGCCCACCCACTCCGCGATGGTCGCCGGGTCGTTCAGGGTGCGCTCGGCGGTCGGCCGCGGGTCACCGATCTGGCCGGTGGCGCCGCCGACCAGCGCCAGCGGGCGGTTCCCGGCCAGCTGGAGCCGGCGCATGGTGAGCACCTGCACCAGGTGTCCCACGTGCAGCGAGGCCGCGGTCGGGTCGAAGCCGCAATAGAACGTGACAGGACCGTCCGCGAACGCCTTGCGCAGCGCTTCTTCATCGGTGGACTGGGCGAAGAGCCCGCGCCACTTCAGTTCGTCGACGATGTCCGTCACGGTCTCTCGACTCCTTCGGATGATGGAATTGCGTCACTCAGTCTAGGTGGGTCAGACACCCTGGCTGACCGAGCTCATGTTGAAGTCCGGGATGCGCAGCGCGGGCATCGCGGCCCGGGTGAACCAGTCGCTCCACTCGCGCGGCAGGGTCTGCTCCGTCCGGCCGGCCTCCGAGGCCCGCGACAGCAGGTCCACGGGGGATTCGTTGAACCGGAAGTTGTTGACCTCGCCGACGACCTGCCCGTCCTCCACCAAGTACACGCCGTCCCTGGTCAGGCCCGTGAGCAGCAGACTCGCCGGGTCCACCTCGCGGATGTACCACAGACAGGTCAGCAGCAGGCCCCTCCCGGTGTCCGCGACCATCTCCTCCAGCGACTTGTCGCCGCCCGCGTCCAGGATCAGGTTGCCGAAGCCGGGGGAGAGCGGCAGCCCGGTCAGGCCGGCGCTGTGCCGGGTCGTCAGCAGCCGGGCCAGCTGGCCGTCCCGGATCCACTCGGTCGCCGGGATGGGAAGCCCGTTGTCGAACACCGAGGCGTCGTCGCCGGAGCTGTGGGCGATCACGAACGGCGCGGACTCCAGGCCCGGCGCGTGCGGGTCGCTGCGCAGCGTGAGCGGCAGCCCGGACAGCTTCTCGCCGATCCGGGTCCCGCCGCCGGGCTTGGAGAAGACCGTCCGGCCCTCCACCGCGTCCCGGGCCACCGCCGACCACATCTGGTAGATCAGCAGGTCGGCCACGGCCGTCGGCGGCAGCAGGGTCTCGTACCGCCCGGCCGGCAGGTCGATCTTCCGCTCGGCCCAGCCCAGGCGTACGGCCAGCTCCGTGTCGAGCACGGTCGGGTCCACGTCCTTGAAGTCCCGGGTGGAACGGCCGGCCCAGGCCGAGCGGGTCCGGTCGGGGGACTTGGCGTTGAGCTCCAGGGTGCCCTTGGGCTGGTCGTGGCGCAGCCGCAGGCCCGTCGAGGTGCCGACGTACGTGGAGACCAGCTCGTGGTTGGCGAAGCCGTACAGCTCCCGGCCTCCCGCGCGGGCCCGGGCGAAGGCCTCGCCGAGGGCCGGGGCGAAGTCCGTGAACACCGCCGAGGAGGTCTCGGCCGGGGCGTCGCGGAAGTCCGGCGAGGCCGGGGTCCCGGTCACCAGCGGCTGGGCGTCCTCGGCGGGCCCCGCCCCGCGAGCGGCGGCCTCGGCGGCCCGCACCAGCGGCTCCAGGTCCGCGGCGGTGACGGCGGAGCGCGAGACGACCCCCGAGGCCGTGCCCTCCTTGCCGTCGACCGTGGCGATGACCGTCAGGGTCCGGCCGCGGGTGACGCCGTTGGTGGTGAGCGCGTTGCCGGCCCAGCGCAGATTGGCGGTGGACTCCTCGTCGGCGATGACGACACAGCCGTCGGCGGTGGACAGTTCCAGGGCCCGCTCGACGATCTCGTGCGGCTTGGTGATGCGAATCGACGGGGTCATCGCCCGGCCTCCTGCGTGGTGTTCAGGATGTTCACGTCGCGGAACAGCGCGGACGGGCAGCCGTGCGAGACGGACGCGACCTGCCCCGGCTGGGCCTTGCCGCAGTTGAAGGCGCCGCCCAGCACGTACGTCTGCGGGCCGCCGACCTTCTCCATCGAGCCCCAGAATTCGGTGGTCGTGGCCTGGTAGGCGACATCGCGCAACTGCCCGGCCAGCCGGCCGTTGTCGATGCGGAAGAACCGCTGCCCGGTGAACTGGAAGTTGTAGCGCTGCATGTCGATCGACCAGGAGCGGTCGCCGACCACGTAGATCCCGCGCTCCACGCCCCCGATCAGATCCTCGGTGGACAAGCCGCCCGGATCCGGCTGGAGCGACACGTTGGCCATCCGCTGGACGGGCACGTGCGCGGGCGAGTCGGCGTAGGCACAGCCGTTGGAGCGTCCGAGGCCGGTCAGCTTCGCGATCCGCCGGTCCAGCTGGTAGCCGGTCAGAACGCCCTCCTTGACCAGGTCCCAGCTCTGCGCCTCGACGCCCTCGTCGTCGAAGCCGACGGTGGCCAACCCGTGCTCGGCGGTGCGGTCACCCGTCACGTTCATGATCGGGGAGCCGTACTTGAGGGTGCCCAGCTGGTCGAAGGTGGCGAAGGAGGTCCCCGCGTACGCGGCCTCGTAGCCCAGCGCCCGGTCGAGCTCGGTGGCGTGGCCGATGGACTCGTGGATGGTGAGCCACAGGTTCGAGGGGTCCACGACCAGGTCGTAGCGGCCCGCCCGCACGCTCGGCGCCCGCATCTTCTCGGCCAGCAGACCGGGAATCTGCTCCAGCTCGGCGTCCCAGTCCCAGCCCGTGCCGGTCAGGTACTCCCAGCCGCGCCCGGCGGGCGGGGCGATCGTGCGCATCGAGTCGAACTCGCCCGTGCTGCCGTCCACGGCGACCGCCGTGAGCTGCGGGTGCACGCGGATCCGCTGCTGCGTGGTCGAGGTGCCCGCGGTGTCGGCGTAGAACTTGTTCTCGTGGACGGCGAGCAGCGAGGCGTCCACATGCGCGACCCCGTCCGCCGCCAGCAGCCGCGCGCTCCAGTCGGCGAGCAGCGCCGCCTTCTCCGCGTCCGGCACGTCGAAGGGGTTGACGTCGTAGGCCGAGATCCAGGTCCGCTCGGAGTGCACCGGCTCCTCGGCGAGCTCCACCCGCTCGTCGGAGCCGGCGGCCTTGATCACCTTGGCCGACAGCTTCGCCATGGCCACGGCCTGCGAGGCCACCTTGGCGGCGCCGTCCATGGTCAGGTCCACGCCGGAGGCGAACCCCCAACTGCCCCCGTGCACCACGCGGACCGCGTACCCGAGGTCGGTGATGTCGGACGCGCCGGAGGGCTTGGCGTCGCGCAGCCGCCAAGAGGCGCTGCGAATCCGCTCCAGCCGGAAATCGGCGTGGTCGCAGCCCAGCGCACGCGCCCGGGCGAGCGCCGCATCGGCGAGCGCCCGCAAGGGCAGTGCGGTGAAAGCCGCGTCGATGGAATGGGGCACGGAAGTCCTCCCGTGGTCGGGGCCGGTCGCCTCGATCATGTCGCGCCCGGCGCTCTTGTGCCTACCTCTTTCTGTAGGGATTCGACAGAGCCCGTCCCAAGGCGCTGTCGGAGCCCGATTCTCCGTCCGGGGGATACGACCTATAGGTTTTTGGTATTCAGACTGCTAGCGAAAGGGTGATCTGTTGAGCCGCTCGGTTCTCGTCACCGGAGGAAACCGGGGCATCGGCCTCGCCATCGCCCGTTCCTTCGCGGAAGCCGGAGAGAAAGTCGCGATCACGTACCGGTCGGGTGAGCCCCCGGAGGCACTGACCTCCCTCGGCGTCCTGGCGGTCCGCTGCGACATCACCGACTCCGAGCAGGTGGAGCAGGCCTACAAGCAGATCGAGGACGCGCACGGCGCGGTCGAGGTGCTCGTGGCGAATGCCGGCATCACCAAGGACACGCTGCTGATGCGGATGTCCGAGGAGGACTTCACCTCGGTCGTCGACACCAACCTCACCGGCACCTTCCGTGTCGTCAAGCGCGCGAACCGTGGCATGCTCCGTGCCAAGAAGGGCCGCGTCGTCCTGATCTCCTCGGTCGTCGGACTGCTGGGCTCGGCGGGGCAGGCCAACTACGCGGCCTCGAAGGCGGCGCTGGTCGGCTTCGCCCGCTCCCTCGCCCGCGAGCTGGGCTCCCGCAACATCACCTTCAACGTGGTGGCTCCCGGCTTCGTGGACACCGACATGACGAAGGCGCTCACCGACGAGCAGCGCGCCGGCATCGTGGGCCAGGTGCCGCTGGGCCGCTACGCGCGGCCCGAGGAGATCGCGGCAGCCGTGAGCTTCCTGGCGTCCGACGACGCCGCTTACATCACCGGAGCCGTCATTCCCGTTGACGGCGGATTGGGCATGGGTCACTGATCACCATGAGCGGAATTCTCGACGGCAAGCGCATCCTCATCACCGGAGTGCTGACGGAGTCATCCATCGCCTTCCACGCCGCCAAGCTGGCCCAGGAGCAGGGCGCCGAGGTCATCCTGACGGCGTTCCCGCGGCCGACGCTGACGGAGCGCATCGCCCGCAAGCTGCCGAAGCCCGCCAAGGTCATCGAGCTCGACGTCACCAACACCGAGCACCTGGCCCGCCTGGAGGACCTGGTACGCGCCGAGCTCGGCGCCCTGGACGGCGTCGTCCACTCCATCGGCTTCGCGCCGCAGGACGCGCTCGGCGGCAACTTCCTGAACACCCCCTTCGAGTCGGTCGCCACCGCGATGCACGTCTCGGCCTTCTCCCTGAAGTCGCTGACCATGGCCTGCCTGCCGCTGTTCCCGGAGGGCGAGGGCGGCGCGGTCGTCGGCCTCACCTTCGACGCGCAGTACGCGTGGCCGCAGTACGACTGGATGGGCCCGGCCAAGGCCGCGCTGGAGGCCACCAGCCGCTACATCGCCCGTGACCTGGGCAAGCAGAACGTCCGCTGCAACCTGATCTCCGCGGGTCCGCTCGGCTCCATGGCCGCGAAGTCCATCCCGGGCTTCTCCGATCTGGCGGACGTCTGGAACCACCGCTCCCCGATGGAATGGGACATGAGCGACCCGGAGCCGGCGGGCAAGGGCGTCGTGGCCCTGCTGTCGGACTGGTTCCCGAAGACCACCGGCGAGATCATCCACGTGGACGGCGGTCTGCACGCGATGGGTGCCTGACGGCTCCTGCGTCCGTACGGCGGCGGCCGCGCTTCCCTTCCGGGAGGCGCGGCCGCCGCCGTTTCCGCGGGTGCTGACGCGGGTGCGGCCGCGTACTCGACCGGATGTTCGCCCCGTGACAGCATCCTCCCGAGTCGAAAACCTGGACAGATGCCTGCAAACTGACCGAGCCGGGATCTTCTCGGCTCCCGCGGGGAGGAGGTACGGAGTGCACCCGAGGCCGAGCCGAGCGGTATCGCTGCTGGTCACCTCCGTGATCCTGACCGGATTCCTGGTCCCGGGCGCCGCCGCACAGCCGGCGGGCGCAGCCGCCGAGCCCGCGGGCGCCGCCGTCCAGCCGGCGGGCGGCGACCAGACGCCCGGCCCCGCGTGGGAGGCCCCGGCCGTCGTGGAGCTCGCCGAGATCCCCGCCGAGCCACCCTCCCGGCCCCCGACCGCCTCCCGGGACCTCTTCGGCGCCGACTGCGACACCGAGATCGAGGGCTCGCGGGTGACGGCGTACTGCCACAACGGCTACCCGGAGACGGACCTGGTGCGGCTGCACGTGGAGTGCGACCGCTGGTGGGACGTGGACGGGGACAGCGCCGCCGTGGCCGTCGGACCGGCCGGGCGGGCCGAGATCATCAGTCGCTGCTGGAAGGAAGTCCGCTCGGCGTGGGTCACCCACCAGCGCCCCGCACCCTGACCCAGGGCCTTGCCCGCTCTTACCGGGTCCCGCCCAGGCAGGTGAAGGGGTACCCCGCCGCCTCGGCAGCGGCCGCGTCCCCGTCGCCGCGCCGGATCGCCTCGATCAGCCCGCCGTGGTCCAGATGGGAGGCGGGATCCAGCTCCGTGCCCACATCGGCCCGCAGCCAGTCGGCCACCAGCTCCCCGAGGTCCGCGTACACCTCGATCAGCACATCGTTGTGCGAGGCGGTCACCACGGCCATGTGCAGGCTCACGTCCGCCGCCACGAACCGCTCCGCGTCCCCGCTCGCCCAGGCCTCCTCGCGCCGTGCCAGCAGCGCGTCCAGCTGTACGAGGTCCCGCTCGCCGCGCCGCTCCGCCGCCAGCCGGGCCGCCGAGGACTCCAGGGTCGAGCGCAGCTCCGCGATGTGCCGCGGGTCGGCCCCGGCGAAGCGGCGGTGCATCACCCCCGCCAGCTCGCTGGTGGCGATGACGTACGTGCCGGAGCCCTGCCGGATGTCGAGGAGGCCGTTGTGCGCGAGGGCCCGCACGGCTTCGCGGACGGTGTTGCGCGCGACGCCCAGCAGCTCCACCAGCTCCGGCTCCGTGGGGATGCGGGCGCCGACGGGCCACTCGCCGGAGGTGATCTGGTTGCGCAGCTGCGCGATCACCTGGTCGACGAGCGCCGAGCGCCTCGGGGAGGTCAGGGGCATGGGTTCCTCTCAGCGGCGATTGGACAACCAATCATCCCATGATTCTATGATGGTTGAATGCACGACCACGAAACCCGCACCATGAACCGCCCGCCGGCCGCTGGGCGACGCGAAGACCGCCCGGCCGCCGCCCGGTCCCGCACCGCGGCCCCCGCCCCGGCCCCGACGTGGCTCGGCCCGGTGCTCGTCGTAGGGATCGTGCTGGCCGCCCTCAACCTGCGGCCCGCCATCACCAGCCTCGGCGCCCTCTTCGAGGAGACCCGCACCGGCCTCGGCATGAGCGGGACCGTCGCCGGACTGATCACCTCCGTCCCGGCCCTCTGCTTCGCCGTCTTCGGCGTGACCGCACCCCGCCTCTCCCGCCGCTTCGGCCCCGCGCCCGTCGTCTGCGCCGGCATGGCCGCCGTCACCGCGGGCCTGCTGATCCGCTCCTTCGCCACCGGCGCCACCGGGTTCCTCGCCGCCAGCGCCCTGTCCCTGGCCGGCATAGCCCTGACCAACGTCCTGCTCCCGGTGATCGTCAAGCGCCACTTCCCGGACCGGGTCGGCACGATGACCGGCGTCTACTCCATGGCGCTGGCCGCCGGCACCTCGCTGGCCGCGGCCGCGACCGTCCCGATGACCGCCGCCCTCGGGGGCGGCTGGCGCACCGGCCTGGGGATCTGGGCGGTGCTCGCGCTGGTCGCCGTACTGCCCTGGATCCCCATCGCCCGCGCCTCCCGCCGGGCCCAGCGGGCCGAGCGCGCCGCCGTGGACGCCGACTCCGCGGGCGGTGTACGCACCGACGCGGGCCCGCGGGTCCTGCGCAGCCGCACCGCCTGGGCCCTCGGCTGCTACTTCGGCCTCCAGGCCACCGGCGCGTACATCACCATGGGCTGGCTCCCGCAGATCTTCCGCGACGCAGGGGTCTCGGCCTCCACCGCCGGAGTACTGCTCGCCGTCACCATGGTCATGGGCGTCCCGCTGGCCTTCGTCATCCCCGGTCTGGCCGGCCGGATGAGGAACCAGGGTGCCATCGCCCTCGTCCTCGGCCTCTTCGGCTTCGCCGGCTACCTCGGGCTCTACCTCGCCCCCGCCGCCGGCGCCTGGGCCTGGGCGCTCCTGCTGGGCGTCTCCAACTGCGCCTTCCCGCTCGTCATCACCCTGATCGGGCTGCGCGCCAAGTCCCCGGCCGGCGTCGCCAAGCTCTCCGCCTTCGCCCAGAGCACCGGGTACCTCATCTCCATCCCCGGTCCGCTGCTGATCGGCGCCCTCTACCAGCACAGCGGCGGCTGGGACCTGCCCCTCGCCCTGATGGCCGGACTGCTGGTCCCGCAGATGGCCCTGGGCGTCCTGGCCGGCCGGGACCGCACCATCGAGGACGAATGCGGCATGCGAAACTGATGGACATGTCGCCCGTACTGGAACCGAATCCCCAGAACAGTCACAAGAAGCTCGGCATCGTGCTCGGCGCGATGCTCGCCGTGACCGTGATCATCGCCGTCATCGCGACGATCGCCTCACCGTGAGCCGGGCCGGTGGCCGCAGGAGCTCCAGCGCCTGCCGTGGGTGGGGCTAACCCCACCCACCCTTAGGGGGCCAGGCTCAGGGTGAAGTGGGGTGCGCCCCGGATGGGGACGGTGTCCCCGGATCCATAGATTCGAAGACATCGAGCCCGTCCCGTCCGCACACCCACGGAGGCGGCCATGTCGGCCCCCACGCACACCCGGCCCGTCTCCGCCGGCCTCCCCGCCCGCCCACATCCCTCCGGCCACCGCGCCGGTGCGGGTGCGAGCGCGAGTACCCGGCTGCACTGGTGGGCCTTGGCCCTGCCCGCGCTCGGCTTCGGCCTCCTCCTGCTGCTCCTCGGTGGATCCGGCGAGGCCCATGCAGCCCCCGGTGAGACCTCCGCACTCCTCCAGCTCCTCGAAAGCCTGCTGGGCGTCCTCAGCTGACGGCGGCGCGCCCGCACGCCCCGCACACCCCCGGGTGAGGGCCCCCAACACCTTGCGCCCCGCGGCTCGTTTCATGCGAAGCTGGGAGTCATGAGCGCCGATACAACCCGCAGGATCGCCCTCCTCCGGCACGCCAAGGCCGACTGGCCCCCGGTGTCCGACCACGAGCGCCCGCTGGCGGAGCGAGGCCGCCACGACGCGCCGGCCGCCGGTCTGAAGCTCGCCGAAACCGGTATCTCCTTCGACCTGGCCCTGTGCTCCACCGCCGCCCGCACCCGGGAGACCTGGAAGCTGGCCGTCCAGAAGCTGCCGCACCGGCCGAAGACCGTGTACGAGGAGAGGCTGTACGACGCCTCGCTGGGCGAGCTCATCGCCCTGCTGAACGAGACTTCCGACGAGGTCGCCGACCTCGTCGTCATCGGGCACAACCCGGGCATGCACGCCCTCGCCGACGCCCTCCCGGGCCGCGCGGAGGGCGACACCCTGGCGCGGCTGACCCGTACCGGATTCCCCACGGCGTCGCTGGCCATCGTGTCCTTCACCGGCCCGTGGAAGTCCCTGGAACACGGAGTGGGCACGCTGGTGGAGTTCTGGACCCCCAAGGATCACTGACCGGGCACGTGAGCGGGCCCCGGCCGCCGCACCGGCTGCCGGGGCCCGCCGCGTTCGTACGGGCCGGGGGAGTCGTACGGGTCGTACGCGGCGTACGCGTCGTACGGATCAGCCGAGGTCGGCGGCCTCGACCTCTTCGCGGGTGATCCCGAGCAGGTACAGCACCGCGTCCAGGAACGGCACGTTCACGGCGGTGTGGGCGGCCTCGCGGACCACGGGCTTGGCATTGAAGGCAACGCCCAGCCCGGCCGCGTTCAGCATGTCCAGGTCGTTCGCGCCGTCACCGATGGCCACCGTCTGGGCCAGCGGTACGCCGGCCTCCGCGGCGAAGCGACGCAGCAGCCGGGCCTTGCCCGCCCGGTCCACGATCTCGCCGGTGACCCGCCCGGTAAGCTTCCCGTCGACGATCTCCAGGGTGTTCGCCGAGGCGAAGTCCAGCCCCAGCCGTTCCCGCAGGTCGTCCGTCACCTGGGTGAACCCGCCGGAGACCACGCCGACCTGGTAGCCGAGCCGCTTGAGGGTGCGGATCAGGGTCCGGGCGCCGGGCGTCAGCTGCACCTCGGAGCGGACCTTGTCCACCACGGAGGCGTCCAGGCCCGCCAGCAGCGCCACCCGGGCGTGCAGCGACTGCTCGAAGTCCAGCTCGCCGCGCATGGCCCGCTCGGTGACCTCGGCCACCTCGGCCTCGCAGCCCGCGTGCGCGGCGAAGAGCTCGATGACCTCGTCCTGGATCAGCGTCGAGTCCACGTCCATGACGACCAGGCGCTGGGCCCGGCGGTGCAGCCCGGCCGAGACCACGGCCACGTCCACGCCGATGTGCGCGGCCGCCGTGGCCAGCGCGGTGCGCAGCGGTTCGGTCTCGCAACCGGAGACGGCGAACTCGACGGCCGTCACCGGGTACTTGGCGAGACGGAAGATGCGGTCGATGTTGCCGCCGGTCGCGGTGATCCTGGCCGCTATGGCCGCCGTGGACTCGGCGGTGAGCGGGTGCCCGAGCACGGTGACGTGGGAGCGGCCGCTGCCGCGCGGCCGGTTGTCACCGGTGCCGGAGAGGATCTCGGCCTGCATCTTGAGCGACTCGGCCCAGCTGTGGACGGTGGCCCGCAGTTCGCCCTCGGTACCGCCGACGGGCTCGGTGACGAGGGCGCACAGGACGATGCGGCCGCGGGTGACGACCTGCTCGATGTCGACGACATCGACGGAGTAGGCGGCGAGGGTGTCGAACAGCCCGGCGGTGATCCCGGGACGGTCCTTGCCGAAGATCTTGACGAGGAGGGTGGGGACCTCGGAGTTCTGCGAAGCGCTCATGGTTCTCTCACCGTATCTTCCCTCACCCCCCAGGTGGACCCCCGTCCCACCCTGCGAGCCCCACCCCCTCCTGTACATACCGCTCCGCCCCCCCGCAGCACCGGCCGCCCCCCCGGGCGCCTCCGCCGTCCAGGCGGGCGTCTCGCGGACTCGCCGCCCCCAACCGTGCGGGTCGAGCGCCCCCGCCGTCCGAGGGGGCACCTCCCGGCCGGGAGCGCCCCCGCCGTCCGAGGGGGCACCTCCCGGCCGCCGCCATCAGACGGGGCCCGCCGTCCAAGGGCCCTCCGGCCCCGCCGCCGCCCGGGTGGGTCGGCCTCCAAGGCGCTCCCGCCCGTCAGGAGCCCCTCGGCGAGGGCTCACCGCCCGCGCGGCCCTGCTGCCCGCGCCGCCCCGACCGCTCGCGCTCCCGCGCTCACCGCCCCGGCCCCCGGCGCAACCGGCCCTCGGCCCCGACCCTCGGGCCTGCGCCCCGGCCTCGTTGTCCGGGCCTTATGGCCGGGGTCCTCAAGGCGGTGGCGCGGACAGGGGCACGCCTCCTCACCGCCCGCGCCGCCGCGGCCCGGCCGGACGGCCGAGCCGTACCCACGGGTGAGCCGGTCCGGGCTGCGCGGGCGGACGGTGGACGGTCGGCGGGGGAGAGAAGTCCCGTATCGCACTCTCCGGGTGGCTTTCGACCCCCTCAACCGGCAGTCGTGGGCGCCCCCGCAAGGCCCGGATTCCACATGTGGCTCCGGGCCTGAAATAGTTCCCCCGGATGTTCGCCATCCCTAGACTCCCTGACGTCAGGGGGATTCTCGGGGGACCATAAGTGGGGCTGGAGTGCCGGAACTCGTACTGGAATTGAACGGAAGGACCTGGACGCTTGATCCGTCCAGGTCGTACTCGCTGGGGCGTGATCCCCAGGGAGATGTGGTGATCGATGACGCGAGGGTGTCGTGGCGACATGCCACCATCGCCTGGAACGGCCGGGGTTGGGGCATTGAAGACCACGGCAGCACCAACGGCACGTACGTGCACGGCGCTCGGGTCCAGCAGACCGAGCTCGTGCCCGGTACGCCGGTCTACCTGGGCAACGCCACCGACGGCCCGCGGCTGAGTCCCGTCGCCGCCGCGGCGCCACAGCAGGCCCAGCAGCCTCAGCAGGCTCCGGCACAGGCGTACGCCGTGCCGCAGGCCCCCGCGTACCAGGCTCCGCAGCAGCCTCAGCAGCATGCCTGGGACCAGCAGCAGCACGCACACCCGCAGCAGCAGCACGCTCAGCCGCCGCAGCAGCAGTACGTACAACCGCAGCACGCACCACACCAGCAGCACGCGCAGCAGCCACCGCAGCCGCACCTCCCGCACCAGCAGGGCAACGGCATCGGCGGCGGCCCCGCGGCGGCCCGTCCCGCGCAGGGGGCGACGCCCGGCCACAACGACCGCAGCCCGACGACGTTCCACCAGCTCTCGCTGGGCCACGTCATGCGCATCGGCCGTGCGCTGGAGAACGAGCTGGTCGTCTCCGACCTCCAGGTCTCCCGGCACCACGCCGAGTTCCGTTCAATGCCCGGCGGCCGCTTCGAGATCCACGACCTCGGCAGCCACAACGGCACCTACGTCAACGGCCAGCCGCTGGCCAAGTCCGGCACCGCGCTCCTCGGTCCCAACGACATCGTCGGCGTCGGCCACTCGACGTTCCGGCTCGTCGGCGACCGCCTTGAGGAGTTCGTCGACACCGGTGACGTCTCCTTCTCGGCCCGACACCTCACGGTCACGGTCGACGGCGGGAAGCAGATCCTCAAGGACGTCACCTTCGGAGTCCCGGAGAAGTCGCTCATCGGCGTCATCGGACCCTCCGGCTCCGGCAAGTCGACCCTGCTCAAGGCGCTGACCGGCTACCGCCCGGCCAACCAGGGCGACGTCCTCTACGACAACCGCAACCTGTACAAGCAGTTCGCGGAGCTCCGCCAGCGCATCGGCCTGGTCCCGCAGGACGACATCCTGCACAAGGAACTGACCGTCCGCACCGCCCTGAAGTACGCGGCCAAGCTCCGCTTCCCCGGCGACACCGCCGAGGCCGAGCGCGCCGCCCGCATCGACGAGGTGCTGCGCGAGCTCAAGCTCGACATCCACAAGGACAAGAAGATCACCTCCCTCTCGGGTGGTCAGCGCAAGCGCGTGTCCGTGGCTCTGGAGCTGCTCACCAAGCCGTCGCTGATCTTCCTGGACGAGCCGACCTCCGGCCTCGACCCGGGCATGGACCGCGATGTCATGCAGCTGCTGCGCGCGCTCGCCGACGACGGCCGCACGGTGCTCGTCGTCACCCACTCGGTCGCCGAGCTCGCGATCTGCGACAAGCTGCTGGTCATGGCCCCGGGCGGTTCGGTCGCGTACTTCGGTCCCCCGGACGAGGCGCTGAACTTCTTCGGCTACACCACCTGGGCCGACGTGTTCTCCGCCTTCGAGAACTACCGCGACTACGACTGGGCCGGCCGCTGGAAGGGCTCGCAGCACTACCAGCTGTACGCCGCCGACATCGACGCGGTCGCTCCGCAGTCCGTCCAGCCCAGCGTGCAGCAGATGCAGCCGCCCAAGCCGCAGGCCTGGGGCTCCCAGCTCGCCACGCTGATCCGCCGCTACGTCTCGGTGATCGCCTCCGACCGCGGCTTCCTCGGCCTGATGCTGATCCTGCCCGCGGTCCTCGGCGTGGTCTCCACGGTCATCCCCGCGACCTTCGGCCTCGCGCCGCCGAAGCCGCCGTCCCAGTTCAACGGCGACGCCGGCACGATCATGCTGATCCTCGCGGTCGGCATGTGCTTCTCCGGCGCCGCGAACTCGGTCCGCGAGCTGATCAAGGAACGCGTCATCTACGAGCGTGAGCGCGCGACGGGCCTGTCCCGGTCCGCGTACCTCATGTCGAAGGTGATCGTCCTCGGCGTCATCACCGCCATCCAGGGCGTGATCATCTGCGGGATCGGCTTCTTCCCGCGCGATCTGCCCACCGAGGGTCTGCTGATGCCGCCGGCCGTCGAGCTCTGCCTCTCGGTCATCGCGCTCGGCTTCACCTCGATGATGTTCGGCCTCGTCATCTCCTCGCTGGTCAAGACCTCCGAGAAGACGATGCCGCTGCTGGTCATGTTCGCGATCGTCCAGGTCGTCTTCACGGGCATCCTCTTCCAGGTGTACGACTCCCCGGGCCTGGAGCAGTTCGCCTGGCTGATGCCGTCCCGCTGGGCGGTCGCCGCCGCCGGCACCACGTTGAACCTCGGCAAGCTCATGCCGCCGTGGGACCGCGACAACCCGACCAACACCGACCCGCTCTGGGACGCCACGGTCGGCCAGTGGAGCCTGAACATCACCATCCTGCTGCTGCTCGGCATCGTCTGCGGCTTCGCCGTGGCCCGTCTGCTGCGCCGCCACGAGCCGGAGGTCATGCGCAAGTAGCCCGCGTACGCCCCGTACCCCGCAGCCCCGCCACAGCCCCCAGCGGGCGCGGTACGCGCGAAACGCCTCAGGGCGGCCACCGGAACTCCGGGGGCCGCCCTGAGGCGCATGGGGGATCGGGTACGTCAGAGCGGCCTAGTAGGCGCTGTTGACGTTGTCCATCGAGCCGTAGCGGTCGGCCGCGTAGTTGCAGGCGGCGACGATGTTCGCGACCGGGTCGTACTGGTCGAACTTGGTGCCCTTGACGTGGTACGTCTTGAAGGTCGGGTAGATGACCTGGAGCAGGCCCTTGCTCGGGATGCCGTTCTGGGCGTTGATGTCCCAGTTGTTGATCGCGAGCGGGTTACCGCTGGACTCGCGCATGATGTTGCGGTGGATACCGGAGTAGCTGCCCGGTATGCCCTCCTTCTTCATGATGAAGAGGGCTTCCTTGATCCAGCCGTCGAGGTTGTTCGCGTAGACGGGGGTACGGACGGCGGAGCGGCTCGCCGCCGCCTTCTGCTCCCGGGCCTTCTTCGCGGCGGCCTCGGCCTTGGCCTTCGCGGCCGCCTTCGCCTTGGCGGCGGCGTCGGCCTTCGCCTTCGCCGCGGCCTTCGCCTGCTTGTCCGCCACGACCTGCTGCACCGTGAGGTGCTGCTGCACGGCCTTCGTCTGAGCGCCGTCGACGACCTTCGTCCACGCCACCGGGGCGGCGGCGACGGCGACGGTGTCACCCTGGGCGGCACCGGCCGGGATCAGGGAGAAAGCGAGCGCGGTGGCACCGAGGGTGGCGACACCGGCGATGGACAGCTTGTGTGCCTTCGTCAGACGACTGTGACCGGAAGTGCTGGAAGCAGACATGGCGGGGCAACCTCTTCGAATAGCGGGGGCCGCAGGAGAGCGCCGCGAGATCCGGGATCCGCGGCGCTGTGCGACGGGAGCAATTCTTAGCGGCGGCGAAAAGACCTGGCAAAGGTGTGACGTACGAAGCCGCATAGTGGATCACGGGCCCCCGCAGCACCGCCCGCTCGGCCGTCGCCGCTAGGCGCGGCGGCCCTCACCGGGGCCTTGCGCGTCAACTAGGCGGCTTCGTAAGTGATGTGCGTCCTATGTGCGGGGTCACATCGGTCGTGTAACAGTCTCACCAGCCGTTGCGGCAGCAATGCGGTCCGTGACGGATCTGCGCCCACAGGACCAGCCGGCCGCCCGGGGCCCTCCTCCCGCAGGCGGAGAAGACCCCGTCGACCCCCCTCCCCGAGGACTACCGGCCCCCGCCCCGAGAACTACTCCCTGCGGCCGGAGCCCTCCGGCCGCAGCCCGATCCCGCAGGTCAGGGCCGCGAGTACGGTGAGGCCATGCACAACGGACCCCGCAGCGGCGGTCTGGCCGCCGTGAGCACCGCCCTGCTCGCCATGAGCCGCCGGCTGGAGGTGCGCGACGTCCTGCGCACGATCGTCGCCTCCGCCCGCGAACTGCTGGACGCCGAGTACGCGGCCCTGGGCGTTCCGGACGACCACGGCGGCTTCGCCCAGTTCGTCGTGGACGGCATCACCGAGGAGCAGTGGCGCCGCATCGGCCCCCTGCCCCGCCAGCACGGCATCCTCGCCGCGATGCTCCACCAGGACGGCCCCGAGCGGCTGGCCGACGTACGCGAGGATCCGCGCTTCGAGGGCTGGCCCGCCGCCCACCCGGAGATGTCCGACTTCCTGGGCCTGCCGATCCGGGACGGCGAGGAGACCCTCGGCGCCCTCTTCCTCGCCAACAAACGCTGCCCGCGCCCCGGAGCCGGCCGCGGGTTCACGGAGGAGGACGAAGAACTCCTCGGCCTGCTCGCCCAGCACGCGGCGATCGCCCTCACCAATGCCCGCCTCTACGAGCGCAGCCGCGAGCTCACCATCGCCGAGGAGCGCTCCCGGCTCGCCCACGAGCTCCACGACGCCGTCAGTCAGAAGCTCTTCTCGCTGCGCCTCACCGCCCAGGCCGCGGCCGCCCTCGTGGACCGCGATCCGGCCCGGGCCAAGGAGGAGCTCCAGCAGATCGCCGCCCTGGCGGCCGAGGCCGCCGACGAACTGCGCGCCGCCGTGACCGAGCTGCGGCCCGCGGCCCTGGACGAGGACGGCCTCGTCGCCACCCTGCGCACCCACGTCCACGTACTGGACCGCGCCCACACCGCGCAGGTCACCTTCACCTGTGACGGCGTACGGGCCCTCCCCGCGACCCAGGAGGAAGCGCTGCTCCGCGTCGCCCAGGAGGCCCTCCACAACGCCCTGCGGCACTCGGGCGGCGACCGCGTCGACGTCACCCTGGCCCGGACGGCCGGCGGGGGAGCCGTACTCAAGGTCATCGACTCGGGCCGCGGCTTCGACCCGGCGACCGTCCGCCGCGCGGGCCGCCACCTCGGCCTCGTCTCCATGCGGGACCGCACCGGCGGCGTCGGCGGCCGGCTCACCGTGCACTCGGAGCCCGGTAGGGGCACCACGATCGAGATGGAGGTACCCGGTGGCTGACACCCCCGTCCGCGTCCTGCTGGTCGACGACCACCAAGTGGTCCGCAGGGGCCTGCGCACCTTCCTGGAGGTCCAGGACGACATCGAGGTGGTCGGCGAGGCCTCCGACGGCGAGGAGGCCGTCGCCCGCGCCGAGGAGCTGCGGCCCGACGTGATCCTCATGGACGTCAAGATGCCGGGCACGGACGGCATCGAGGCACTGCGCAGGCTGCGCGAGCTGGCGAATCCGGCGCGCGTGCTGATCGTCACCAGCTTCACGGAACAGCGGACCGCGGTCCCGGCCCTGCGGGCCGGCGCCGCGGGATACGTCTACAAGGACATCGACCCCGACGCCCTGGCCGGAGCCATCCGCTCCGTCCACGCCGGCCACGTCCTCCTCCAGCCGGAGGTGGCGCAGGCCCTCCTCACCCAGGACGGCCAGAACCCGGCGTCCGGCCGCAGCGGGTCACTGACGGACCGGGAGCGCGAAGTCCTCTCCCTGATCGCGGACGGCCGCTCCAACCGCGAGATCGCCCGGGCGCTCGTCCTGTCCGAGAAGACCGTCAAGACCCACGTCTCGAACATCCTGATGAAGCTCGACCTCGCGGACCGTACGCAGGCGGCGCTGTGGGCGGTCAGGCACGGAATCGCGGACTGAGCGGCCGCGCCGGGCGCGCCGTTTCCCGCACACGCCCCCGGCCCCTTCTGCCGGGCTCCCTTCGGCTGCGGCTCTCGGCCCGCTGCGTGGGCCTGGGGCTGATGCGGAGTCCCGGTCCCCGGGGGCAGCCGGCCCCGACCCGGCGGCCACGGCGGCCCGGCGGTGCGCGGCGCGGCCGTGCCGTGGGGTCAGTCGCGGTCGCTTGCCTCGACGGCCGAGTTGTACGCCGCCACCAGCGCCCGCCGCGCCACCCGCTCCACCGGCCGCAAGACCTCCGCCCGCGCCGCCATCTCGGAAGCGGCCACCGCGCCCCCGTGCCCGTTCTCGTACGCCAGCGACACCATCAGGTCCACCCGCTGCGCCAGCGCCAGCACACGCACCGCCCGCGGCGGATATCCGGGAGCCAGTACCTCCCGCCCGGCCTCCGCCCGCGCCCGGTACGCCGACAGCGCCGCCTCCGCCACCGGCCCGGACGCCGCCACGTCCAGCCGGGTCAGCGCCACGGTCGCCTCGCGCAGGGCCTCCGCCAGCTCCCGTTCCGCCTCGCCGAGCGACGGCACGTCGGCCGGCGGAGCCTCTTGTACCGGCAGGCAGTGCCAGGTGACGGACACGTGCACATCACCCGCCGGCCCGGCCTCGGACACCTCCGGTACCAGCCCCACCGCCGCCCCCACCGCGACGACGGCCTCTTGCGCCTCCAGCGCCCGGGCGTTGAATTCCGGCGGCCCGCTCAGCCCCAGCGGATGCCCCGGCGCGGGCAGGGCCAGCCGCAGTCCGCTCACGCCGAGCGCCCGCAGCCGCCCCAGCGCGAGGGTGAGCCCCACCGGGCCGGATTCCCCCGGCAGCCCCTCCACCCGGTGCACGGCGTCCTCGCCCACGATCGACAGCACGGCCTCGTCGGGCGAGACCAGGCCGGCCAGCAGTGCGTTCCCCCAGGCGGCCAACCGCCCTGAACGTGGTTCGAAAAGCATTCCCCAACTCTACGGACCCCTCCGCGGACCCGGCCCCGGCCCCGGACTCCTCCGCGAGTGGCGTAGGTTTTCCCCTGGGGCTGCGCCTACCGGCGCGCACAGAACCGTGACTGCAAGGGGTGACAACACGCTCATGAGCGATGTTCTGGAGCTGGTGGACGTATCCGTGGTCCGCGAGGGCCGGGCTCTGGTGGACCAGGTCACCTGGTCGGTCAAGGAGGGCGAGCGCTGGGTGATCCTCGGCCCCAACGGCGCCGGCAAGACCACGCTGCTCAACGTCGCCTCCAGCTACCTCTTCCCCACCAAGGGCACCGCCACCATCCTCGGCGGCACCCTCGGCAAGCCCGGCGTCGACGTGTTCGAGCTGCGCCCCCGCATCGGCGTCGCCGGAATCGCGATGGCCGACAAGCTGCCCAAGGGCCAGACGGTCCTGCAGACCGTCCTCACCGCCGCCTACGGCATGACGGCGACCTGGCAGGAGGAGTACGAGGACGTCGACGAGCAGCGCGCCCGCGCCTTCCTCGACCGCCTCGGTATGACGGACTACCTCGACCGGAAGTTCGGCACCCTCTCCGAGGGCGAGCGCAAGCGCACCCTGATCGCCCGCGCCCTGATGACCGACCCCGAGCTGCTGCTCCTCGACGAGCCCGCCGCGGGGCTCGACCTGGGCGGCCGCGAGGACCTCGTACGCCGACTCGGCCGCCTGGCCCGCGACCCGCTCGCGCCCTCGATGCTCATGGTCACGCACCACGTCGAGGAGATCGCCCCCGGCTTCACCCACGTCCTGATGATCCGTCAGGGACAGGTCGTCACCGCGGGCCCGATCGACCTCGAACTGACCTCCCGCAACCTCTCGCTCTGCTTCGGCCTCCCCCTGGTCGTGGAGCGCAACGGCAGCGACCGCTGGACCGCCCAGGGTCTGCCCCTGCGCTAGGCGTCCAAGTCGCCTCTGACGCGCGCTACTTTGACGCCAGGACCTCGTACGGGACCCCCCGCGCCCTGTCCCGACCGTGCCTGGCCGACCTACCATGACCACGTGGACGACATCGACGCATGGGTGTGGTGGCTGATCGGCGCGGTCGGACTGGGCATTCCGCTCGTCCTGACCGCGATGCCCGAATTCGGCATGTTCGCCGTCGGGGCGGTCGCGGCGGCGGTAACGGCGGCCCTGGGCGCGGGAATCGTGGCCCAGGTCCTCGTCTTCGTGATCGTGTCGGTGGCGCTCATCGCCGTCGTGCGGCCGATCGCAAACCGGCACCGTGACCAGCGGCCCCAACACCGCAGCGGCATCGACGCGTTGAAGGGCAAGAGCGCCGTCGTCCTCGAACGGGTCGACGGCAGCGGGGGCCGCGTCAAGCTCGCCGGTGAGATCTGGTCCGCCCGCGCCCTCGACGCCGACAGCAGTTTCGAGCCGGGGCAGTCCGTCGACGTCGTGGAGATCGACGGGGCTACCGCGGTCGTCATGTGAACAAGCAGCCGACTCGCGGCCCCCGGGTCTGCGAGACTCCGCTCAACGGGGCAGCACAGACAGCCGGAAGGGCACGGGGAACCGCATGCAACCGATCATCATCGTCCTGATCATTCTGGTGGTTCTGGTCTTCATCGCACTGGTCAAGACGATCCAGGTGATCCCGCAGGCCAGCGCAGCCATCGTCGAGAGGTTCGGCCGCTACACCCGCACCCTCAACGCCGGACTCAACATCGTCGTCCCCTTCATCGACTCGATCCGCAACCGGATCGACTTGCGCGAACAGGTCGTCCCCTTCCCGCCGCAGCCGGTCATCACGCAGGACAACCTGGTCGTCAACATCGACACCGTCATCTACTACCAGGTGACCGACGCCCGCGCCGCGACCTACGAAGTGGCCAGCTACATCCAGGCCATCGAGCAGCTCACCGTCACCACGCTGCGCAACATCATCGGCGGCATGGACCTGGAGCGGACGCTGACCTCACGTGAGGAGATCAACGCGGCCCTGCGCGGAGTCCTCGACGAGGCCACCGGCAAGTGGGGCATCCGCGTCAACCGCGTCGAGCTCAAGGCCATCGAGCCGCCGACCTCCATCCAGGACTCGATGGAGAAGCAGATGCGCGCCGACCGCGACAAGCGCGCCGCGATCCTCCAGGCCGAAGGCGTCCGGCAGTCCGAGATCCTGCGCGCCGAAGGCGAGAAGCAGTCCTCCATCCTGCGCGCCGAAGGTGACGCCAAGGCCGCCGCGCTGCGCGCCGAAGGTGAGGCCCAGGCCATCCGTACGGTCTTCGAGTCCATCCACGCCGGCGACGCTGACCAGAAGCTCCTTGCCTACCAGTACCTCCAGATGCTCCCCAAGATCGCCGAGGGAGACGCCAACAAGCTCTGGATCGTGCCGAGCGAGATCGGCGACGCCCTCAAGGGCCTCTCCGGGGCGATGGGCAACTTCGGCCCCATGGGCGGCGGTTCCGGCTTCAACCCGCAGAACTCCGGCAAGGGGGACGGCAACGCGCGCGAGAAGGCCGCCGCGGACCGCCGCGAGCAGCCCCCCATCGACTGAACGCCTCTCTCCTCCTGCATGATCAGTGAGGCCCCTCGACCTTCACGGCGGGGAGGCGACTCACTCATGCAAAGGGGATGGCCCAGTCCATGTCCATCTGGGAATCACTCGCGATCTTCGCCGCCGGCATCGGCGCCGGCACGATCAACACCATCGTCGGCTCCGGGACCCTGATCACCTTCCCGGTGCTCCTGGCCACCGGTCTGCCGCCGGTCACCGCCAACGTGTCGAACACCCTCGGTCTGGTGCCCGGCTCCATCAGCGGAGCCATCGGCTACCGCAAGGAACTCCAGGGACAGCGCGCCCGCATCCTGCGGCTCGGCGCCGTCTCACTCGTCGGCGGACTCGCGGGAGCCGTCCTGCTCCTGACCCTGCCGCCCGAGTCCTTCGACACGATCGTGCCCGTCCTCATCGGACTCGCCCTCGTGCTCGTCGTCCTCCAGCCCCGGCTCGCCGCCGCACTGCGCCGGCGCCAGGAGGCCGCCGACGGCGACACCGGCCACCACGACGGCGGCCGCGCCCTGCTGTCCGGAATGCTGCTCTCCAGCGCGTACGGCGGCTACTTCGGGGCCGCCCAGGGCGTGCTCTACCTCGGCCTGATGGGCCTGCTGCTCCACGAGGACCTGCAACGGATCAACGCCGTGAAGAACGTCGTCGCGGCCCTGGTGAACGGCATCGCGGCGGTCGTCTTCCTCTTCGTCGCCGAATTCAACTGGACGGCGGTCCTCCTCATCGCGGCCGGCTCCACCCTCGGCGGCCAGATCGGCGCCAAGGTCGGCCGCCGCCTCCCGCCGACCGTCCTGCGTACGGTCATCGTGGTGGTCGGCATCCTCGCCATCGTCCAGCTGCTGCTCCACTGAGCGACGTAGCCCCGGCTACGCAGTCCGGTTGAGTCGCCCAGCGTTACGTAACCCCGCGCGGCCGCGCGGGGCTACGAACGGAGCGGGTGGGGGAGCGGGGCGGGGCGGGGCGGGGCGGGAGACCCTAGGCGGACCGCTCCAGCCACTCCGGCAGCGCCTCCCGCCCCGCCACCCCCAGCGCGAGCAGCATGGCGTCCCCCGGAGACGGCACGAAGGGCTTCCTGAGCAGCGGCATGCCCGCCTCCTCAGGGGTCCGGGCCGCCTTGCGGTGATTGTCCTCGGCGCAGGAGGCCACCGTGTTCAGCCAGGTGTCCCCGCCCCCCTGCGCACGGGGCAGCACGTGATCCACGGTCGTCGCGCGTTTCCCGCAGTACGCGCACCGGTGCTGGTCCCGGATCAGCACCCCCCTCCGCGACCAAGGAGCGTGTCTTCGGAAGGGCACCCGGACGTACCGGCAGAGCCTGATCACCCGCGGCATCGGAAGGTCCATGGTGGCCGCCCGCACACGCAGTTCGGGATGCGACTGCTCGACGACGGCCTTGTCCTGCAGCACCAGGACCACCGCCCGGTTCAGCGTCACCGTCGACAGCGGCTCGAAGCTCGCGTTCAGTACCAGCGTGTCCCGCATCTCGCCCACCTCCGTGTGCAGGCCCGCGACCACCCTGGCGGCAGGGCCCGCGACCACTCTGGCCGCGCTCGTCACGCGGGACAACGCAATAAAAATGCCCGGTCCTGGCCGTCTTTAGACCAGGACCGGGCAAACGCTCGGAGAAGGATCAGCTCGCGGGAGACTCGTACTCAGCGATCAGCTGAGCCCGCCCGAGCGTGTGGAACCGCAGATTGAAGCCGACCGCTGCGGGAGAGGCATCGCTGCCGGGACCGAGCTTCTCCTGATCCACCGCGTACACGGTGAAGACGTACCGGTGCCGCTCCCCGGCCGGCGGAGCCGCCCCGCCGAAATCCTTCGTCCCGTAATCGTTCCGTGCGTGCACGGCTCCCGCCGGCAGCCCCTCGGACTTCCCACTGCCCGCCCCGGCCGGCAGCTCCGTGACCGAAGCCGGCAGATCGAAGAGCACCCAGTGCCAGAAGCCGCTGCCCGTCGGCGCGTCCGGGTCGAAGCAGGTCACGGCGAAACTCTTCGTGCCCTCGGGAAACCCCTCCCACCGCAAATGCGGCGAGACGTTCCCACCCGCCTTGAGCTGTGCGTCGCCCAGATCCGCACCCGGCGCGATATCCGCGCTGGTCACGGTGAAGGTGGGCACCTCCGGGTGGAAATCGTGCGGAAGAGGCGCCCTGCTCTGCTCGGCCACTGCTGACCCTCCTGATCGAACTGCTCGAACCGATGGACACATCGACACATCGGCACATCGGCACAACGTGTCCGAGCAGGAGCCTAGGAGGCTAGAACCAGTTGCGCTGGGAACCCACGGAGGCGATCCACTGGTTCAGGTACGCGACCCAGTCGGTCCCCTGGTACGACTGCAGGCCCACCTGGAAGCAGCGGAAGGTGTCGCTGCCCTCGCTGAACAGCCCCGGCTTCTTGTCCATCTCCAGGACGACGTCCATCTCACGGCCGTCCGAGACGAAGGTGAGCTCCACCTGGTTCAGCCCCCGGTACTGCGACGGCGGCAGGAACTCGATCTCCTGGTAGAAGGGCAGCGTCTGACGCGTCCCACGGATGTGCCCGCGCTCCATGTCCGCACTGCGGAAGGAGAAGCCCAGCTGCTGGAAGGCGTCCAGGATCGCCTGCTGCGCCGGCACCGGGTGCACATTGACCGCGTCGAGATCACCGGCGTCCACCGCACGCGCGATCTCCAGCTCGGTGCTGACCCCGATGTTCATGCCGTGCAGGTGCCGGCCCCCGAAGTGGGTGATCGGCGTCTCGGCGGGGATCTCCAGCCCGAAGGGCACCACGTGGACCGCGCCAGCCTGCACCTGGAAGGCACCGCCGAGGCGCTGCTTGGTGAAGACGATGTCCTCCTTGTGCTCCTGCTCGCCGCCCTCGACCTCGACCCGCGCCTGCAGACCGACGGACAGCCCCTCGATCTGCTGCTCCACGGATCCGCCCTGGATACGGACCTCTCCCTGGACGATGCCGCCCGGCACGACGTTCGGCTCGGTGATGATGGTGTCCACCGACGCACCACCGGCACCCAGGCTCGCGAACAGCTTCTTGAACCCCATGCTTGACTCCCTTGAAGGATCTTGCGACTACACCTCTACGAACGCGGAACCATAGGCCCCGGTTGCATGTGCGCGCCTTCCACTACGCTCGACCGGATGAGCGCGCGACCCGACCGTACGCCCCTGCCCCGGGCCTTCTTCGACCGCCCGGTCCTCACCGTTGCCCCCGACCTGCTCGGCCGCACCCTGCTCCGCCGTACGCCGCAGGGCCCTCTCGAACTGCGCATCACGGAGGTCGAGGCGTACGAGGGAGAAGCGGATCCCGGCTCCCACGCGTACCGGGGCCGCACGGCACGCAACGCCTCGATGTTCGGTCCGCCCGGACACGCGTACGTCTACTTCATCTACGGAATGTGGTTCAGCCTCAACCTGGTGTGCGGCCCGGCGGACCACGCCAGCGGAGTCCTGATCCGCGCCGGCGAGGTCACGGTCGGCGCCGAGCTGGCCGCAAAACGCCGACTTTCGGCCAAAAACCAGGCTGAACTGGCCAAGGGCCCGGCCCGGCTCGCCACCGCACTGGACGTGGACCGCTCCCTCGACGGCACCGACCTCTGCGCGGGCCCCGAGTCGCCGCTGTCCCTCCTCACCGGCACCCCCACTACGCCCGACCTGCTGAGCAGCGGCCCCCGCACAGGAGTGGGCGGCGCCGGCGCCCACCACCCCTACCGCTTCTGGATCACCGACGACCCCACGGTCAGCCGCTACCGGGCGCACGTGCCGCGCCGCAGGCGAACTTGACTCGGCATGGACGGAGGCATAACGTAGTTCGAGCCGCTTGGTCCGGGGCACTGCTGTCGGCAGACCCGGAGCGGAAAAATCCACTACCTACTACGCACCCCTGGCGGGGTCTTCATCGGCATGCCCGAATTCCCGCCCAGTGACTCGATTATGAGCTGCATGGGGAAAGCGCTAACGTAGCGGAACGCCGAAAGGCATAGGCCCCCAACGGCCACCATTCAAATCCAAGCCGATTGCGACTTTCGAGAAGCTAGGCAAGGAAATGATCTGGTACGGTTGGAAACAGCCGGAAAGGGAAACGCGAAAGCGGGAACCTGGAAAGCGAAACCCGCTTCGACCGGGATCGGACACGAAAGAGTCTGATAGAGTCGGAAACACAGAACGAAGCCCGGAGGAAAGCCGCAGCCGATGTGCTGAGGTGAGTACAAAGGAAGCGTCCGTTCCTTGAGAACTCAACAGCGTGCCAAAAATCAACGCCAGAAGTTGATACCCCGTCCATTTCGGTGGATGAGGTTCCTTTGAAAAAGACCTGTGAGGCCTCTTTGGGTGCTTGCAGGCAACTTACACAGCGAGGACGTTGTGGACGACCGGTCTTATTCCGACCTGGTTGTCCCGCTCTAAGTGTGTGTGGACCCGATT